>DATKCP010000149.1:0-9719 GCA_035513115.1 Candidatus Limnocylindria bacterium | reverse complement strand
GCCACATACCCGATCAGACCGCCAGGGAGGTTCGCATGCAGAGACGATGGACATCAGCGGCCGCGGCCGTCACCGCTCTCGCGCTCGTCATGGGCGCGTGTGGCGGCGCCGGTACCGGCGGCACGACGGGTGCGTCGACGGCCAAGACGGTCAAGATCATCTCCAGCCTGCCCATGACCGGGGCGTCGCGCACGCAGACCGTCGAGATCGTCAACTCGATCAAGATGGCGATCGACGAGACCAAGATCCCCAACGTGACCGTGCAGTACGAGGCGCTCGACGACGCGACGGCGGCGAAGGGGTCGTGGGACGCGGCGCAGGAGGCGGAGAACGCCCGCAAGGCCATCAACGACAAGAGCGTCGTGGCCTACATCGGCACGTACAACTCCGGCGCGGCGAAGGTCGCGATCCCGCTTCTGAATCAAGCGGGTCTCGTGATGGTCTCGCCCGCCAACACCGCCGTGGGGCTCACCAAGGGACCCGAGAAGGGCGCGGAGCCGAACGAGCCCGGCGTGTACTACCCGAGCGGCAAGCGCACCTACTCGCGCGTCGTTCCCGCCGACGACATCCAGGGCGCGGTCGGCGCGGTGTGGGCCAAGGAGCTCGGCGCCAAGAACGTCTACATCGTTCACGACAACGAGCTCTACGGAAAGGGCATCGCCGACGTCTTCCGGGCGAAGGCGAAGGAGATCGGCCTGGTCGAGAAGGGCTATGAAGGCGCGGCGAAGGCCGACAACTACCGCGCGCTCGCCAACAAGATCAAGGACTCCGCTGCCGACTTTGTCTACTACGGCGGCATCGTCGACAACAACCCGGCCGTCCTGGTGAAGGACCTGAAGGCGGTCGCGCCGACGGTGAAGTTCATGGGACCGGACGGCATCAACTGCTCCGAGTTCATGAAGCAGGTCGGTCCCGCCGGCGAGGGCGTGTACTCCACCTTCGGTGGCGTTCCGGCCGAGAAGTACACCGGCAAGGCCGCGGAGTGGCTCAAGGCGTTCGACGCGAAGTTCGCCAACAAGAACCCGAACCCGTACGCGATCTACGGCTACGAGGCGGCCAAGGTCGTCCTCGCGGCGATCGCGAAAGCCGGCGACAAGGCCGACGACCGGGCGACGGTCCTGGCCAACGTCATGGCCACGAAGGACTACGACGGCGTCCTGGGTAAGTGGTCGTTCGACGCGAACGGCGACACCACGCTGACTGTGTTCTCCGGCTCGATCGGCAAGAGCGGAGCCTGGACATTCTCAAAGGAGCTCGCGGTCAAGTAGCGCGAACGTCGTAGTGCAGAATCGGGGCGGGAAACCGGAGAGATCCGGCCTCCCGCCCCATTCTCTTTCGTGGGAGGGTGGCAGATAGACCTCTTCCTGGCCGCCGTGATGATCGGCATCACCAATGGCGCGTTCATCGCGCTCATCGCGCTCGGCTACACGCTGGTGTACGGGATCATCGAGCTGATCAACTTCGCGCACGGCGACCTCTTCATGCTCGGCACGTTCGTCTGCCTCAGCTCGCTGACCCTGCTCGGCTTCGGGACCGAGGTCGGAGTCATCGGAACGCCGTGGCTCGCGCTGTTTCTCGCGATGGTCGCCGCGATGATCTTCTGCGGCCTTCTCAACGTCCTCGCCGAGCGCATCGCCTACCGTCCGCTGCGGCGCGCGCCGCGTCTGGCGCCCCTCATCTCGGCAATCGGGGTGTCGTTCATCTTCGTCAACATCGGCCTGTTCTGGCAGGGACCGACCCCGCGCCGCTTCCCGGACCTGCTGCCGCAATATGACTTCGTCAGTCAGCTGCTCGGCCTGGAGTCGCTGATCCGCTTCACGTTCAAGGACCTCTTCGTCCTCTCGCTGGCCATCCCGCTGATGCTGGGGCTCGCCTGGGTCATCCGCAGCACGCGCATGGGGAAGGCGATGCGGGCCGTGGCGCAGGACACGGAGATGTCGCTCCAGATGGGGATCGACGTCGACCGGGTCATCGCGTTCACCTTCCTCATCGGCGGCGTCCTCGCGGGCGCGGCCGCGCTCATGTATGGCCTGTACAACAACAACACGAGCTTCACACTCGGCTTCACCGCCGGTCTCAAGGCGTTCACCGCCGCCGTCCTCGGCGGCATCGGCAACGTGACCGGCGCGGCGCTCGGCGGCTTCGTGCTCGGACTCCTGAGCGCGCTCACCGTGACGTACTTCGGCGGTCAGTGGGAGAACGTGGGCGTGTTCTCGTTGCTCGTGATCATCCTGGTCTTCAAGCCAACGGGCCTGCTCGGTCAACAGGTCGGGGAGAAGGCGTGAGGCGTCCGACGCTCGGGTGGTGGTACACGGCCACCGGCGCGTCGCGCGAGCGCCGCATCATCGGCACGGCCGTCGGGATCGGGCTCGCCCTGCTCTTTCCCCTCATCAACAGCGCGCTCGGACTGGGCTGGGAGGCCAAGGCCGTGCCCATCGCGCTTTTCATCATCCTGGCACTCGGCCTCAACGTCGTGGTCGGCTTCGCGGGGCTCCTGGACCTCGGGTACGCGGCCTTCTTCGCGATCGGTGCGTACACGATCGCGTTCCTCACGTCCGCGCAGAGCCCGATCCCCTGGGTGGCCGAGGGCAACCAGGTGAACTTCTTCATTGCGATGTTGATCAGCACCGCGGTCGCGGCGGTCTTCGGCGTCCTCCTGGGCGCGCCCACGCTCCGCCTGCGAGGGGACTACCTCGCGATCGTCACCCTCGGCTTCGGCGAGATCGTGCCGCTGGTGATCAGGAACACGCCGGAGGTGACCAGGGGCACGCAGGGGATGAATCCGATCGGCCTGCCCCAGCTGCCGGGCGTCTCCTTCGGTGCGGACCCTATCCCCTGGTACTACCTGATCGTCGCGGTGCTGCTGCTCTCCGTCGTGATGACGTCCCGCCTGCGGACGTCACGTATCGGCCGCGCCTGGGCGGCTATGCGCGAGGACGAGGTCGCGGCCGCCTCGATGGGCATCAACCTCGTGACGACCAAGCTGTTCGCGTTCTCCCTGGGCGCGAGCCTCTCGGGCTTCGCCGGATCCATCTGGGCCAGCTACCTGCAGGTGATCGCGCCGGAGCAATTCGACTTCTCGGTCTCGATCTTCGTGCTCTGCATGATCATCCTGGGCGGCCTCGGCAATATCGGCGGGGTCATCGCGGGCGGCCTTCTCCTCGGTGGGGTGGATCGCATCCTCTTCGAGTGGGTCTCGGGGATCATCCACGGCATCGGCGAGGCGATCAACAACCAGGATCTCCAGTTCATGGATGTGAGCCGTTCGCGGCTGCTGTTCTTCGGCGTCGCGCTCGTGGCGATGATGATCCTGCGTCCGGAGGGCCTCTTCCCCAGCGCGCGCGTGCGGGCCGAGCTGCACGCCGGCGACGAGAGCGAAGGAGCCGTCGAGCAGGAGCGCGCGGTCGTGGTGGACGTCGAGCGATGAGCGACCTGCTCGAGGCGCGCCAGATCACGAAGCAGTTCGGCGGCCTGGTGGCGGTGAGCGGGATCGACTTCGCCATCCCGGAGGGCTCGATCGTCAGCCTCATCGGACCGAACGGCGCCGGGAAGACCACGTTCTTCAACGTCATCGCCGGCCTCTACCGTCCGACGAGCGGCACCGTGACCTTCGACGGCCAGGTGATCTCCGGCGAGCCGCCGCACCGGATCACCCGGGCCGGGATCGCGCGGACCTTCCAGAACATCAGGCTGTTTCAGAACATGAGCGCGCTCGAGAACGTCATGGTCGGACACCACTCCCGCATGAAGGCCACGCCGTTCGAGGCGATCCTGCGGCTGCCGCGAGAGCGCCACGAGGAGGGCGAGACGCGCGAGCTTGCCCGTGGACTGCTGAGGTACGTCGGCCTCGAGAGCCGCGACGACGTGACCGCGAAGAACCTTCCGTACGGGGACCAGCGGCGGCTCGAGATGGCGCGGGCGCTCGCGACGCAGCCGAGGCTCCTGCTGCTCGACGAGCCGACCGCGGGCATGGACCCCAACGAGACCGCGCGCATGACGACGTTCATCCGCCGGCTGCGCGACGAGCGCCAGATCACGATCCTGCTCATCGAGCACGACATGAAGGTCGTCATGGGCATCTCCGAGCGCGTGACCGTCCTCGACCACGGCACGAAGATCGCCGAGGGTGTTCCGGAAGCGGTGCAGCGCGATCCGCGCGTCATCGAGGCCTACCTGGGCAAGGACAAGGTCGCCTGATGCCGATCCTCGAGGTCCAGCAGGTCCACACCTACTACGGCAACATCCAGGCGCTGAAGGGCGTCTCGCTCACGGTGGAAAAGGGCGAGATCGTCACGCTGATCGGCAGCAACGGCGCCGGAAAGACGACGACCCTGCGAACGATCGCGGGCGTCCTGCGTCCGCGGAAGGGCACCGTTCGCCTGGGCGACCGGGACCTGACGAAGGTCCCGGCCAACCAGATCGTCCGGCTGGGGCTCGCGCACTCGCCGGAGGGACGGCGGATCTTCTCGCGCATGTCGGTGAAGGAGAACCTCGAGATGGGCGCGTACGCGCGAGCGGATCCGCCGGCGGAGATCGAGAAGGACTTCGAGCGCGTGTACGAGCTCTTCCCGCGCCTGAAGGAGCGCCTGAAGCAGCGCGCCGGCACGCTCTCGGGCGGCGAGCAGCAGATGCTCGCGATCGGACGCGCGCTCATGGCACGCCCCACGGTGCTGCTGCTCGACGAGCCGTCGATGGGGCTCGCGCCGGTGCTGGTGGAGCTGGTCTTCAAGACGATCCAGGAGATCAACGCGCAGGGCATGACCGTGCTCCTGGTCGAGCAGAACGCGCACATGGCGCTCTCGATCGCCCATCGCGGCTACGTGCTGCAGACTGGCCGCATCGTGCTCTCGGACAGCGCGAAGAACCTCGCGGCGAACGAGATGGTCCGCAAGGCGTACCTCGGCCTCGAATAGCCGGCACCGCGATACTCAGCCTGTGACCATCACGGAACTGCGGGTCCCGAAGGACGTTCAGCGCGTCGTCACGAAGCTCACGGAGGCGGGTCACGACGCGTATGTCGTCGGCGGCTGCGTGCGCGACGCGATCCGCGGTATCGATCCGCAGGACTGGGACGTCGCGACCGACGCGACCCCCGCGGAGATCCAGAAGCTCTTCGCGAGGTCCCTCTACACGAACCGTTTCGGCACCGTGGTCGTGCGCTCAGGCGATCACGAGGTCGAGGTCACGACCTACCGGATCGAGGCCGAATACACCGACCATCGGCGTCCGGATCACGTCGCTTTCACCGATTCGCTCCGCGAGGACCTCTCGCGCCGCGACTTCACGATGAACGCGATGGCCTGGCGGCCGGGCCAGAACGGCACGCCCGGAGAGCTCGTCGACCCCTTCGGCGGGCAGCGCGACCTGGAGTCGCGGGTCCTGCGGGCCGTCGGGGAGCCGGAGGAGCGCTTCCGCGAAGACGCGCTGCGGATGCTGCGCGCGGTGCGCTTCGCGACGCTCCTCGACATGACGATCGACGAGCGGACGGTGGTCGCCATCCGCCGCAATGCCCAGCTCTCCGCGACGCTCTCCGGCGAGCGCATCAACCAGGAGGTCACGAAGATCCTCGGGGCGCCGCGTCCCTCGACCGCCTTCCGGATGCTCTCGGACGTCGGCCTGCTCGAGGTCATCTGCCCCGAGCTCGAGGAGTGCAAGAAGACGCCGCAGGAGAAGTTCGCCGCGCTGGACGTGTTCGAGCATTCGCTCGCGACCGTCGACGCGACGCCGGCGGGCGATCTCGTGCTCCGGCTCGCCGGCCTCTTCCACGACATCGGGAAGCCGGAGACGTTCGCCGACGGGCACTTCCACCAGCACGAGTTCGTGGGCGAGTTCAAGGCGCGCCAGATCCTGCGCCGCTGGAAGTTCGACCGGGAGACGGTGGCCGAGGTCACGCACCTCATCCGCAATCACATGTTCTGGTACGAGACCCACTGGACCGACTCCGCGGTGCGCCGCTTCATCAGGAAGATCGGGCTCGACTACATCCCGGCGCTGTTCGCGCTGCGGCGCGCCGACAACATCGGCAGCGGCGCCAGGTCCCCGCGCATGTACGCGCTCGAGGCGCTCTGGCAGCGCGTGCAGGGGGAGATCGCGGCGGCGAACGCGTTCTCGCTGCGCGATCTTGTGATCGACGGCAACGACATCATGCGCGAGCTCGGCATCCCGCCCGGGCCGGAGGTGGGCCGCATCCTGAACATGCTGTTCGAGCGCGTGCTCGACGAGCCCTCGCTCAACACGCGCGAGAGGCTCGTCGAGCTCGCGAGAGCGCTGCGACCTGAGGGCTAGCTGCGCTCGTAGGCGGCGGTCGGCGTCGTGTACGCGGGTGTGCCGCCGTTCACGCTCTTCGATGAGCTGGACGAGCTGGACGGCCGGATCTGCTCGATCTGCTCCTCGCCCTGTCGCTTCATCTTGTCGACCTGCTGACCCAGGCGCCTGCGGGTCTCCTGGCCGGGATACGGCGCCGAGATGAGCGCGATCGCCATGCCGATCACCGCGCCCAGCACCAATCCCAGACCCAGCCACACGATCCCGGGGGTCTGGTCACGGTGACCGATCTCCGGCATCCGGAAGTCCTGCTTCTTGGTGTCGCTCACGAAGTCAGACGCCCGCTTGCCCGCTTCGCTGCGGATGTCCTCGAACACGTCTCGCAGATCTTTTGCGCTGACCATTACAAACCTCCACGCGAGTGCGCTCCCTGGCGCCCATGGCGTTACGGGATCTTACTGAGCACTCGGTGTGCCACCGGTCGGCTTTGACAGGACAGCCTCAATGAATACGTCGATATCGCCATCCAGGACGCGTGTCGGATCGCCCACCTCGACGCCCGTCCGATGGTCTTTGACCATGGTGTAGGGATGGAGGACGTACGAGCGGATCTGGCTGCCCCAGTCGGCCGAGCGCATTTCGCCCCGCTCGCGCGCCTGCTCCGCCTCCTGTTCCAGCACCCGCTGCTCGAGCAGCCGCGCCTTCAGGATGCGCATCGCGGTCTCGCGGTTCTGCAGCTGCGAGCGCTCGTTCTGACACGCGACGACGATGCCGCTCGGCAGGTGCGTGATGCGGATCGCAGTCTCGGTCTTGTTGACGTTCTGGCCACCGGCGCCGGTCGCGCGGTAGGTGTCGACCCTGATCTCCTCGGGGCGGATTTCGATCTCGGCGTCGTCCTCCACCTGCGGCGTCGGGTCGACGAGGGCGAATGAGGTCTGCCGGCGCTTCTGGAAGTCGAACGGCGAGATCCGCACCAGGCGGTGCGTGCCGCGCTCGGTCTTGAGATAGCCGTAGGCGTACGGCCCCTCGATCGTCAGCGTCGCGCTGCGGATCCCCGCCTCGTCGCCGGGGGTCGTCTCGACGATCTCCGCCTTCAGTCCGTGCCGCTCGGCCCAGCGCACGTACATGCGTACCAGCATCTGCGCCCAGTCCGCGGCATCCGTTCCGCCGACGCCCGCGGATATCGCCAGAACGGCGTCGCGCTCGTCGTACACGCCACCGAGCTGCGCCTCGAGGCTTGCCTTGTCGACCTCGGCGTCCAGCTGCCCAAGCTCGCGCTCCAGGTCCACGGTGAGCGCGGGGTCCTCGGCCATCGACGCGAGCTCCGCGATGTCCGACGCGCGCTGGCGGAACGACTCCCAGCGCTCGGCGCGCGCGCGGACGAGGCCGAGCCGCTTCATGACCTGCTGCGCGCGCTGGCGGTCGCTCCAGAGATCGGGCGCGGAGGACTCGGCCTCTAGACGCGCGACCTCGCTGCGAAGGGCCGGTAGGTCAAAGGAACACCGCCATGCGGTCGATGCGCTCGCGCAGAGCGGCGAGCGCCGCCGGGTCCACGGTCACCGCGGATCAGCGCTTGCGGGGTCGCTCGAACGTGGTCGTGACCGGCTGCGCCACCGGTGCCAGCTTGCCGGCGGCGAAGCTGACGAACGTCACGCACGGGCAGTAGGTGTTCCGCGGGCAGCGCGGGCAGTCGCCGTCGCAGTCCAGGGTGGCGCCGTAGGAACACTTGAGGCAGTTATCCTCGCAGACGATCCACTCTTTCATGAGGCTCCCCACAGGCGGCGGTGTGCCGCTTTGCGTACGCGAGTTTACCGGTCTGACACCGGTTTGAGAAGGGGTTTTTCCCCATTTTGTGCTCGCGGGCCCCTCGCCCGCCTGCCCGCGCGACGCGCCAGCAGAGGCAGAGTGACCGCTCCAGCGCCCAAATAGAGCAGGCCGAGCACCTGGGCCTGCTGGAGGCCGGCGAGGAAGATCGGGTCGGTCCGGAGGAAGGAAAGGAGGAAGCGGCCGCCGCCGAGCAGCAGCAGGTACGAGAGCCAGACCCGGCTTTCCGGGGGCTGACCGCGCACGCGGCGCCAGTACAGGAAGAGGGCGACGAAGATCCCGAGCATCAGCAGGCCGTCGTACAGGCCGATCGGGTGGACCGCGGTGCTCTGGCCGAGGGTGTCCGGATGGGTGTAGCGCACGCACCAGGGAAGGCCGGCGCACGGGATGGAGTGGTGCTCTCCGTTGATGATGTCGCCGATGCGCCCGATCGCCTCGCCGAGCGCGATCCCGATGACGCTGACGTCGAACATGAAGCCGATCGGCAGGCGGAGCCAGCGCGCGGCGAGGTACCCCGCGATGGTGGAGCCGATCGGCGCGCCCATCGTGCCGATGCCGCCGCCCCAGAACTGCAGTGCCTGGAGCGGATCGGCCGCGTAGAGCGCCGAGTTGTCGGTCACGTGCGCGACGCGCGCCCCCACCAGACCGCCGATGACGACCGCGATGGCGAAGGGATACACCCGCTCGTCACGCACCAGATAGCGCGCGCAGCGGATCGAGACGAAACCGCCGGCGAGCATCCCGATGAGCGCGAAGACGGAGTGCCATGCGACGCGGAACGACCCGACGACCAGGTCCGGGTCGAACGGGAGCTCGATCAGCTCGTTCTCAGGCTGGCGCCGGCGAGCGGCCGCGCGCGGTCAGGCGGACGATCATCGGGAACGCCGCCGCCAGCACGAGGATGCCGATGATCTGGTCCTCGCGGAGTCCGAAGGCGTACATGGGGTCGTTGATCCGCAGGAAGCCGAGCAGGAAGCGGCCGAGCGCGTACCACGCCGCCGCGAGCCAGAAGATGAGGCCACTGGGAAGTCCCCGGCCGCGGAGCGCGAGCGCGCCGGCGACGCCGACGAGGTTCCACGCCATGTCGTACGCGACGACGAGGTGCACGGGTCCGGTCCAAGCGGATTGCGCGGGGCCCTGTCCGAGCGTGCCCGGGTGCGTGAAGCCGACGCAGAGCCCCAGCGGCGGCTCGCATCGCGTCGCCCAGTGCTCGCCGTTGATGATGTCGCCGATCCTCCCGATGGCGAAGCCGAGCAGGATCCCCGGCGCGGCGGCGTCCGCGCCGAAGCCGATGGGCAGATTTCGCCGGATCGCCACGAAGAGGCCGGCGAGCACGCCACCGATCGCCGCGCCCCAGACCGCGATACCCCCGGTCCAGATGAGGAAGATCTCCAGCGGATTCGCGAGGTAGTGCTCCCACCGATCGATCACGTGCACCAGGCGCGCTCCTACGATGCCGCCGACCACGCCCCACGTGGCGACAGCCGTGGCGTCGTCCTCCGAGAAACGGCCGCGCACGAGGCGCAGCGCGAGCCACACGCCGAACAGGATGCCGACGGCGGTGAAGACGCCGTGCCAGGCGATCGTGAGCGGACCGATGTGGATGTTCGGGTCGAACGGGATCGTGATCA
>DATKCP010000148.1:0-2171 GCA_035513115.1 Candidatus Limnocylindria bacterium | reverse complement strand
GTAGGCGTCGGTCACGAGGTTCCCCTTCGCGCCCGCCTCGCGGCAGAGCCTGACGAAGATGTCCCAGTGCATCGGACCTGGCGAGACGAGCACGCAGTTCGGTTGTACCCGCAACCGGTCCGCAGCGGCGATCGCTTCGTCGAGGACGGTCGGTACGTTGAACGCCTTCGGATTGGTCAGGATCCGGATGAAGCCGCCCAGGACGAGCTCCGACATGCCATAGGCAGCCTCCCCGTTCACGACCGATGTGAGCCAATCGCGAAAGGCGGCGTGATCCGGCACGTCCCGCCGATGCGCATAGACGAGGACGTTGACGTCGACGAGGATCAGCGGCGCTTGTCCAGCGGCTCACCGGCCTCAATGAGGTCGATGAGCGCGGCCGTATCGTCAAGATCCACGCCCGGCCGCAGTCCGCCGCTGCCGAACGTGATCAACTTGGCTGGCACGCGGTTGCGGGGACCCGACCTGCGCGCGAGGAACTGGCGGAGTGCGTCATCGATGACCGCGGTCAGCGTGCGGCGTTCCTGCGCGGCCACGGCCTTCGCTTCTCGGAGCAGCCGGTCATCCAGCCTGACCGTGGTCCTCATGCATCAAAGCATCACCGATGGGTGCGTAGATGTCAAACGACGCGGGACGTTCACGCGTCACTATGCCTTACGCGATAATCGATAGGTGAGCGCGCCGGACAGCCGCCTCCAGACGACGGAGGGGGAGTCCGCCCCGCAGCGCCGCGCCACGATCGCCATCCTCGACTACGGATCCCAGTACACGCAGCTCATCGCGCGCCGCGTGCGCGAGTCGCGCGTGTACTGCGAGATCTTCCCGCACGACGTCAGCGCGAAGGAGCTCGAGCGCCGCGGCGTCGTGGGCGTGATCCTCTCCGGCGGACCGTCGAGCGTCTACGACAAGGACGCGCCGCTGATCGAGCCGGCGGTCCTCGACGGGCGGTTCCCCATCCTCGGCATCTGCTACGGCATGCACCTCATGGCGCACGTCCTCGGCGGCGAGGTCGCGCCCGAAGGCAAGCGCGAATACGGGCCTGCGATGGTCGACATCGCCGAGTCCGGTGGCCTGTTCGAGGGCTTGTCCGACCACGAGCGCGCCTGGATGAGCCACGGCGACACGGTCAAGAAGCTCCCGCCGGGATTCCACGGCATCGCAGCCACCGAGCGGCTGCCGCTCGCCGCGATGAGCGACGGACGGAACCGCTTTGGCGTCCAGTTCCATCCCGAGGTGATGCACACGCCGCGGGGCGCGGAGGTGCTGCGCAACTTCCTCTATCGCGTGTGCGGCTGCACCGGCGACTGGACACCCGCGGCCTTCATCGAAGAGGCCGTCGCCGAGCTCAAGCGGACGATCGGCGACCGTCACGCGATCTGCGCGCTCTCGGGCGGCGTCGACTCCGCGGTGGCCGCGACGCTCGTCGCGCGAGCGATCGGCGACCGGCTCACGTGCGTGTTCATCGACACCGGGCTCCTGCGCGCGAACGAGGCCGAAGAGGTCGTCGCGACGTTCGGTCCGCGCCTGCGTCTGGTGCACGTCGATGCGTCGGAGCGCTTCCTCGGCCGCCTCGCCGGCGTGGGCGACCCCGAGCAGAAGCGGATGATCATCGGCGAGGAGTTCATCCGGTGCTTCGAGGAGCAGGCGCGCCGCGTCGGCGACGTCGACCTCCTCGTGCAGGGGACGATCTACCCCGACGTGATCGAGTCGCGCTCGCGCGAGTCCAAGACCAGCGCGCGGATCAAGACGCACCACAACGTCGGCGGTCTGCCCGAGGTCATGGCGCTCGAGGTCGTGGAGCCGCTGCGGCGCCTCTTCAAGGACGAGGTCCGGCGGGTCGGCGCCGAGCTCGGCATCCCCGAGGACATCCTCTGGCGGCACCCCTTCCCGGGGCCCGGCCTCGCCGTGCGCGTGCTCGGGCCGGTGGACCGGGACGCCCTCGACACGCTGCGGCAGGCAGACGCGATCTTCCTGGAGGAGCTCCGAGCGGCCGATCTATACCGCACCGTCGCCCAGGCGTTCGCCGTTCTTACTCCTGTGCGGAGCGTCGGGGTCATGGGGGACTTCCGGACGTACGGCGCGCTGGTCGCGCTGCGGGCGGTGACGACCGAGGACTTCATGACCGCCGACTGGGCGCGCCTGCCGTACGACGTGCTGGCGCGCGCGTCGGC
>DATKCP010000147.1:0-13381 GCA_035513115.1 Candidatus Limnocylindria bacterium | reverse complement strand
GGACTCTTAATCCCTTGGTCGTGGGTTCGAATCCCTCCTGGCTCACGCGCGGCGAGGGTAGCCGTCACGTCGTCCGCCCTACGCGAGCTTCCCGTGTTGGAGGACGAGCATCTTCTCGTTCGAAGCGAAGCTCACGATCGTGCGGTCCTTGTTGTTGACCACGGTCGTTAGCGTCCACCCGGAGCCGGCGAGGTAGGAGACCGCATAGACGTCGTCGGTCAGCGCAGCCGCCTCGTACTTGGCGCTGGGCTCGCCGCCGACTGCAGGCTGGCCGACCGTAGCGCCGATCTCTCGCCAGGTGACCGTACCGTCGGCGGCAAAAACGTGCTCGAACTTCTTCCCGGCCACGGGCCCGTCGTCGTACGACCAGCGGATCTTCTTGCCGCGGACCGGGTCGCTCATGCCGTTTCCCTCCCTGCGACACCGGCTTCGGCCTGCGTCCGCGCGCAGTCTGCATCACTTTCCGAGGCGAGCCGCGGGCTTCCATCGTGCTCGGAAAGCCGGCGAGCCTCCAGACGGTCGTGGACATCGCGAAGGATCTCGCCCGTACGGGTGAACCTGGTATCAGGCGCACCTCATTTGGCCCGGCAGGAGTAGTACGCGCGGCTCGCATTGCGGCAGGCAGGGTGGGACCTGCGGGGCCTTTCCTCCGCGGTCGCGCCGACTAGCCTCTTCTCTATGAGCGAACAGAGTCCTCTCCTTGGTGCGCTCGCTCCGCGGTCGTGGCGCGTGGCCCTCGTCGGCGTCGCGGGCGCACTCGGCGTCTATGGCCTCGAGCAGCTCGCGCCGGCGGGTTGGCCGCGCGGCGCCCTGGCTTCCGTCGCATGGCTCGCGCTTGGCCTGGGCGCGTCGGTCGCCGCCATGCGCGCGGCGCAGACGACGCCGGGACGCGAGCGGCTTCCGTGGATCTTCGTCTCGCTGGCCGTCGCCGCGTGGACCTGCGGCATGCTGGTGCGCAGCGCGTTCCTCATCGCCGAGGTCGCACTGCCCACACCGGGACTCGACGATGTCGCGCACCTCAGCGCGGCCGCCCTGCTGATCTTCGGCTTCATCGCCATGCTGCGCGGCCAGCGCCTCGCCATCTACGCGCTGCTCCTCGACTCCGGGGCGGTGGTGCTGCTCCTTCTCGCCGCGATCGCGCTGCTCCTCTCCAGCGCGCTCGCGAGCGAGATGACGCGAGAGCCGCTCATCACGACCGTGGTCCTTCTCTACGCGGTGCTCTGGTCCGGCGCGACGGGCGCCGCGCTCTCTGCGCTCTGGGGTTCGTCGATGGAGCAGCCACGTCGCGCGTTCGCGATCCTCGTCCTTGGCGTCGCGTTGAATGCGCTCGCCTTCACGCTCAGCCTGCCAGTCTTCCTCTGGGGCCAATTCCAGGCCGGCACTCCGCTCGACCTGCTGTGGATGCTCGGCATGGTCGCGATCGGCGCAGCGGCCGGGACCTGGATCGAGGACAGGAGCGAACCGAGGCGGTTGTTCTCGCGCGACGTGGTGGAGCTCTCGCGCCTGGCGCTTCCCGCGCTGACGGCCGCCGCCGCCGCCGCGGTCGTCGTCGTCGCGAACGTGAGCAACTCGGGCGTCGAGCCGTTCGTCGACGCGGCGGTCGCGTTGACGCTGGTCGTGCTCGCGCTGCGGGCCGGTCTCGCCCTGTACACGAACTGGCGCCTTGGTGAGACGGAGCGCCGGCGCGCGCTGCAGTTCGAGGCGCTCTATGAGGTCGGCCTCGCGGCCGCCGGCGAGCGGTCCCTCGACGAGCTCGTGAAGCTCGTCGTCGAACAGGCGACGCAGCTCTCGCGAACGGACGGGGCGATGCTCGCGCTCGCGGAACCGGGGAACGGCTTCATCATCCGCGCCCTCCGCCCGAACGCGCAGCTCGGCCTGCGGGACTCGGTCGGCGAACCGCTCGCCGGCATCTCTCTCGCGGCGATCGAGACGCGGGACCTGGTGGTCGCGCCGAGCTACGCCGAGCACCCCCTGAGCACGAAGCCGCTCCACGCGACGATCGCGTCGGCCATCACCGTGCCCCTGATCGCACACGGGGAGCTGGTGGGCACGCTTGCGATGTACTCGGCGACGGCCCGGCGCTTCTCCAGCGATACGCAGCGACTGGTGCGCCTGTATGCGGCGCAGGCGGCGATCGCGATCGCCAACGCGCGTCTGCTGGCAGAGACCCATCGTCTGGCGCGCGACGACGACCTCACGAGCGTGCTGAACCGCCGGAGCCTGATGGAACGGCTCGATGACGAGTTGGCCGAGGCCGCGCGCCATGGCGATATCTTCGCGGTCGCGCTGTGCGACGTGGACGGCCTCAAGACCGTGAACGACACGGCCGGTCATCTCGCGGGCAATGAGGTCCTGACCAAGGTCGCGAACGTCATGCGCGAGTCCGTGCGAGCCGAGGACGTCGTCGCGCGTTTCGGGGGTGACGAGTTCGTCCTTCTCCTGCCGCGCACGGGGCTGTTGCCCGCGCAGGCGGTGGTGAGCCGCATCGAATCGCGTCTCCGCGAAGAGACCTATCACTGGGCCGGCCGCGATCATCCGCTGCCGAGCGTTTCGTTCGGCATCGCGTGGTTCCCCGAGGATGGCCGGACCGACGACGCGCTCCTCGCCGTCGCCGACGAGCGCATGTATGAAGACAAGGCGCGCTCGCGTGCGCGAAGCGAGAGTGCGTCCGGGGCCGATTAGCGTTTACGCTTCTCCTGCTGAACAAGCGGGAGGGAATAAGTGGCGAAGTGTCCCGAGTGCGACGCTGAGGTGACCGTCGGCAACGATGCCGTGAAGGGCGAGATCGTCGCGTGCCCTGATTGCGGCGCGGAGCTGGAAGTGACGGAGACGAAGCCGCTCGCGCTGGCCCTCGCGCCTGAGGCCGAAGAAGACTGGGGTGAGTGACCCCACCGTCGGCGTGCTCCTTTCGCGCGTTCGCATCGAGGAGAAGATGCTGCTGGAGGAGCTCGAGTCCAGGCATGTTCCGACGAAGGTCCTGGACGACCGCGAGCTCATCCTGGAGCTCGAGCAGAAGCCGGACATCGGCGTGGACGTCGTGCTCGAGCGCTGCATCCAGCACAGCCGTGCGCTGTACGCCCTCTGGGTCTTCGGGATCTGGGGGATCCCGACGGTCAACACGTTCGAGGTCGCGGACATCTGCGGGAACAAGCTCCTCACGACGATGCGTCTCATCCGGGATGGGGTGCCGTCGCCGCGCACGCGCGTCGCGTTCACGCCCGAGTCCGCGCTCGTCGCGGCGGAGGACCTCGGCTATCCAGTAGTAATGAAACCGCTCGTGGGCAGCTGGGGCCGCCTCATCTCGAAGGTCAACGACCGCGAGGCGGCCGAGGCGATCCTCGAGCACAAGGACGTGCTCGGCACCTACATGCACTCGATCTACTACGTCCAGGAGTACGTGCAGAAGCCCGGGCGCGATATCCGAGCGTTCGTCGTGGGCGACGAGACGATCGCCGCGATCTACCGCTACTCCGACCACTGGATCACCAACACCGCCCGAGGCGGCAAGGCGACCAAGTGCGTCGTGACGCCGGAGCTGAACGACCTCTGCGTGCGAGCGGCGCGGTCGGTGGGCGGCGGCGTCGTCGCGGTCGACGTGCTCGAGGGCGCCGAGGGGCTGCTGGTGAACGAGGTGAACTACACGATGGAGTTCCGGAACTCCATCGACACGACCGGCGTGAACATCCCGGCGCGGGTCGTCGACTACGTCCTGTCCGTGGCC
The DNA here is from genome assembly GCA_035513115.1 of Candidatus Limnocylindria bacterium. Lineage (GTDB taxonomy): Bacteria > Chloroflexota > Limnocylindria > P2-11E > P2-11E > CF-39. The sequence continues at coordinate 9,660 of DATKCP010000147.1, read as the reverse complement.
GCGCGGTGAAGGCGGGGATCATCGGCGCCGGGGGCTACGCCGGCGGCGAGCTCCTGCGCCTCCTCATGGGCCACCCGGAGGTCCGCGAGATCGTCGCTGGCAGCGAGTCCCTGGCGGGCAAGCCGGTGACCACCGCGCACCCGAACCTCCGCAAGCGCGGCGATCTGCAGTTCGTCCGCTACGACGAGGTGCGCGGCTGCGACGTGCTCTTCCTCAGCCTGCCCAACGGCGCGCACCGCGCCGCGGAGTTCGCCGACCGCGCGCAGCTGGTGATCGACCTCTCGAGCGACCACCGGCTGCGCGACGCTGCGGACTACGAGCGCTGGTACGGCGCCCCGCATCCGCGGCCGGAGGAGCTCGGCCGTTGGGTCTACGGAATCCCGGAGCTGCACCGCGACCGGATCAGGGGCGCCCGTCAGGTCACCGGCGCCGGCTGCAACGCGACCGCCGTGATCCTCGCGCTGCTTCCGCTCTACGCAGCCGATGTCGTCGACCGCGCGCGGCCGGTCGTCGTCGAGTGCAAGGTCGGGTCGAGCGAGGGCGGCCGCGAGCCGTCCGAGGATTCGCACCATCCGGAGCGCGTCGGCGTCGTGCGTTCGTTCCGCCCCGTCGGTCACCGGCACACGGCGGAGATCGAGCAGGAGCTCACTCTCTCCGGTGCGCGTCCGCGGGTCGACCTCTCGGTGACGGCGGTGGAGCTGGTGCGCGGTGTCCTCGCGACCGCACACGTCTATGTGAAGAGTCCCCTCGAGGACAAGGACCTCTGGAAGATGTACCGGCAGCGCTACGGAAGTGAGCCGTTCGTGCGCATCGTGAAGGAACGCAGCGGTATCTTCCGCTATCCGGAGCCGAAGCTCCTCGCCGGCACGAACTTCGCCGACGTCGGATTCGCGGCCGATCCGCGCGGCGAACGTGTCGTCGCGATCTGCGCCATCGACAACCTCGTCAAGGGCGCGGCCGGCAACGGCGTCCAGGCGATGAACGTCGCCTGCGGCATGCCGGAGGACGCCGGTCTGGGCTTCGTGGGGCTGCACCCGTGACGCTGCGCGCGGTCATCAAGGCCGGTGGCTCGAAGGGTGTCGACCGCGACGCCGTGGCGACGCTCGTCGCCGAGGTCGCGCGCCAGGACGAGATCGTCCTCGTGCACGGCGCGTCATCGGAGACCGACCGCATCGCCGCGGCGCTCGGTGTGCCGCAGGAGACCATCACCTCGCCGTCGGGACACACCAGCCGGCGCACCGATCGCCGCACGCTCGAGGTGTTCGCGATGGCCGCTCTTGGCGTCGAGAACTTTCTGTACGTCGAGAAGCTCCAGCAGCGCGGGGTCGATGCGGTCGGCCTCTCCGGCATCTCGGGCCGCCTGCTCGTCGCGAAGCGCAAGGACGTGCGCGCGGTGAAGGATGGCAAGACGATCCTGCTCCGCGACGACTACACCGGCACCGTGGAGGCGGTGAACCTGCCGCTGCTCACGCAGTTCATCGGGCCCGGCCGCGTGCCCGTCGTCGCTCCGCTCGCGCTCTCGACGGAGAACGAGGCCGTCAACGTCGACGGCGACCGGGTCGCGGCGCGCATCGCGGTAGCGATCGACGCCGACGCGCTGCTCATACTCACGAACGTGCCCGGCCTGCTGCGGGACCCGTACGATCCATCGTCGCTCGTCGCCGAGGCGACGCTCGACGAGGCGGAGAAGCTGGCGCAGGGCCGCATGAAGAAGAAGATCCTGGCGGCGCGCGAGGCGATCGAGGGTGGGGTGGGCGAGGTCGTCATCCGCAGCGCGTCGGGCGATCCACAGGTCCGCACGGTGATCCAGGGATGACCACCACCCGTTCATCGCAGGGGGAGAACCCCCTGCAACCCCCCTGGGAGCTCCGCCCCCCGAGGACCCCCCCGTCGGCTGTGGTGCGGGAGGACGCGCACACGTCGGGCCTCTACCTGAAGCGGCCGCTAGTGATCGTGCGCGGCGACGGTGCGCTGCTCTACGAGGAGGACGGCCGCGAGTACATCGACTGTGTCGGTGGCCAGGGCTCGGCGAATCTCGGGCATGGCAACGCGGCGGTGGCCGACGCGATCGCGGCGCAGGCGCGGACGCTGGCCTCGTGCACCGAGCTCTTCTACAACGACCGCCGGGCGGAGGTGTACGACGTCCTTGCCTCGCTCCTGCCGCAGTCGCTCGACCGGATGTTCCTGTGCAACAGCGGCACCGAAGCGGTCGAGGGCGCGCTCAAGTTCGCGCGCGCCGCGACGAAGCGCCAGGACGTGGTCGCGACCATGCGCGGCTTCCACGGCAAGACGATGGGCGCGCTCTCCGCCACCTGGGGTCCGGAGTACCGCGACGTCTTCGGTCCGCTCGTGCCGGGCTTCTCGCACGTCCCGTTCAACAAGCCGGAGGCGCTGGACGCGGCCATCACGAGCCAGACCGCGGCCTTCATCGTCGAGCTCGTGCAGGGCGAGGGCGGCGTCCGACCCGCGACCCGCGAGTTCATACAGGTGGCGGCGCGACTCTGCCGGGAGAAGGGCGCGCTCCTCGTCATCGACGAGGTCCAGACCGGCTTCTGCCGGACCGGGACGATGTTCGCGTTCGAGCAGTACGACATCGTCCCGGACGTGCTCTGCCTCGCGAAGTCGATCGCCGGCGGCCTGCCGATGGGCGCGATCGCGTTCTCGCGCGCCGTCGGGGAGCTGCCGAAGCGCTCGCACTCCTCGACGTTCGGCGGCAATCCGCTCGCCTGCGCGGCGGCGATCGCGGCGATCGGCGAGATGCGCCGTCTCGACCTCGCCGCGCGCGCGCGCGAGCGCGGCGCCCAGCTGCTCGAGGGCCTGCGCGCCATCCGCAGCGACAAGGTGCGCGAGGTGCGTGGGCTCGGCCTGCTCGCCGGGGTGGAGCTGAAAGAGAACGCGGGCCCCACGCTCAGGGCGCTGCAGGAACAGGGCGTCCTCGCGCTCGGCGCGGGTCCGACGGTCGTCCGCTACCTGCCGCCCCTGGTCATCAGCGCCGCGCAGATCGACCGCGTGCTGGCGGCGACCGGGAAGGTGCTGGCATAGAGCCCGACGTCGAGCTGGTCCGCGGGCTCGTCGCGATCCCAAGCACCAGCCGCCACGAGGGTGAGGCCGTGGAGTGGCTCGTCGCGCGGATGGCCGAGCGCCGCTTCCGCGCCTCGGTCGACGACGCGGGGAACGCCGTCGGCGAGATCGGCGAGGGGCCGACGCACGTCGTGCTGCTCGGCCACATCGACACCGTCCCCGGAGACATCGCGGTGCGCGTCGAGGACGGCGAGCTCGTCGGTCGCGGCGCGGTGGATGCGAAAGGACCGCTCGCCGCGTTCGTCGCCGCGGCCACGCGGCCCGTCGCCGGTGTGCGCGTCACGGTCATCGGCGCGGTCGAGGAGGAGTCGCCCACGAGCGCCGGCGCGCGTCACCGGGCGAGACTTGCCGCGCCCGACTGGTGCGTGATCGGCGAGCCGTCCGGCTGGGACGCGGTCACCGTCGCGTACAAGGGCCGCCTCGCGCTGCGCATCGCACTCTCGCGGTCCGCGCGGCACGGCGCCGCGCCGGGGATGACGTGTAGCGAGGAGGCGCTCGCGCTCTGGTCGCGCGCGCGCGCCGCGGCCGAACGGCGTTCGAGCGGGGCGGACGGCTTCGCGAAGCTCGACTGCCGCCTCGAGGGCATGAGCGGCGGGACGGGCGACGGACTCGTCGAGCGAGCAGAGCTGCGCCTGGGCTATCGCATCCCGCCCGGCATCACGACCGCGGAGCTCGAGGCGGAGCTTCGCGCGATCGCCGCGGCCCATGAGGGCGAGGCGGCCGTCGCGATCGAGCGCATCGGGGCCGAGGAGCCGGCGCGGACATCGCGCACGACACCCCTCGCGCGCGCCTTCGTCGGCGCGATCGCGGACGCGGGCGGTAAGGCGACCTTCAAGGTGAAGAGCGGCACCAGCGACATGAACATCCTCGCGCCGGCGTGGGGCTGTCCGATGGTCGCGTACGGGCCCGGCGACTCCCGGTACGACCACACGCCGATGGAGCGACTGTCACTCGCCGACTACGCACGCTCGATAAAGGTCCTTCAGAGCGTGCTCGCACGCGCGGCCAAGCCCATAATCTGAGCGCGACCCGCGCGGCGGGCAGGAGAAAGGGCGGGAAGGGTGTTTTCGAAGCGCCAGAGGCGTCAGCGTGCGGTCGTCGCCGGGCTTGCGGCGCTCGCGGTGCTCTTCGGCGCGTTCGCGCTCGTCACGCAGCTCTTCGACACGACCCTGCAGGCTGCGGTCTACGACAGGGCCATCGCCATCTCGCCCGCCCAGGTGAAGAACCAGATCACGATCGTCGCGGTCGACGATCTCACCATCAGCAGGTACGACGTCTATCCGCTGCCGCGCCGGGCCTACGCGGAGCTCATCCAGGCGCTGGCGGCGCACAACCCCACCGTGATCGCCATGGACATCAGCTTCTACGACCGCTCGCCGAGCCCCGAGGACGACGCGCTCCTCGCGTCGGCGATCAAGGACGCGGGCAACGTGATCCTCGCGATGCAGGGAGCGGGCGACGGCGTTCTCGCCGATCACTCGACGAAGTTCGCGGTCGTGCAGCTGCCGATCGCGCAGCTGAGCGCGTCGGCGGCGGGCCTGGGCTCGGTGAACGTCACCGCCGATCCGGACAGCCGTGTTCGCGACGCGCAGATGCGCATCGAGGGTCCTGACGGCGCGACGTATTACGCGCTGCCGCTCCTGGCCGCCGCGCGTCAGGTGCGCGCCGACCTCACCAAGGCGACACTCACCGGGGACCGGCTGGTCGTTCCCGCGCCGCTCGGCGAGCGCGTGCTGCCGCTCAACGAGCGCGGCGGCATGGCCGTGTACTACGCGTCGGCGCCCGCCACGTCCACGACCGAGCAGCAACAGCTGGGCTTCTGCAAGATCTCCGGCGAGTTCTGCGTCGTTTCGATGAAGGACGTGATCGCCGGTGCGGTGCCACGCGAGCTGATCGTCGGCCGCACGGTGTTCGTCGGCTTCCATTCGGTCTCCGCGGTGCCCGATGACTACCCGGTCCCGAACAGCGTCGGTCGCAAGATGTACGGCGTCGAGATCTGGGCGAACACCGCGCAGTCGATCTTCACCAACCGCTACCCGGTGCTGAAGCAGGGCTTCTTCACGACACTGGCGCAGCTCCTGGTCCTGACCCTGGTCGGGATGCTCCTGGTCGTGCGCTGGCGGCTGTGGGGCTTTCTCGGCGCGCTGGGGGTCTTCGTCGCCTACATCGCTGGGGCGTACATCCTGTTCGCGAACCAGACGCAGGGCGTTATCGGGAACGGCCCGGTCGAGGTGCCGTCGATCGGCTACGTCGTGCCGTCGGCGTTCTGGTGGGTGATCGGCCTCGGCTACCTGCTCTTCGAGGAGCAGCGCGCCGTGTCACGCACGCAGAGCACGTTCGGCCGCTTCGTCACGCCGGCGGTGGCGCGCACGATCATGGACCGGGAGGAGAGCGGTCAGCTCGCCCTCGGCGGCGAGGACCGGCGCGTCACGGTGCTGTTCGGTGACATCCGCGGGTTCACCACGATCTCGGAGGGAATGACCCCGGCCACCCTCCTCGGGCACCTCAACCGCTACTTCGACGGTATGGTGAACATCGTGAACCGCTACGAAGGCAGCGTGAACAAGTACAACGGCGACAACATCATGGTCATCTGGGGCGCACCGATCGAGGTCGCCGACGAGGCGCGGAAGGCGGTCGAGTGCGCGCTCGAGATGCAGAAGTGGATCCAGGCCGAGCGCGCCAAGGGCGGGCCCGACGTCTCGTTCGGCTTCGGCATCAATACCGGCCACGTCGTCGCCGGCTTCCTCGGCGCGATGGGCCGCATGGAGTACACGGTGATCGGCGACACGGCCAACGTCGCGTCGCGCCTGACGTCAGCCGACATCGCGCGTCGCGACCAGGTCGCGTGCAGCGCCGAGACGCTCGGCGAGCTGGGCGACGATGTCGACTACGTCGATCTGGGCGCGATCGCGGTGAAGGGCCGCGCCGAGCCGGTGGCCTGTTACCAGATCAACCGCATCGGCGCGCTCGCGAACCCCAACGCCGCGCCCGCGGTGAAGATCAGGGTCGGAACGGCGGCCGTGGCGGGGTTCCATTGATCGACATGCTCGACGACAAGGTCGCGCTCATCCTGGTGAAGCTCGGGCACCTGTCGGTGCAGCGCGACCGCGAGGCGTACCTGCGTGGCCTGGTCGAGCTGTGTTCGCAGGCGGTCGACGCCGAGCGCTGCACCTTCTACATCGTCGACCAGCAGAAGAAGGAGATCTGGGCGCGAGTCGCGCAGCGGACCGCCACGGAGATCCGCCTGCCGCTGGGACAGGGACTGGCCGGGCAGTCAGCCCTCTCCGGCGAGACGATCAATGTCCCCGACGCGTATGCCGACTCGCGCTTCGACCGCAAGGTCGACATGCGCACCGGATTCCGGACGCTGAACGTCCTCGTGGTGCCGGTGTGGGGCAGTCAGGGAAAGCCCGTCGCCGTCATCCAGGTCCTCAACAAGCGCAACGGCACCTTCGAGCGCCGCGATCAAATGCTGCTGGAGCAGATCGCGGAGACCGTCGCGCCGGTCGCCGAGCGGATCACATCGGCGGAGTGAGCGGCCAGCCCCCCGAGCGCCGGACCGGCGACCGCCGGCGTACGGCAGGGCACCGTCTCGAGGTCATCCTCGATGTGACGCGCCGCCTCATGTCGGTCACCGATCTCGGCTCGCTGCTGCATCTCATCGCCGAGGCCACGCGGGAGCTGCTCGCGGCGGACCGGGCGACGATCTTCATCGTCGACCGCGATCGCGGCGAGCTGTGGTCGCGCGTCGCGCTCGGCGCGGGTGAGATCCGCATACCCCTCGGCACCGGGATCGCCGGCACCGTCGCTGACACCGGCGAAGTCATCAACCTCCCCGACGCGTACGCGGACCCGCGCTTCAATCCGGCGCCGGATCAGCAGAGCGGGTACCAGACGAAGAGCCTCCTCACCTATCCGATGACCGGGCAGGAGGGACGCGTCATCGGCGTGTTCCAGGCGGTCAACAAGCACGGTGGCGGCGCGTTCACGAGCTCCGACGTGGACACGCTCGCGTCGCTCGCGGCGTCCGCCGCCGTCGCGGTCGAGAACGCGCAGCTCGTCGCCGAGCAGAAGCAGCTGTGGCAAACGCTCATCGAGACGCTCGCGATGACCGTCGACGCGCGCGACCAGCAGACCGCCGGGCACAGCCAGCGGGTCACGCGCTACGCGGACGTGATCGGACGCGCCATGGGTCTCAAGGGAAAGGATCTCGAGAAGCTCCGCGCCGCCGCGCTGCTGCACGATTACGGCAAGATCGCGGTGCGCGACAGATTCCTGCAGAAGCCGGGGAAGCTGGACGACGCCGAGTTCGCGTACATGAAGGCACACGCGGAGAAGACCGGCGAGTTCCTCGCGCATCTCGAGTTCCCGCGCGACATGCGCGACGTGCCCGTCATCGCGTCGCAGCATCACGAGCGCATGGACGGCCGCGGTTATCCGAAAGGGCTCGCGGCCGAGTCGATCGTGCTCGGAGCGCGCATCGTCGCGGCGGCGGATGTGTTCGACGCGCTCACCGCGCCGCGCTACTACAAGCCGGCGTATCCGGTGGCGAAGACGCTCGAGATGATGGACGGCATGGCCGGCGATCACCTCGACCCGAAGGTGATGGCCGCCGTGCATACCGCGCGGCCGCATCTCGAGGCCGCGCTCGCCGCCCTGAAACACACCTGGCCGAAGCCGGGTGACGAGGGCATGGGCACCCTCCAGGAGACGGCGGGGCTCTCAGAGCGCGATCGGGCCACGGAGAGGGCGAGCTCATCGTGAAGATCCGCTTCTGGGGTACCCGCGGCTCGATCCCGACCCCGGGCCCGAGCACCGTCCGCTACGGGGGGAACACCGCCTGTGTGGAGGTGCGCGACTCCGGCGGCGCCCTTCTCATCCTCGACGCGGGGACCGGTCTGCGCGAGCTCGGCATCGCGATGATGAACGGCGGCACGAGCGGTCCGTTCGACGTGGACCTCCTCCTCTCGCACCTCCACTGGGACCACATCCAGGGCATCCCGTTCTTCCGCCCCGCCTACGACGCCCGCAGCCGTCTCCGCATCATCGGACCGAAGCAGTCGCGCACGATGAAGGATCTGCTCGGGATGGGCATGGACGATCCGTTCTTTCCCGTCGACCTCGACGACCTTCCGGTGCACCTCGAGATCGACGAGATGACGGACGGGTCGGACGAGCGCGTGGGTCCGTTCCGCGTTCGCTCGTCGACGATCTTCCATCCGGCGCCGGCGCTCGCGTACCGCATCGAGGCCGACGGGCGTTCCCTGGTGTACGCGACGGATACCGAGGACGCGTTCTCAGGCAAGCCGAATCCGGTCATCACGCTCTCCGCCGACGCGAACACGCTGATCCACGACGGCCAGTTCCTGCCAGGCGACTTCAAGGCGACCTGGGGGCACTCGACCGTTGACGCCGCCATCGACGTGGCGGTGCAGGCCGGCGTGGGACGGCTGGTGCTCTATCACCACGACCCCGACCGCAGCGACGACGCTCTCGACCGCATCGGGCGGGACGCTCAGCGCGCGGCCACCCAGCGGCGCGCGGGCCTCGAGGTCGTGGTCGCCCGCGAGGGTCTCGAGCTCGAGATCTAGAAAGGTCGCCGGACGCCGCCGCGGCGGATCCTCAGAGTGCCGGCGAGGCGATGTTAGCGTCCTCGCGTCGGCGGTCGATCGCGTAGGCGGATCCCGGGCGCCGTTTCGCGACCTCCTTCATTTCGGCAGCCGCGCGCGCGACCTGGGTCGCGCCCGCGAAGCGATCCGGCCGAAGCGGCACGATCCCGATGGAGACGGTGGCGAACGGCACGCGCCGCATGCGGCCGCGGCGATCGGGCGCCTCGACCCAGCCGCGCGCGCGATCCTCGGCGTCGTACTGCGTCGGGATCGTGGCGTCGAAGCGCGCGATGATCTGGCCGGCGACCTCCTCCGCGCGCTCCCCCGGCGCGAGCACGACGAAGTCGTCGCCACCGACGTGTCCGATGAACGTGTCGTCGCCGAGCTCACCGACCGTCAGGCTCAGCAGCTCTGCCAGGTGGGCGATGAAGCGGTCGCCGTGAGCGAACCCATGGTGGTCGTTGAAGTCCTTGAAGTGATCGACGTCGACGTACAGGCATGCCGTGTCACTTCCATCGGCGAGCCGCGCGTCGATCTCGTGGGCGATGCTGAGGTTGCCCGGCAGGCCCGAGAGCGGATTGAGCGAGCGGAGCTCCGCCGCGCGGCGCAGGGCCGAGGCGATGCGAGCCACGAGCTCGTCCACGTCGAAGGGCTTCGAGACGTAGTCGTCCGCGCCGTTCCGGAGCCGCGCCGCCATCTCGGCCGTCGTCCGCTTGGCGGTGACGAAGACCACCGGAAGGTAGCGAGTGCGCGGATCGCGCCGCAGCTCCCGATGCACCTCGTCGCCGGTCATGAACGGCATCCCGACGTCGAGGACGACGAGATCGGGGCGGATCGCGCGGGCCTGCTCGAGCGCGGACCTGCCGTCCTTGGCCAGGATGCAGTCGTAGCCGGCCTCCTGGAGGGCCATGTCGATCAGGGCCCGGGTCGAAGGATCGTCGTCCGCGACCAGAACGCGGCTCTTCAT
>DATKCP010000146.1:0-4644 GCA_035513115.1 Candidatus Limnocylindria bacterium | reverse complement strand
GTCGCGGAGACCGGAGCGGGCCAGCACGGCGTCGCGACCGCCGCCGCGTGCGCTCTCCTCGGTCTCGAGTGCGTCGTGTACATGGGCACCGAGGACATGCGCCGGCAGGCCCCGAACGTCTTTCGCATGCGGCTCCTGGGCGCCGAGGTGCGCGCGGTCGATGCCGGCAGCCGCACGCTCAAGGACGCGGTGAACGAGGCGATCCGCGATTGGGTGACCAACGTCCGCACGACGTACTACCTGCTGGGCTCGGCGATCGGACCGCATCCGTATCCCGCGATGGTTCACGAGTTCCAGCGGATCATCGGCCGCGAGGCGCGCGCGCAGTGGCTGGAGCGCGTCGGCTCGCTGCCGAGCGTCGTCGTCGCGTGCGTGGGCGGTGGCTCGAATGCGATCGGGATCTTCAGCGCATTCATCGACGACAAAGGAGTGCGCCTGCGCGGGGTGGAGGCGGGCGGGCTGGGTGTGGAGAGCGGCAGGCACGCGGCGTCGATCGGTGGAGGCAGGGTCGGCGTGCTTCACGGCACGCGCAGCTACGTGCTGCAGGACGAGCACGGGCAGATCCGCGAGACGCACTCAGTGTCCGCAGGCCTCGACTATCCCGGCGTCGGTCCCGAGCACGCCTTCCTACACGACACCCAGCGCGTCGAGTACGTGGCGCGGACCGACGCGGAGGCGCTCGAAGCGTTCGGGCTGCTCTCGCGGACCGAGGGCATCATCCCCGCGCTCGAGCCCGCTCATGCGATCGCCGACCTCGCGCATATCCGCGTGCGCTACGGGGCCGACACCGACGTGCTCGTGTGCCTGTCGGGCCGTGGCGACAAAGACCTCGAGACCGTGATGCGTGCCGGCGAGACCACGTGAGCGTCGCCGTGACGGGAGCGCTGCGGGTCGAGCGGGCCTTCGCGCGCGCACGCGCCGAGAGCCGCCTGGCGCTCGTCGTCTATCTGACCGTCGGCTATCCCGACCGTGCGTCCACCGGCCCCCTGCTCCGGGCGGCGCTCGATGGCGGCGCGGACGTGCTCGAGCTCGGCGTGCCGTTCAGCGATCCGCTCGCCGACGGGACCACCGTGCAGCGCGCCGGCGAGGCCGCGCTCCGAAACGGCGTCACGCTGGCCGACTGCGTATCCGAGGCTGCCGCGGTCGTGCGCGAACGCGATGCGCCCGTCCTCTTCATGGGTTACACCAACCCCTTCATGCAGTACGGCTTCGAGCGCTTTGCCGCGGATGGAGCGCGGGCGGGCATCGCCGGCGTCATCGTTCCGGACATGCCGGCGGAGGAGAGCGCCGAGCTGGACCACGCGCTCGCGCCCGCGGGTCTGCTCCGCATCGACCTCTACGCGCCGACGACGCCGGACGACCGCCTCGCGAAGCTGCTGCCGAACGCGCGCGGCTTCGTGTACTGCGTGTCGCTGACCGGTGTTACAGGCGCGCGCCGCGCGCTCGCGTCCGACGTCGCGGAGTTCGTCGGCCGCGTCCGGCGCCATACGACCCTGCCGATCGCCGTGGGCTTCGGCATCAGCACGCCGGCTCACGTCGCCGCGCTCCGCGGCATGGCCGACGGCGTCGTGATCGGCAGCGCCGCGATCGATGTCGTGACGAACGCGCCGGAGGCGCGCCGCGCGGACGAGCTGCGCGAGTTCGTCGCGTCGCTCGCCACGGCGGGCGGATCCTGATGGCCGTCCGCGGCGTACGCGGCGCCACGACCGTCCGCGCGAATGACAAGAAGGCGATCTTCGACGCCACCGCGGAGCTGCTCCGCATCCTCACCGAGCTCAACGGCCTGCGCCCGGACGACATCGCCTACGTGTGGTTCACCGTGACACCCGATCTCGACGCGGCGTTCCCCGCGGACGCCGCGCGCGCCGGGCTCGGTTGGACGGACGTGCCGCTCATCTGCGGCCGCGAGATCCCGGTCACCGGCGCGCTCGGGATGTGCGTGCGTGTCCTCATCGCGTGGAACACGTCGAAGACGCAGAAGGAGATCCGGCACGCGTTTCTGCGTGGAGCGAAGATGCTGCGGCCGGCCTGGGCGGTCGAGCTGCCGAACGATGGCCACGGGGGTGGGACGTAGTGCTCGTGGTCATGAAGCGCGGCGCGTCGCAGCACGAGATCGACGCGGTCGTCGCGCGGATCCAGGAGTTCGGCATCACGCCGGTCCCGCTGCCCGGCGCCGAGCGCATGGCGATCGGCACGTTCGGCACGACGTCGCGGGAGGCGGCCGACGCGGTCGAGTCTCTGCCCGGCGTCGCCGAGGTCGTCCCGGTCAGCCGTCCGTTCAAGCTCGCATCGCGCGAGGTCATCGCGGAGGACACCGTCGTACGGGTGGGCCCGGTCTCCGTCGGCGCGGGCGCTCCGCTGGCGTTCATGGCCGGGCCGTGCTCGGTCGAGTCGCGCGAGCAGACGCTCCAAACCGCTCGAGCGGTGCGCGCGGCCGGCGCCACGATCCTTCGGGGCGGCGCGTTCAAGCCGCGCTCCTCGCCGTACAACTTCCGCGGCCTCGGCGCCGCGGGCCTCGACATCCTCGAGGAGGCACGGGCCGAGACGGGGCTCGCGATCGTGACCGAGGTCCTGACACCGGGCGACGTCGATGCCGTCGCGCGCGTCGCCGACTGCGTGCAGATCGGTGCGCGCAACATGCAGAACTTCGCGCTCCTCGACGCCGTCGGAGATCAGCCGAAGCCGGTGCTGCTGAAGCGCGGCATGTCCGCGACGGTCGAGGAGCTCCTGCTCTCCGCCGAGTACGTCCTGGCGCGCGGCAATCGGAACGTCATCCTGTGCGAGCGCGGCATCCGCACTTTCGAGAAGTACACGCGCAACACGTTCGACGTGAACGCGATCCCGCTCTTGAAGCGCCTGACGCACCTTCCCGTCGTCGGCGATCCGTCGCACGGCACGGGGAAGTGGTATCTCGTGGCGCCGGTGGCCCTCGCGGCGGTCGCCGCGGGCGCCGACGGTCTCATCGTCGAGGTGCATCCGAGCCCCGACCATGCGCTGTCGGACGGCTTCCAGTCCCTCACGTTCGAGAACTTCGCCGCTCTGGTCGATCGCGCGAGCGCGGTCGCGAGTGCGGTGGGACGCGGCGTGCCGGATGCGGCACCGGCTTGAACGTCTCCATCGCGGGCCTGGGGCTCATCGGCGGCTCGCTCGCGCTCGCGCTCCGGTCGCGTCACCGGGTGACGGGATTCGACAGCGACGCGGCGGCGCGAGCGGCCGCCGGCTCGGCCGGCGTCACGATCGTGGACTCGCTGGACGGCCTGCTCCCGGCCGACGCCGTGCTGATCGCGACGCCGATGAGCGCCGTCGTCCCGACCCTCGCGGCGCTGTGCCCGCGAGCGGACTCCGCGCTGCTGATGGACGTCGCGTCGCTGAAGCGCCCTGTGGCCGCGTTCGCCGAGAGCGCGCGGGCCACGGCGCGCATCGTCGGGGGGCACCCCATGGCGGGCGCGACCGCGAGCGGATTCGACGCCGCGAGCGGCGACCTATTCCGCGGACGGCCGTTCCTTCTCGTCCCCACCGCTCGTTCGGACGGCGACGCGATGGCGCTTGCCGGAACGCTGGCGCGCGACACCGGAGCGGTCGTCAGCGTGTGCTCGGCCGAGGTGCACGACCGCGCGATGGCATTCCTGCTGGCGGCGCCGCTCGCCGCCGCGAGCGCCGTCGCGCTGGCCGGGGCGGAGGCGTATCCGCTCCTCGCGCTTGCCGGTCCAGGGTTCCGCGACACGACCCGTCTCGCGGACACGCCGCTGGACCTCGCGACGGAGCTCCTGACGAGCGGCACCGATGTCCACCGTGCGATCGATGCCGTCATCGAGAACCTGGGGGCCCTTCGCGCCTCGATCGACGGCGGAAGGCACGAGCAGGTGCGCGACACGCTGCGCGCCGGCAAGCGCGTGCGTGACGGGCTGCGCTAGGGGGACCCGTTCTCTGGATCGCCCTGCGCGTCCTCGCGATCCTGACCGCACTGATGGTCCTGTTCCTCACGCCGCTGTTCGTGTAGACGAACGGCAGCACGTCGATCGAACCTGCGGGCGCGGTCATCGATCTCGTGGCGCTCGCTGTCCTCGCGGCCGCGGCGTGGTCGCTGTGGAGGACTCGCAGCCGCGCGAGCTAGTCCCGATTCAGCGCGAGAGCCGCCGCAGCATGTCGTAGAAGTCCGGGAAGGTCTTGCCCACCGACGACCAGCCTTTGATCGCGACGCCCGGAACCTGTAGTCCGAGGACCGAGAACGCCATCGCGACCCGATGGTCTCCGGCGGCGTCGACGATCCCCTCGTGCAGCGGCACGGGCTCGATCCGAATGGCGTCGCGGTACGCCTGGGCCCGTCCGCCGAGCGCTGCGATCCCCGCCGCGACCGCGGCGACACGGTCGCTCTCCTGCGCGCGCGTGTGCGCGATGCCGGTCAGCTCCGTCGGCGTGCGCGCCTGCGTCGCGATGACCGCGAGGGTGGGGAAGGTGTCGGAGCAGTCCATCACGTTGGCGACCGTGCCGCTCAGCTGCCCATCGCGTCTCACGGTGACGCTGTCGCCGCTCCGACGCACCCGGCATCCCATGTCCTCGATCAGCTCGAAGAAGCGCGCGTCGCCCTGACCGCCGGGCTCGACGCGAGCGCGCGCATTGGTGATCGTGACCCAGCCACCCAGG
>DATKCP010000145.1:0-14179 GCA_035513115.1 Candidatus Limnocylindria bacterium | reverse complement strand
GTCGTGGACCCGATCGCGCTCGTGCTCCACGAGCTCGCCGCGTTCGTCGCTCTCGCTCTCGCGCTCGCGTGCGCCGGCGCGATCCGCGCCCAGCGCACGAGACCCGACGACGACGACGTCGCCTCCCTAGAAGCGGCCTGATCCCGTGTGACAACGGTCAAGGAGGCCGCGAGCCGCCTCGTCGAGCAGGTCGGCCACGTCGTCGTCGGAAAGCGCGCCGCGACGGAGCAGCTCCTCGCCGCGCTCCTCGTCGATGGGCACGTGCTGCTCGACGACGTGCCCGGAGTGGGGAAGACCACGCTCGCGCGCGCGGTGGCACGCTCGTTCGACCTCACATTCCGCCGGATCCAGTGCACTCCGGACCTCGTGCCCTCGGACATCACCGGCGTCTCCATCTTCGATCAGCGCACTCAGACGTTCGAGTACCGGCCGGGGCCGCTCATGGCGAACATCGTCCTGGTGGATGAGATCAACCGCGCCACGCCGCGCGCCCAGTCGAGCCTGCTCGAAGCCATGCAGGAGCGGCAGGTCACGGTGGACGAGGCGACGCACGCCCTGCCCGATCCGTTCTGCGTCATCGCGACGCAGAACCCGATCGAGCTCGAGGGTACCTTCCCGCTGCCGGAGGCGCAGCTCGACCGGTTCCTGCTGATGCTCCAGCTCGGCTACCCGAGCGCCGACGAGGAGGACGACATCCTCCGCGTGCACGGAGCGGGCACGGTGTCGACCGACGATCTCCAGCCGATCTTCGACTCGTCCGCTCTCGCGTCGCTCCGCGATGAGGTCCGCGCGGTGCGCGTCAGCGACGCGGTGCGGCGCTACGTCGCCGACGTCGTGCGCGCGACGCGGACCGCGGAGGGCGTGGAGCTGGGCGCGAGCCCGCGCGCCGCGCTCGCGCTCTATCGCGCGGCGCAGGCGCACGCGGCCATCCGTGGGCGCGGCTACGTCCTGCCTGACGACGTGAAGGCGCAGGCCACGGCCGTCCTGAGGCACCGCCTCTTCCTCATCGCCGACGCGCAGATGCGCGGACGGACGGGCGCGGCCGTCGTGGCCGACGTGCTCGCGCGAACGCCGGTGCCGGCCGAGGACCACCACCAGTCCATCGCAGGGGGAGAACCCCCTGCAACCCCCCTCCGCGGAGCCGCATCGAGATGACCCGGTCCGGCCGCTTCGAGTGGCCGATCGTCATCGCGATCGTCGCCGTCGCCGCCATCTCGCGATCGCCCGCGCTCATCGTGCTGGCCGCGGGCGGTCTCGTCGTGTGGCTCGTCGTGTGGCTCACCGGTCATCTCGCGCTCGTCGGTCTCGAGACGCACCTCGCGATCTCGCCCGATCGCCTCATCGCCGGCGAGCCGCTGGTCGCCACGGTGACGGTCGTCAATCGCAAGCCCCTGCCGCTGCCGTGGCTCGACCTGCGCCTGTTCCTGCCTGAGGGCATCGAGACGCCCGAGCCGACGCCGGGAGTCGCGCGCGGATGGGTCAATGCCGGCTTCGCGCCGCGCGCGCACGAGCGTCTCGTGCTGCGGTTCCCGCTCGCCGTCGCGCGGCGAGGGGCGTACGCGGTCGGTCCGATCCGCCTCCGCGGCGGCGACTGGCTCGGCTTCACCGTTTCGGAGCGCACCGACAACGCCGTGGTGCACGTCGTCGCCTACCCTGCACCGCTGGCGGTCCGCGACCGCCAGCTGCCGTCGCTCCGGCCGCTGGCGGAGCTCGCGCAGCGGCGAGGCCTCCTTCCGGATCCGCTGCGCTTTCGCGGCGTGCGGGAGCACCGGAGCGGCGATCCGCGGAAGGAGATCCACTGGAAGGCGTCGGCGCGTCTGCGCGAGCTCCAGACCAAGCTGTACGAGCCCGCGACGAGCCTGGACGCGGTGTTCCTCGTGAACGTCGCCTCGTACGAGCAGTACTGGATCCAGGCCGATCCCGAAGCCGTGGAGTTCGTCGTGTCCGCCGCCGCGGACATGGTCCGGATCGCCGCGAACGCGGGTCGTCAGGTCGGGCTGGTGACGAACGGACTGGATAACCTCACGCACGAGCGCCCTCGCTCCGCGCTGGGCCGTGGTCCCCATTCGCTCACGCGCGCGCTCGAGATCCTCGCGCGCCTCGGTCCGTACGCCGCGAACTCGCCGGAGGCGGTGTTCCTGGGTGAGCGCGGCCGGTTGCCGTGGGGCGCGACGCTGGTCGTCGTCACACCGAAGGTCACGACCGGTCTCGCCAGCGCGATGCTCGCGCTGCGGCGCGCGCACCACCGCGTGCTCGGCGTGAGCATCGCGCCCGCGGACGCGGCCCTCGCCACGCATCTTCGCGCGCGCGGTGTCGTCCTCGACGTGCTGCATCCGGCGGAGCTGCGTCGTGCGGGGTAGCGCCGCGGTCGCCGTCCTGATCGGCGCGCGCTGCTTCGTGGAGGCCGTCGCGTTCACGACCATCGCCGCCATGGCGCACGCCATCACCACCGGCATCGCGCCGCTGCCGATCGTCCCCTGGACGATGGTGCTCTTCGGCGTCGGCATCGTCCTCGCGACCATCCAGCGCGAGGTCAAGAGCGAGCGACGCGGCTCGACGATCCTCGTCGTCACGCTCCTCGCGGGGGTGACGTGGGGGCTCGTCCTTCCCGCGCGCGACCCGGATGGGCTCGCGGTCCTTTCGCGGATGGTCGCGTTCGGGCTGATCGCCGAGGCGTTCCTCTGGCGGAACCTGTCGATCGCGCGCGGCGCCGTGCGCTGGGACGATTCCCGCAACGCGCTGCTGTTCGCGGGCGCCTGCATCGGGCTCGCCGCGCTCGCGTCCGGGCAGATCGATCACGGACCGCTTGCGGTGCTGGCGCTCCTGGTGGTCGCTCTCTCCGGACTCGCCCTGTCGCTGGCTCGGACGACCGAGGAGCTCGCTCTATCGCGCGGGACGCGTGGCAGCGCGCGCGCGTCGTCGGCCGCCGGCGTCAGCTTCGTCATCGGCATCGTCGCCATCCTCGCGGCCGCCTTCGTGCCTGTGGTGCAGGACGCGCTGTCGGCCTTCGGCACGGCGATCGAGCCGACCTTCACCCGGATCCTGTACCTGATCCTCCTGCCGCTTGGATACATGGCCGCGTTCATCGTCGCGCTCCTCGCGCCGATCGTCGCTTCGCTCTTGGGCCGCGAGCCTCTGGATATCCGGCCGCGCATGCCGGTCGACGATGAGGCGATGCTCCGCGAGATCGAACGGACGCGACCCTTCGTGTTCGGCGCGGTCGAGCTCATCATCGTGCTCGGCGCGGCGCTCGTCGGCCTGTTCCTCCTCGATCGCATGCTCCGCGAGAGGCGGCTCGAGCTGCCGGAAGGAGCGACCCTCGAGCGCGGCACGGCCGAGGGGTTCGGCCTTGGCGACATGCTGCGGCGACTGCGACCGCGGCGCGGCGTTTCCCGGCGCGCGCCACGCGATGACGGCAGTCCCAGCGGCGCACTGCGTCTTCTGTACTGGCGCTTCCTCGCGCTCGCGGAGCGCGCCGGAGTCGGGTGGCGGCAGCCGCAGGAAACGCCGGCGGAGCATCTGGCGCGGATCACCAGTGGGGACGCCCGCTGGTCGGCCGGCGACGGCCTGGTGCGCGCGTTCGAGGACCTGCGCTACGGCGAGTCCGCACCGGATGCCGCGACGCTGGACCACGCGCGCCTGGCGCTCCGAACGTTGGAGAACGCCCGACGCGCGTCATAGCCATCGTCGGTCCGACCGCTTCAGGAAAGAGCGCGCTCGCGCTGCGCGTCGCGGAAGCGCTCGGCGGTGAGATCGTGTCGGCGGACTCGCGTCAGGTGTACCGCGGCATGGACATCGGGACTGGGAAGCCGACGGCGGAGGAGCGCTCCCGCGTGCCGCACCATCTCTTCGACGTCGCCGATCCTGGCGAGCGGTACGACGTCTTCCGCTACCAGCGCGATGCGCGCGCCGCCCTCGCCGCCATCGCGGCCCGCGGCCGCGCCGCCGTCGTCGTGGGAGGGACCGGCCTGTACGTGCGTGCTCTGCTCGATGGACTCGACCTCGCGTCGGTGCCGACCGATCCGGTGCTGCGCGCGCGGATCGAGGCCGACGCGGAGCGTGACGGGGGCGAAGCGCTTCATCGACGGCTGCGCGAGCTCGATCCCGAAGCAGCCGCGCGAGTGGACGCGCGCAACGTGCGGCGCGTCGTGCGTTACGTCGAGGCGGCGCTTCTCACCGGCGGTCTCACCGCGAGCTGGCGGCGCGACGGCGCGATCGCCGCGAGCAGGATCGGGCTGGCGCCGCCGCGGGAGAAGCTGCTCGCGGCGATCGAGGCGCGCGTGCGGGGCATGGTGGCCGCGGGCGTTCTCGCGGAGACGCGCGCGCTGCTCGCGCGGGGCCTCGATCCGGCGTTGCCCAGCCTCACCGGGCACGGGTACGTCCACTGGGCAAGGCATATCGGTGGCGCGCTCGCGCTCGACGACGCCACCCGACTCACGGTCCGCGACACGCGGCGCTATTCGCGGCGACAGATGACGTGGTTCCGGCGCGACGGCGCGATCCGCTGGATCGACCCGACCGCCGAGGACCCGCTCCCTGCGACACTGTCAGGGTGATCGACACCGCCGCCCCACCCGAGCGCGCGTTCCTCGTAGGCCTCGATCAGCCTCGCGCGCGCTTCGACGCCGAGGATTCCCTCGACGAGCTAGCCACGCTGGTCGTGGCGGCGGCCGGGGTCGTGGCCGGTCGCGCGATCCAGCAGCGCCGTGCCCCGGACCCCAACACCTGGGTGGGGAAGGGCAAGGTCGCCGAGATCAGCGCCGAGTGCACACGCCTCGCCGCGGATCTGGTGGTCTGCGACGATGAGCTCTCTCCGCGGCAGCAGCGCGGACTCGAAGCCCTCACCGGCCGCCGCGTGGTCGATCGATCAGCGCTGATCCTCGACATCTTCGCTCGTCATGCGAAGACCAAAGAAGGACGCGTGCAGGTCGAGGTCGCCCAGCTCGAGTACCAGCTGCCGCGGCTGCGCGGAGTCTGGAAGGGACTGTCGCGGCTCGGCGGTGGCATCGGCACGCGTGGACCCGGTGAGTCACTGCTAGAGACGGATCGGCGCGTCATCGAGCGGCGGTTGATCGATCTCAAGGCGCGGCTCTCCGAGGTTCAGCGACAGCGCGAGCGCAGCCGCCTCTCACGCGGACGCGACGGCTTGTTCCTCGCGGCACTCGTCGGCTACACGAACGTCGGCAAATCGACGCTGCTCAATGCGCTCGCGGGCGCGACGGTGCTCGTCGCCGACCAGCCGTTCGCGACGCTTGATCCGACGACGCGGCGGATGTCGCTGCCCGGCGGCGGCGCGCTGCTCGTGTCGGACACCGTCGGATTCATCAGCAAGCTTCCGCCGGCGCTCATCGCGGCGTTCCGCGCCACGCTCGAGGAGCTCGACGACGCGGACCTTCTGGTCCACGTGGTCGACGTCGGGCATCCGAATCTGCACGAGCGGATGATCGTGGTGAAGGAGACGCTCGCCTCGCTCGATCTCGCATCGCGCGAGAGCCTCATCGTCTTCAACAAGGCGGACATGCTTCGCGGCGCCGAGGGTGACGCGCTGCGCGAGGCGCTCGGCGCCGAGTTCCCGAAGGCGGTCTTCGTGTCGGCGCAGACCGGCGAGGGCGTGGGCGCGCTTCGCGAGCGCCTCGGAGCCATCGCCGCATCACGCTGGACGAAGATCGACATCACCGTGCCCCATCGCGAGGGCGGCCTCCTGCAGCGCGTGCGCGAGCGCGGCAAGCTGCGGAACGCCGATTACGGCGAGGCCGGGATCCACATCCAAGCCGATGTGCCCGCGGATCTCGCGGCGGAGCTGACCGCGAGCGCCACCGCGCCGGAGGTCAGCTCCGACCGACGATGATCGGGACGCTGGGGTCGTTGCCCCATTCCTCCCAGCTGCCGTCATAGGTGCGGACGTCATCGTGGCCGAGGGCGGTGAGCACGAGGTGCGTGAACGCCGCGCGCACGCCGGCCTGGCAGTAGGTGACCGCGGACGTCTCCGCGCCAAAGCCTGCGTTCGAGTACATGTCCTCGAGCTCGTCGGCATCCTTCAGCATCCAGTCGTCGCGCAGCGCTTCCTTCCACAGGACGTTCACCGCGCCCGGGATGTGACCGCCGCGCGCCGCGCGCTTTTCCTCGCCGGTGAACTCGCTTTCGCGACGGACGTCGAGGAGCCACGGATCACCGGTCTTCACCGCGGAGTGCACTTCTTCCTTGGTCGCGATCACGCCTTCGCGCGGACGCGGAACGAAGCGGGCCGGTTTGGCGGTCGACTCGCCCTTCTCGATCGGACGACCTTCTGCGGTCCATTTCTGGATGCCGCCTTCCATCACCGCCATCTTGTCGTGGCCGTACCGCCGCAGCCCGAGCCACAGTCGCGCCGCGTGATGGCCGCCCTCGGCGTCGTAGCCCACGACCATCGTGTCGTTGCCTATGCCGAGCCGACCCATCGTCGCTGCGAACGCCTCTGGTCCCTGAAGCATCCAGCGAGGGTGACCCGACGCGGGTGGGGGGGCGGAGAGATCGGTCGACCAGTTGCAATGGACCGCGCCGGGAAGGTGGCCGTTCAGATAGTCCTCGCGCGCATCGGCTTCGAACGAGAAGCGGCAATCGACGATGCGCACCTGCGGGTCACGGAGCCGAGCGGCTGTCTGCTCGGTGGGCCAGAACAGTCCTGGACGCGCGAAGGGACTCACCCTCAGACTCTAGGAGGCTTTGCGCGCCCTCGTTGTGGTCCTACTGGTCACCGCGTGCTCCGTCCCGCAGGCGCCGACGGGCCGGACGACGGCGCCGACGGCCGCCGCAGCGACGACTACGGCTTCCGCGGCGCCTTCGGCGACCGTCGACCCGAGCCCGTCGCTCGCCGACGATCCGACCCCGCGCAGCTTCGCTCGCCTCGCGCTCGATTCCGGCTCACACGACGGCACGGTGACGAACGATCGGCGCCTGCAGCTGGGCGCGTCGCCGTCCAGGGGCAGCTACGCGGATCCGTACGGCCGGACCGTCTCCGACGAGCGCGGCACGTGGACGTCGGCCGCGGTGCGCACGCCATTCGCGTTCGACGAGCTCGTCGCCTCGTGGAACGCGGCGACGCCCTCGGGCACGTGGATCGAGGTCCGGATGCGCGCGAGCGGCGGGTCGCGGACGACGAAGTGGTACACGCTCGCGGTCTGGTCGTCGGGCGACGAGACGATCCACCGCACGACGGTGAAGGGCCAGGACGACGGCGATGGCCGCGTGAACGTCGACACCTTCGAGAAGGCCGGCGGCGCGCCTGAGCTCACCGCATACGATCTCAGCGTCACGCTCCATCGGGCGGCGGGAGTCACCGCCACTCCCACCGTCACGCTCGTCGCGGCGGTCGTCTCACGGGCGACGCAGCACGCGATCCCGAGTCCGTTCGGTGGCCCGGCGCGCGACCTCGAGGTGCCGATGCTCTCGCAGGAGACCCACACCGGCCACTATCCCGAGTACGACGGCGGCGGGGAGGCGTGGTGCAGCCCGACGTCGACCGCGATGGTGCTCGGCTTCTGGAAGGCGGGACCGAGCGCCGCCGACCTAGCGGCCTTTCCCGGCCCGTCGCATCTGGACGGCCAGGTCGACCATGCCGCGCGCTACACCTACGACTGGAGCTACAGGGGTGCCGGCAACTGGCCATACAACACGGCCTACGCCGCGTCGTACGGTCTGGAGGGTTTCATCACGCGCCTGCGGTCGCTGCGCGAGGCCGAGCGCTTCATCGAGGCGGGGATCCCGCTCGTGGCCTCCATCAGCGGCGTGCTGCCGGGGTTCCTGTTCACCAGCACCAGCGGGCACCTCCTCGTGATCCGCGGCTTCGCCGCGAACGGCGACGTCATCACGAACGACCCGGCGGTCCGCGCCAATGCGCAGGCGCGGAAGGTCTATCCACGGGGCGACTTCGAGCGCGTGTGGCTTGGCGGATCGACCGGAACCGTGTACGTGATCCATCCGCCCGGGGCGCGCCTCCCCGCCAACGTGGACGGCCTCCCCGCGAACTGGTGATCCGCGTAAGGCTGATGGAGCGGCCCGAGTGCGGGCTCTGCGACGAGGCCCTCGGCTCGCTGCGTCGTCTGAGTCGGCGGACGCCGCTCGACATCGAGCGTGTGGACGTCACGCGTGATCCTGCATACCTGGCTCGCTACGTCGTGCGCGTCCCGGTGCTCGTCGTCGGCGAGGCGGAGCTCGACGTCGCCGGCATCGACGAGGCCGCGATCGGCCGCTGGCTCGACGAGGTCGGTCGCTAGGAGGCGGGCGACGCGACCGCGGGCCGCAGCCTGAGATGCAGCGCGAAGAACCACCCGATGTGATCGTTCACCCAGGCCGGCGCCTCGAGCGGAAGCATGTGGCCGATCCCGCGTGCCACGTGCACCTCGGCCGCGGGGTTCGCGAGCCGGAAGGACGCGGCGTCGCGCGCGGAGAACACGCGGTCGTCGGTGCCCCACAGCACGAGTGTCGGGATGTCGCACAGCGCGGCGATGCGCCCGCGGAGCGTGAAGCCGAGCTGCTCGCCCCCGGGCAGCGGAAGGCGGATCAGGCGCTGCCACCGTGACGGCTGATTGGCCCAGACGATCGCGCGGATCGACCGCGTCGTGGCCGGAGAGCGCCGGTCGCGTCGCAGCAGCTGGCCGATGAAGTGGTCGTCGTTGCGCCGCGCGCGACCGATGAGGAAGCGGCGCACGAACGCGCCGGTGCCATGGTCGTAGGGACGCAGCAGCGCGCGACCGATGATCGGTACGCAGTACAGCTTGTACGCCCACAGCATCGACCGGCCCAGGCCGGCCGGCGCGACCAGCACGAGGCCGGCGACGGATGCCGGTCGCCGCAGTGCGATGTTGAGTGCGATGCCACCCCCGAGCGAATGCCCGAGAAAGACGGCGCGCTCCACACCGAGCTGGCCGACGACGTGGAGGACCAGGTCCGCGAGCTGTGCGAAGCGCGCGTCAGCCTTCCGCAGCGCCGGCGTCAGGCCGAAGCCCGGGAGCTCGATGACGTGCGTCGTGTAGCCGAGCGCTCGAAGCGCCCGGGCTTGCGGGGCGAGCGCGACTGCCGTGGCGCCCATGCCGGGAAGCAGTACGGCCTGCGGACCGGTCGTCGGACCGGAGGTCTTCACCCGGATCCGGTAGCCCGCGTGCTCGACAATCGACTCGCGCATGTCATCACTATGTACCCGCGCCGCGCGCTTGTGGAGTCCGGCGGGCTAGGACGTCGGTCATCACCCCGGTGGGGGATTCGGTACAGTCGGGTGGTCAGCCGCCGCGTCAAGAAACCGCGAGAGAGGGATCCTCATGGGCGTTTATCGGGCCGAGTACATCTGGATCGACGGCACCAAGCCGACCGCGAAGCTCCGCTCGAAGGGCAAAGTCGTGCCTGACGGCCAGGAGCCGCCGATCTGGGGCTTCGATGGATCGAGCACCCAGCAGGCGCCCGGCGCGAACTCGGACTGCGTGCTGCGGCCGGTGTTCGTCTGCCCCGACCCGATCCGCGGCGGCAACAACAAGCTGGTGATGGCCGAGGTGCTCCTCCCGGACATGACGCCGCACGCCACGAACACGCGCGCGGCCTGCGCCGCGATGGCGAAGCAGCACGCGCGGGAGGAGGCGTGGTTCGGCATCGAGCAGGAGTACACGTTCTTCGACGGGGCCAAGCCGCTGGGATGGCCGGACAACGGTTTTCCCGCACCGCAGGGTGGCTACTACTGCGGCGTCGGCGCGGACGAGGTCTTCGGCCGCGACGTCGTCGAGGCTCATCTCGACAACTGCATCCGCGCCGGCCTCGCGATCTCCGGCATCAACGCCGAGGTAATGCCCGCGCAGTGGGAGTTCCAGGTCGGGCCGCTGCCTGCGCCCCTCATCGCCGACCAGCTGTGGGTCGCTCGCTGGCTGCTGTACCGAACCGGCGAGGACTTCGGGATCAGCGCGACGCTGTACCCCAAGCCGGTGAAGGGCGACTGGAACGGTGCCGGCGCACATACGAACTTCTCGACCAAGGCGATGCGCGAGTCGCTCGCCGCCTGCGTCTCCGCGGCCGAGGCGCTCGGCAAGCGGCACGATCTGCACATCGCGAACTACGGCTACGGCATCGAGGAGCGGCTCACCGGGCTGCACGAGACGTGCTCCTACAAGGAATTCCGGTACGGCGTGAGCGACCGTGGCGCGTCGGTTCGCATTCCGTGGCAGGTGGCCAAGGAGAAGAAGGGCTACATCGAGGATCGCCGGCCCAACGCGAACATGGATCCATACGTCACGACTCGCCTGATCATCGAGACCGTCTGCGGCGCGAACGCGTTGAAGCGAGCGTCGCGCGCGAAGCGGCCGGCGGCACGCGCCGCGAAGCGGCCCCGTACGCGGCGGAAAGAGGTCTCGCGCTAAGCGCGCCGGCTGACCGGGCTGTTTTCAAGTCCGCCGCACTGGAGGCCTCAGTGACCACGTCGGGGTTCGTCGACGTCGAAGGCTCGCGGCTGAACTACGAGGTCGCGGGCAGCGGGCCGCCGGTCGTGCTGCTGCACGGCGGCTGGCTCGACATGCGTCAGTGGGACGATCAGGTCGAGGCGTTGGCGCGCGAACACCAAGTCATCCGGTACGACGCGCGCGGATACGGGCGCTCGCCCCTCGGCAGCGTGCCGTACTCACACTCCGCCGATCTCGCCGCGCTGCTGCGCGAGCTCGCCGCGGAGCGTCCGCATCTCGTCGCGCTGTCGAACGGCGCCTCGATCGCAGTCGAGTTCGCGATCTGGTCTCCGACGCCGGTCCGGAGTCTCGTTGTCGGATGCGCGCCGATGCGTGGTCATGATCTCGGTCCCGAATTCACCCAGGGCATGCGCGCCGTGATCGCTGCCGGCGCGGCGGGCCTGAAGGACGACTGCCGTGCGGCGCTGTGGGGATTCGCGCCGCTCCGCGTCGCGGCGACCATCCCGTCGGCTCGCGCGCGAATCGATCGCCTGATGGTCGAGGATCATCAGTTCGCGCAGGGGCGGCCGGACGCACCAAAGCGCGTGTTCCTCGATCCGCCGGTCAGCTCACGCTTCGCGGAGATCACTTCGCCCACGCTGGTGGTAGTAGGCGACGGCGAGATGTCGGCGCTGGCCGAACAGGGCGCGCTCATGGCACGAGGCATCCCGGGAGCGCAGTTGAGCGTGATCAAGGGCGCCGGGCACATCGTGAACATCGAGCAGCCGGAGGCGTACACAGAGATCGTTTTGGATTGGCTTCGCTCGCACTAGCGGGCCACCCGCCCGCTGATGCTGGCACGATAACCACAACGTTTTCATCCCCGCCGCGTGCCGTACGGCAGGCCGCAGGCGCCGCAGAACACGAGGCCGTCCGTGCGGCGGGGCGCGCCGCAGTTCGCGCACGCTGAGTCGACCACGGGTGAGGGCGCGCTGGCGAGGACCGGTGAGACGCGCGCGCGCAGCACACGGGCGACATCGACCATCCACACCGCCCAGCCGAGCGGCACGAGCACCTTGCGGATGTCGAAGCCGCTGAGCTCGACGAGCACCGAACCCACGATCAGGACGGCGAGGAACGCGCCGACGAACACGAGTGACCAGCGGTCGAGTCCGGCGCGGACGGCTTCCACGCTCGCGGCCAGGATCCAGAGGCCGCTGGCGCTGGGCGCCGACCGGATGAGGGCATCGCTGAACGCCGGTGCGGCGGCGGCCAACGCCGGCAACGCGAACAGGCCGGCGAAGCACCACAGCACCGCGGCGAGCAGCGCGGCCGCGACGGCCCACCCGGACGACAGGGCGCCCTGCCCCATCGCGACCGTGAGGAGCAGCGGCGCGATGCCGTAGGCGACGATCGCCGCGAGGAACGACGCCACCACCGCGATCCCGGTGGGTTCCGTGATCCCGCCCGCGAAGGCGGCCACGAGCGCGGCCGCGGCGGCGGTGAACGCGGCGGCGGAGCCGAACTGCAGCCACGGCTGCGGCGACGGCGGTGGGCCGCTGGCGGTCGGCATCTCCGAGCTGGCAGTTGCCGTCACGGGTCAACGCTAGCGGCGCGGGCGGGCGCATGCGCTACGTTGCTCCGCGTGAGCGCCGAGACGCCTGACTACGTGCGCGTCAACCGTGATGCGTGGACGAAGCCCAACGCGCGCTACGCCGACGGGCGCGCCGCGGATGCGTGGGCCCAGGCGGAGATCACCTGGGGCGTCTGGCGCACGCCCGAGTCCTTGGTGAACGTCCTACCCGACGTGCGGGGCAAGGATGTCGTCGAGCTCGGCTGCGGCACGGGATACGTCGGCGCGTGGCTGAAGCGTCGCGGCGCGCGCCGTGTCGTTGGCGTCGACATCACTCCCGCGCAACTGGCGACCGCACAGCGCCTTGATCGCAAGACCAGCCTCGGCCTCCAGCTCGTCGAGGCCAACGCCGAGGTCGTCCCGCTCCGCGACAGGAGCTTCGACCTCGTGGTCTCCGAGTACGGCGCGTCGATCTGGTGCGATCCGTACCGGTGGATCCCCGAGGCGGCCCGGCTACTCCGAAGTGGGGGAGAGCTCGCCTTCATGCGCAACTCGACCGTGTCGCTGCTTTGTATGCCCGACACCGGGAAGGTCAGTGAGACTCTGCAGCGCCCCCAGCGCGGGATGAACCGCCTCGAGTGGGCCGACGACGATCCCGGCGTCGAGTTCCACCTCGGCGCCGGCGACCTCATCCGCCTCCTGCGCGCGAACGGATTCGAGATCCTCGACCTGGTGGAGCTCTTCGCCCCCGAGGGCGCCACGGATCATGCCGAGTACTCCTACGTGCCCGCCGACTGGGCGCGGCGCTGGCCGTCAGAGGAGATCTGGCGAGCGCGAAAGCGCGACTGAGGGCTTCGCGGGCGCGGTGCGTCGTGTGGCCAGCACCGAGCCGAGCACGATGAGCACGAAACCGAGCGCGAGACCGACGGTGAGCGGCTCGGCGAGGAACGTGACGCCGAGCGCGAGCGCGACGGCGGGGTTGACGTACGTGATCACCGTCGCCCTCGCGGGCCCGACCTCGGCGACGAGCGGCAAGAACAGCAGGAAGGCGACCGCGGTGCACACCACGCCGAGCACCGCGACGGCGAAGACCACCTCTGGGGATGGGAGGGTGCTTGGGAGCTGCGCGATGCCGACGGGAGCGTACACGACGAACGTGAGCGTGAGCGAGGCCGCAACGACGCCGAACAGCGGAAGCCCGGAGAGCTTGCGCGCGATGATCAGCGCCCCGAGGGCGTAACCGAGCGCGACCAGCACGACCTCGGCCACCGCGGCGATGTCGCTCGCGCCCACGTCCAGACCAACGAGCGCGGCAACGCCGAGGAACCCGAGCCCGAGCCCGGCGATGCGGCGCGCATCGAGACGGTCGTCACTGCCCGTGGCCCACGCCAGGATCGCGCCGATCGAGGGCACGAGCGCGATGAGAAGCCCGGACAACGAGCTCGAGATGCGTCGCTCGGCATCGGACAGCAGGAACCACGGCGCCGCGACCTCCACGAACGTGTACACGACGATCCACTTCCAGTGGGGCAGCAGCGGTCGGAGATCGTTCCGGGCGGCCGCGATCGGCAGGAGCAATGCGGCGCCGATGGCCGTGCGCAGGAACACCAGGCTCGCCGGCGTCAGCTCGCCGACCGCGATCTTTATGAACAGATAGGGGATGCCCCAGATGAAGCCCATCGCGGCGAAGAGAAGCCAGCCCCGTCGCGTCACGCCGCCACGTTAGCGGTGCGGCATCGGTGTTGCCCCGACTACAGATCGTCGGGGCGAACCCTATCTGTTCCTCGGACGTCCACGCCGCTCGAAGCTCCCGAAGCTCGTCGGCGTGTCGTGCATTTTCGATATCCCGTCGAACAGCGCGCCCTTGGTCATTGCGAACGTGGGGGAGGTGATGTCCCCCTTCACCCGTGCGCTCGCGAGCAGCTCGACCGACTCGCGGGCCCTGAAGTTCCCGGCGACCTCGCCGCTCACGACCGCGGATCCGCAGTTGATGTCCGCGATGATCTTCGCGTGTTCGCCGATGATGAGCAGGTCGTCCGTGGTGATGCTTCCGGTGAACGTGCCGTCGATCTGGACCGCTCCTTCGAAGTGAAGCTTGCCGCTCACCTGCGAGTCCGGGCCGAACAGGGCATTCAGCATCTGGCCCATGAACTTGCCCTCGACCTCTACCGTGCCCTCGAACTGCAGCTTGCGGTTCGCGCTTGACTCCCGA
>DATKCP010000144.1:0-5416 GCA_035513115.1 Candidatus Limnocylindria bacterium | reverse complement strand
AGCAGCGCCCCCGGATAGAGGAACAGCCAGCGCGGGCTGTACAGGAGCAGGAAGCGCAGATGGCGCCAGCCGTCGCGCCAGGTGCGCAGGTGCGGGGGCCGGCCGCGCCGGTCCGGCCCGAGCGTGACCGGCACCTCGGCGATCCGCAGTCCCTGCACCGATGCCTTGACGACCATCTCCGAGGCGAACTCCATGCCGGTCGTGCGCAGGTCGAGCGCGAGGATCGGCGACCGGCGAAAGCCGCGCAGACCCGAGTGGAAGTCACCGACATCGCTGCTGAAGAACAGACGACCGAGGAACGAAAGGACCGGGTTCCCGAGCCGGCGGTGGAGGATCGGCATCGCGCCGGCCGCGATGCCGCCCTTGAAGCGGTTGCCCATCACGA
This sequence comes from Candidatus Limnocylindria bacterium, assembly GCA_035513115.1. Classification (GTDB taxonomy): domain Bacteria; phylum Chloroflexota; class Limnocylindria; order P2-11E; family P2-11E; genus CF-39. The sequence goes on along the minus strand of DATKCP010000144.1, from coordinate 5,031 downwards.
GGTCGTAGCCCTCGCGAAGCTTCGCCACGAACGTGTCGACGGCCATGAAGTCGTACGAGCCGTCGGCGTCGCCCATCACGACGAACTCGCCACGGGCGGACGCGATGCCTGCGAGGAGCGCGCTCCCGTACCCCCGCAGCGGTACGGGGACCACGCGCGCGCCCGCTGCGGCCGCGAGCTCGCGCGATCCGTCGGTGCTTCCGTTGTCGGCGACGATCACCTCGCCGCGGATGCCGTGGCGGGCGATCGCCTCGCGTGCCTGCCGGACGCAGTCGCCCACCGTCGCCGCCTCGTTGAGGCACGGCATGACGATCGAGAGCTCGACTCGTTGGTCCAAGCCGCTGGCGATGCTAGCCCGAGACCCCCAGCCGGGCGGTGCGCACGCGATCGACGTCCGCGAACGCGCCGATGCGCGCGCGGACCTCGTCGGGCACCGGATCGTCGAGGGTGAGGATCATGAGGGCGTCGCCGCGCGGGTGAAGTCGCCCGACCTGCATCGACGAGATGTTCACGTCGTGCTCGCCGAGCAGCGTGCCCACGCGGCCCACCAGACCGGGTTTGTCCTGATGCTTGGTGAGCAGGAGGTACCCCTCCACCGGGACGTCGACCCAGAAGCCGTCGATGAGGACGATGCGTGGCTCGCCCTGCACGAGCGTGCCCGCGACCTCGGTGCTGCCGACCCGCACGGTGAGGAGCGCGGCGTAGCGCGTCGCTTCGGCGTCGCGCCGCTCCTCTATCACCAGCCCGCGGGAGCGCGCGATCGCGAGCGCGTTGACGAGGTTCACGCGCTCGACGCTGAACGTCTCCAGCAGCCCCTTCACCACCGCCGCGCGCAGCGGCTCGGCGTCGAGCTCGAGCAGCGTGCCGGCGTACGCGAGCTGCAGCTTCGCCGGGCGCTCGTCGAGCAGCTGCGCGACCAGCGCGCCGACGCGCTCGCCGCAGCGGAGCCAGGCGCTGCCGCCGGCTTCGTCGGCGGGAGGACGCGGCGCGTTCACCGCGTAGCGCGCGGGGCGACCGTCGAGGACGTCGAGGATCTGGCGCACGACGTCGACCGCGACGTTGACCTGCGCCTCCGCCGTCGAGCCCGCGATGTGTGGCGTGAGGAGGGTGCGCGGCGCGCCGCGGATGGGGGAGTCAGCCGGCAGCGGCTCGCTCGGGTAGACGTCGAGGGCGGCGCCGCCGATGGTGCCCGCCTCGAGCGCGGCCGCGAGCGCGGAGAGGTCGACGACCTCGCCGCGGGCGCAGTTCACGAGGATCGCAGTTGGCTTCATCTTCGCGAGCGCGTCGGCGTTGATGAGGTCGCGCGTCTTCTCCGTGAGCGGTGTATGCAGCGAGATGAGATCCGCGGTACGCAGAAGCTCGTCGAGCTCGACCAGCTGGGCGCCCGCGGCGCGGGCGCTCGCCTCGGTGGCGAATGGATCGTGCGCGACCACGCGCATCTCGAAGCCGGCCGCGCGGCGAGCGACCTCCGAGCCGACGCGGCCGATCCCGATGAGTCCCAGCGTCTTGCCCCGCAGCTCCCGGCCGATGAACTTCGAGCGTGTCCACTCGCCGGCGCGCACGCTGCGGTCCGCGTCGGCGATGCGTCGCAGCAGCGCCAGCGCCAGCGCGATCGCGTGCTCGGCCGCGGACACGATGTTGCCGAGGGGGGCGTTGACCACGTACACGCCGTGGGCGGTCGCCGCGGGGACGTCGATGTTGTCCACGCCAACGCCGGCGCGGCCGACCACCGCCAGGCGCGGCGCGGCGTCGAGGATCCGCGCCGTCACCTTCGTCTCGCTGCGGACGATGAGCGCGTCCACGTCGGCGAGGCGTGCGGCGAGGTCCGCTTCGGCGAGGCCCGTGGTGACGCGGACCTCGCAGCGCTCGCGGAGCAGGACGAGGCCGTCCTCCGCGAGCGGGTCGGCCACGTGTACGACGGGTCGGGTTTGGCCTATCGGCGCGTGCCGACCGTGTCCGCGCGCGCTCCGGCCCGTGCGCCCGGTCGCGTCGGCTGGGGCGCGCTCTCCGCGTACGCGCGGAGCGCCGCGGCGATCGCCTGACCCGGCTCGACCGGCTGATTGAAGTCACGAAGCGCGAGCTCCAGGGCGCTGAAGAAGTTCAGGATGTCCTGGATGGTCACGAAGCCGAGGTGACCGACGCGGATGAGCTGCCCCTCGAGCTTGCCCTGTCCGCCGGCCACGATCGTGTCGTAGTCGTCTCGGAGCACGCGGATGAGATTGCGCGCGTCCACCCGCGTCGGCGGACGGAACGCGGTGACCGCCGGCGACGCGTGCGCCTCGTCGGCGAACAGCGTGAGGTTGAGGGCCTGCACGCCGCGCCGCGTCGCGCGCGCCAGGTTCTGGTGGCGCCGGAGGATCGCCTCGAGGCCCTCCTCGGCCATGAGGCGGAGCGCCTCCTGCAGCGCGATGTACACGCTCACGGCCGGCGTCGCCGGTGTCGCGCCCTTCTCGAGCGCGGCCTTGTACGTCGCGAGGTCGAAGTAGGCCTTCGGAAGGTCGGACTTCTCGTAGAACTTCCACGCGCGCTCGCTCATCGTGACGATGGACACGCCGGGTGGCGCGCCCCACGCCTTCTGCGAGCCCGTGACGCACACGTCGATGCCCCACTCGTCGACCTCGAGCTCGCACGCACCTGCGCCGGACACGCTGTCGACGATGAGCAGCCTGCCCGACTCGCGGACGACCTCGCTGATCTCCTTCAGCGGATTGAGGACACCGGTGGAGGTCTCGTTGTGCTGGAGCATGACGGCCTTCGCCGCGTCCTTGCCCTTCTCCTTCGCGAGCTCTTCGCGAACGAGGTCGGGGTCGATCGCGCGGCCGAGCGTCACGTCGATGCGCCGGGCATCCACGCCGTAGGCCTTGCAGATCGAGTAGAAGCGCTCGCCGAACGCGCCGTTGATGAAGACGAGCGCGCGGTCGCCGCGAGACAGCGTGTTCGCGACGGCCGCTTCCATCGCGCCGGATCCCGACGCGGTGAGGGTCAGCACATCACCCCGCGTGCGCAGGAAGTCCTGGAGCGCGCGCGTGAGCGCGGCGAGCAGCGCGGCGAACTCGGGGCCGCGGTGGTTGATCATCGGTCGGGCCGACGCGGCGAGCACGGCCTGAGGCACGACAGTCGGTCCGGGGATACGGAGGTTCTGGGGGCGGTACATGTTCTCTCCCTCTAGGCTGAGCGGGCGGGGTGGGACGTGAGCGAATGATGCCAGCCCACCGCACACGTAACAAGGAGAGAAGCGAGCATTCCTGAACCGAAGTTTGCTCCGTCCATCCTGAGTGCCGACTTCGGGCACCTCGCGGACGCGGTCGGCGCGCTCGAGCGGGCGGGCGCGGAATGGGTCCACGTCGACGTGATGGACGGGCACTTCGTGGCCAATCTCACCTTTGGCCCGAAGATGGTGGCCGACCTGCACAGGGCCACGCGGCTGCCGCTCGATGTCCACCTGATGATCGAGCGCCCCGACGACTGGGTGGACCGCTTTGTCGACGCCGGCGCGGCGTACGTCGTGATCCACGTCGAGGCGGCGCGCTCGGTGTCCGCGACGCTCGCGCGTATCCGCGCCCGCGGCGCAAAGGCGGGCATCACGCTCAATCCGGACACGCCGGTCGACGCGATCCTGCCATACCTCGACGAGGTCGACCTCGCGCTCGTGATGAGCGTCAATCCCGGTTTCGGCGGCCAGAAGTTCATCGAGAGCGCGCTCGGCAAGCTCCGGCAACTCCGCAAGGAGATCGACACGCGTCAACTCGCGGTCGAGCTCGAAGTCGACGGTGGCGTGAAGCTCGACAACGTCCGTCGCGTGATCGAGGCCGGCGCGAGCGTCGTCGTCGCCGGCTCGGCCGTGTTCGAATCACCCGATGGGGTCGAGGCCTCCGTGAAGAAGTTCCGAGCCGCTCTCCGCTAGCGGGCGGTGTCAGGCGCGGGCGATCTCTAGCGTGCGGTGGACATCCCATTCGAACCTGTCCCAGCGCTTGCGCCAGGCGTTGTACGCCATGCCGGCGAGCCCTTCCCGCAGCGTGTAGCACGTCAGGCGATCGGCGAAGCGCGGCACAGCAAGCCCAATGGCGTCGTAGTGCGCGCGAGCCTCGGCCGCAAAATCGATGTTCCGCCACGCCGCGTACCACGGTTGATAGAAGACGAGCTTCGCGAGGTCGAAAAGGAAGTCGCCGTACTTCGAGCTTCCCCAGTCGAGCACGGCGGTGATGGAGTCGCCTTCGACCAGCACGTTGAAGTTGATCAGGTCGTCATGGATCAGGTGCAGTTCCTCGGGACACGCATCGGCGCGCTCCAGCAGCCGCGCGTAGCCCTCTTCAAACGGAGCCACACCAGTCGGCGACGCCTCGAGGAGCTCACGCCAGCCGGGCGCGCCACGCGTCGCCGGCTCGTCGACAAAGTTGAGTAGCCAATCCCGCCAGCTTGCATGGGTCGTGCGGCCATCCGCGCGCCATCCGCCGAAACCCGATGCGTCCGAGACGTCCACCGCGCGCATCGCATCGAGCGCGGCGAACAGTGCGGGGAGAACTCGACGCAGCCGCGTCTCGTCGAGACCGTCGATGTGCTCGCCGTGGACCCTTTCCGCGACGGAATAGAAGCCGTCAAGCGCCGGACCCCACTCAATGATCGTCGGGATCGGCAGCGAGGCTGACGAGTAGCGCGCCGCGTAGTCGTCCTTCTCGAAGTCCTCGTCGTATGCGCTGAAACGCGCGACCAGTTCCGCATTGGCTGTCTCCACCGAGTAAGCGGCGGACCATTCGCCGGGGCGCATAACCGCGATCTGTGCGGTTGGCCCGAAGCGCTCGCGCAGGAAGTCGCGGTGCGGGGCCTCGCCGTCAGTCTTCGTCGCCAAGGCCCAGCTCCCCAAGGCGCTCGTCGCTGATCCCGAAGTGGTGCGCGATCTCGTGCACGACGGTGTCGCGGACGATCTCCGCCTGCCGCCGCGGCGATGCGGTCATCCGCTCGATCGGGCCGCGGAAGATGCTGATGCGGTCGGGCAGGTACGGCTCCATCGCACCGCGGTCCGTGAGCGGAACG
>DATKCP010000143.1:0-4989 GCA_035513115.1 Candidatus Limnocylindria bacterium | reverse complement strand
CGCGGCCGCTGGCGAGATCCTTCTGCCGCCGGACGAGCTCTCGGCGCTTCTCCGGCTCGGACGCGAACGGACGCGCCAGCGCGACGAGCGTCAGCGCAGCCTCCCGCAGCTCACACGGCGCGAAAGCGAAGTCCTCGTGCTCATGTCCTCGGCCGCCGATGTCGAGCGCATCGCAAATGAGCTGAAGATCAGCGTGAACACGGCGCGCGGGTACATCCAGAACATCCTCGAGAAGCTGGGCGCGCATTCGCGACTGGAGGCTGTCGTCCGCGCGACCGAGCTCGGCCTGCTGGGCGCCTGAGTACCACCACAACCGCAGGGTGGGGTACCCCCCCGTTTCCGGACCGCACGACCGTACGCGTAACGCTTCTCCGGACGAGTCCAGACCCATAGGTTTCTCACGTGATCGAAGCCAGGCCACGTCCCATCGTTTGGCTACTGCTCCCCGGCGTAGAGCTGGCACACGTCCTCGCCTACCCATACCTGTTCGCGTTGGCGGGACCGGTTGTGGGCCTTGTTCCAACGGCTTCGATCCTGCTCGTCGCCGCTCTGCTGGGGATGCGCGCCGCGGGCGTCGCGGCTGCGCTCCTCGCCCTCGCAAACACACTTCTCTATCAGGCGATCGGGTTGGAGCTCACCGTGGCGTTCGGCGCATCCATCGTCGCGGCAGCTTTCTGCCTCGGGATCGGTCTCATCATCGCGCGCCTTCGTTCGGATAAGCAGCGCATCGAGCGGCTCACGACGTTCGACCGCCTGACTCAGCTTCCGAACCGTGATGTCTTTGCGAAGCGTCTCCAGAAGATGGTCGCCGCAGGCGGCATTGCTCACGTCGCCGTCGTGGACGTGTTCGGACTGCGCGATGTCAACGAGAGCTTCGGGCACGATGTCGGCGACGACGTCATCCGCGAGATCGCCCGACGCCTGGGGGCGACGTTCAACCACGACCTGGTCGCTCGCTTCGGGACAGGTGACTTCGCAGTGCTGGCGCAAGCCGTCAGAACCGATGATGTGTTCGCCGCCCACGCGCTCGACGCCTTCCGGGCACCGTTCCTCATCGGGGGCGGCCTACTGAACGTCGAAGGACGCGTCGGTATCGCGCGTTCACCCGAGCATGGAGAGACGAGCACGGCGCTCATGAGCGCCGCTGAGTCGGCGGCGCGCTCGGCGCGTCGCCTCGCCGCTGGGTGGGCCATCGCGTCGCCAACGCGCTCGCGTGACAGCGCCCAACGGCTGCGGATCCTTGGCGACCTCCGTCAAGCGCTCGAGCGCAATGAGCTGCGCCTGCACTACCAGCCGATCGTCGACATGACTGGGGCCAACGTCCTGGGTTTCGAAGCCCTCATGCGCTGGCAGCGGAACGGCGAGTTCGTACCGCCGGCGCAGTTCATCCCGCTCGCAGAGCAGGCGGGACTCATCGTGCAGCTCACGGACTGGGTCGTGGGGGAGTCCTTCCGCCAGAGCGCGCAATGGGCAAGCGTTGGGCACCCACTCCCCATCAGCATCAACGTCGGCGCCAAGGCGATCGGACCTTCGTCAAACCTCGAGACCGTGATCGCGCGCGCTGCCGCCGAGCACGGCGTGCCGGCCTCACAGCTCACGGTCGAAGTCACCGAGACCGATGTCATGACCGATCCCGCTCTGGCGTCACGAACGCTGGCCGGCATCAAGAAGCTGGGCGTCCGCGTCGCCTTGGACGACTTCGGGACCGGGTACTCCTCTTTGGGCTATCTCAACGAGCTGCCGCTCGACGAGGTCAAGATCGACCGATCATTCATCAGCCGTCTATCGAGCGATCCGCAGACCTCGTCGATCGTTCGCGCCGCCGTGGATCTCAGCCACGCGCTCGGCCTCGACGCGGTGGCGGAAGGTGTCGAAGACAAGGCCACGCTGGACCGTCTGAGGCTCCTGGGTTTCGACCGCGTCCAGGGCTACTTCATTGCCCGACCGATGCCTGCGGACGCGGTGCTCCCGTGGCTGCAGCGATACGTTGCCGCGCCGACCGTGGTCACGGCCCCGGTGAGCACGCTCATCCCGACCCCGACCGTCCATGACGCAAGCACGAGCACGGTCCTCGTCGTCGACGACGAGCACAGTCTGCGCGTCGCGACGCACCGCATCCTCTCCAGTCAGGGCTACAACGTGCTGCATGCCGCGACCGCGAGCCAGGCGCTGCGGATATGCACCGAGCAGCGCGACGCGATCGACCTGGTCGTGACGGACATCTTCCTGACCGACTGGCGAGGGCACGAGCTCGCGGGGCGGATTCGGGAAATGCAGCCCCACGCCAAGTTCCTGTTCGTCTCGGGCGATCCGATGGCGAGCGCTCTGGTCAAGGGCGCGCCGTTCCTCGCCAAGCCGTTCTCGAAGCAGCAGCTCATCGATCGCGTCGGCCTGGTGCTGGCGTGAGCCGTATCCTGATCGTCGACGACGATCCCTACCTCGGCCGCTCGGTCGAGCGCGTGCTCGAGCACGAAGGTCATGTCTGCCACATCGCGTCGGATCCAGCCAGCGCCGCCGAGGCGGCTGCGGAGTTCAAGCCGGATGTGATCCTGATCGAGCTTCAGCCGGAATACGCTCCCGCGCTGCCGCAGCTGCGCGCCGCGCTCGGCGCCGTCCCCTTCGTCTTCATGGCTGGCGATCAGGAGGAGTACGCAGGTCTTGGGGAGCTCGTGCGTCCGTCGGACGACTGGCTGGCGAAGCCGGCCGCGCCCCGCGAGCTCGTCGCTCGTCTCCGCACCGTCCTTCGGCGAGCGAAGCCCAACTAGGCCGCCGGCCGCCGCTCCGAGTCATCGATGGCGAGCGCGTCCTGCGCGATGCGCAGCACCGCACCGGTGGTCACGAGATCCGAGCTCCAGGTCGCATGCCCGACACGAACGTGCCAGCGTGCACCGGTGAAGGCACGCACGCTGACCGTCATGGTTCGCAGTAGCTCATCGAGTCGCGCTCGGAGCAAGGTAGCGATCCGCGTGCCACGCCCTTCATCCCCGATGATCGGCGCGACGATCGCGACTCCGCAGTCGCCGTAGCGGAAGGCGCTCGCATCCCCACCGAAGAGCGTCGACGCGCCACCCAGCGTGGCGCGGATACAGCGATGCACGATGGCGCGCCTCGTTGCATCAGATGGTGCATCGACATCGGCGACTCCCAGGACGAGCGAGAACGCGCGTCCCCCGTCGCGGGCGTCGGCCACGCGCTCCCGCAGCGCGGTGACGAGAACGCGATCGAGGTACGACTCGGCGACGGCCGCGGCGCGGTACGAGACGGCCGGTGCTTCCCCGAGCACCGGCGCGGGTCGCGGCCCCGGCTCGGGTTCGGCTATGAGGCGGAGGACCGTCGGGATGACCGCTCGCCAGCGTTCCCGCTCGGAGAGTCGTTCCGCCGCGCCAAGAGGGGTGAGCGCCACGGCCGCTTCGGGTGCGGGAACGAGATGGCCGCCTTCCAAGAGGGACTGCAGCGCGCGTCCGAACGCGCCGCTCGCGAGCGGAAGGCGCTCCATTGAGATCGCCGCGAGCAGGGTCGCCGGCCGCGCGGTCGTCGATGCGAGCGACTCGAGCAGATACAGGCGGTAGAACGCGGTCGCGAGGCCGGTCGCGGACGGGCGGACCACGGTCACCTCCGCATAAGGACTCGGTCAGAGGTACGGACGGCCCTTGCGGACTACGCGTGCTCTGTGAGCGCTCCCGCGACCGCGGCGAGCAAGGAGTCGCGCGTGAACGGCTTTTGAACGACGGGTCCGCCGACACGCAGGGTCGCGGCGTCCATCTCGCCGCTGTAACCGGTCATGTAGACAACGCGAAGCTCCGGCCGCGCCTTGCGGAGCTCGCGCGCGAGCTCATCGCCGGACAGGTCGGGCATCACGATGTCGGTCAGCAGCAGATCGATGGGACCCGACCATTGTCTGGCCAGATCGAGCGCGCTCGTCGGTCCTGCGGCCTGAAGGAGGCTGTAGCCACCGTCGGACAAGATCCGTACTACGGCCTTGCGCACGGCAAGTTCATCCTCGACGATGAATACCACCGCCTCGCTGGCGGCAGGGGCCGGAACGGACGACGCGCGGATCCTCGCAGACTCTGCCGCGACGCCGATCTGCGCCGGCAGCTGCACGCGGATCGTCGTGCCTTCCCCAACGACGGAATGGATCGCGATCGCGCCCTCCGCCTGCTTGACGATCCCGTACGCGGTCGCGAGCCCCAGGCCGGTGCCCTTTCCCTGTGGTTTGGTGGTGAAGAAGGGTTCGAACGCCCGGGCCACCACTTCCTTTGACATGCCGAAGCCGGTATCGATCACCACGAGCTGAACGTACCGGCCGGGACTCGCAGTTGGCTCGGTGGTGGCCGAACCGCTGATCTCGACGTTCGCTGTTTCGACGAGCACTGTCCCTCCGTCCGGCATGGCATCGGCCGCGTTCACGATGAGATTGAGCAGGAGCTGTTCAAGCTGTCCCACGTCGATGCGGGTCGTCCAAAGCTCTGGCGCAAGACGGAGGTCGATCTTCACGCTCTGCGGGATCGTCCGTCGCAGCATCGTCCGCAGCTCGCTGATGACGGTGTTGAGCTGCACGTCCTGCGGATTGACCGCGCGGCGGTGCGCGAACGTGAGGAGCTGCCGCGTGAACGAGGCGCCGCGTTCCGCCGCCAGACGGATCTGCACGACGTCGTCGCGCACTTCGCTCTCCGCCGGCAGCGTGTCCTCGACGAACTGCGAGTAGTTCATGACCACCGCGAGAATGTTGTTGAAGTCGTGGGCGATCCCGCCGGCGAGCCGGCCGATGCCCTCGAGCCGCTCGGACTGCCGTAGCCGCTCCTCCAGCGCAAGACGTTGTTCATCCGATGCCCGTCGCGTGCTCAAGTCACGGATGAACGCCGTGAAGACGTGACCGGCGGGAGTCTCCGCCGCGCTGATCGACAGCTCGACGGGGATCTCGCGCCCGTCGTGGGCGCAGGCCTCGAGCTCGATGCGCCGTCCCAGGATCGGGCCGATGCCCGTGCG
>DATKCP010000142.1:0-13528 GCA_035513115.1 Candidatus Limnocylindria bacterium | reverse complement strand
GATGACCGGCGCGACGCCGCCGAAGTCGGTGAGGTGCCGCTCGAGGACGTTGAGCGCGATGCCCGCCGCCACGCCGGCGTCGATGGCGTTGCCGCCGCGCTCGAACATGCGAGCGCCGGCCTGCGAGGCGAGGTAGTGGCTGGAGCTCACCATCCAGCGCTTGCCGAGGACCGCGGGCCGGCCCTGCGACACGCCCAGCGCTGGCCCGGTCGCTTCGACTGGGAAGTCGCGCATCGTGCGAACGATACTGTTTCGCGCGTGGTTCGGATCATCGCCTGGCGCGTGCCGCCTTACGACAACGGCTGCTACCTGATCGTCGACGCCCGGAGCGAGGCGATCGTCGTGGACCCTTCGATGGGCGATCGCCAGGTCATCGACGCCGTGCGCGAGCAGGGTCTGCGTCTCGTCGAGATCCTCAACACGCACGGCCACCCCGACCACATCTTCGGGAACGCCGCGGTGAAGCAGGCGACGCGGGCCCGCCTCGCGATCCACCGACTCGACGCGTACCGGCTGGGGCCGGAGCGACCCCCGACGGAGCTGGACGTGCCGCCGTGCTCGGCCGACGACCTCTTCGACGATGGGCAGCTGCGCTACCTCGACGACGTTGAGCTGACCGCCCTCCACACGCCCGGCCACACCGAAGGGTCGACCTGCTTCTACCTGCGACGCGAGGGCGCGCTGTTCTCCGGCGATCTGCTCTTCAAGGGCAACATCGGACGCACGGACCTTCCGGGCAGCGACCCGGAGGCGATGGCCGAGAGCTTGTCGCGGATCGCGTCGTCGCTGCCGGCTACCACGCGCGTGTATCCGGGACACGGCGCGGAGACGACGATCGGCGCCGAGATCGCGACGCTGCGCGGCATGCGCGACATGGGTCTGCTACCGGAGCTGCGAGTTCCCGACCGTTAGTCGGTGACCCCGACGATATTCACGCCGTTATCGGCATAGATCGTGTCACCGGTGACGCTGCGCGACATCTCGCTCGCGAGGAAGACGGCGACATTGCCGACCTCTTCCTGCGTGATGTTGCGGCGCAGCGGCGCCTTGGCCTCCATGAGGTCGCGCGCCGTCGAGATACCCTTCACCGCGCTCGCCGACAGCGTCTTCAGCGGGCCGGCGGAGATCGCGTTGACTCGCACGTTCGACGGCCCGAGATCGACCGCGAGATAGCGCACGCATGTCTCCAGCGCCGCCTTGGCGACCGCCATCGAGTTGTAGCTCGGCACGACCCGCTCGACCGCGTTGTAGGTGAGCGTCATGACGCTGCCGCCGCCCGCCTTCGTGAAGAGCGGTAGCGCCGCTCGGCAGAGTGACACCAGCGTGTACGCGCTGATCTCGACCGCCATCAGGACGCCGTCGCGTGAGATCTCGTGGAAACGGCCCTTCAGATCGTCGACAGGCGCGAAGGCGATCGAGTGCACGAGGATGTCGAGCCCGTCCCAGCGGCGGTCGATCTCCGAGATGAGCGAGGCGACGTCATCCGGTTTCGCCGCGTCGCACGGCAGGACCGGCATCAGGTCGTGACCCGGCAGCGTGTCCACGAGCTTGGTGACGTTGTCCTTGAAACGGTCGTTCAGGTAGGTGAAGGCGAGACGGGCGCCCTCGCGCTGGAAGCACGTCGCGATGCCCCACGCGATGCTCCGCTGATTCCCGACGCCCACGATGAGCGCGCGCTTTCTATCCAGCAGACCCATGCCCGTCACCTCCGCGTGACGCGCATCATCCCAGAAGATGCGTGCCGGCGCATCGTGAATTGACTACAACTACTCTGCACCCAACTGCGAGCGCACGGAGGGCGTTTGCGGGGCTAGTTCCAGCGCCCCCGGCGCTCGTCGTCGTCGACGCGCCGCCCTCGCCAGTACTTGAGGTCCCCGCCCGTCGCGCGCGGCCGCCCGAGGTCTTCGGTCACCACCAGGACGCCGATCGCCAGCGCGGCCGGGATGACCACGCCGAGGGGGCCGATGGCGAGGCCCCAGGTGAGCGTCTGTCCGACCGCCCATGCGGCGCACATGAGGACGAAGCGCAGGATCGCCGCCTGTGCGCGCGTCATACCAGTGAAGAGCGCTGCACGAACGAGGCCTGCCGCGCCCACTCGCCGCACTCCGAGAGCTCGTCCTTGGAGACCCAGTCGCTCTTCACCGCGAAACGAAGCTCTTCGCGCAGCGTCGTCTGGAGTATCTCCGGCCCATCGGTGTTGAAGCTGAAGCGCACCTTGTGTTTCTTGAATGTCGCGATGTAACGCCCGAGCTCCTCGGCGTCCTTCACCACCTGGGTGTGGAGGTTGGAGCTGGGGCAGATCTCGAGGAGGACGCCGCGCTCCGCAAGACGCTTGCAGAGCGCGGCGTTCTGCGCGGCGTGGACGCCGTGCCCGATGCGCTCGGGCTCAAGATGCCTCAGAACTTCGTCCACCGAGTGCCAGTCCTCATCCTCTCCCGCGTGCACGGTCAGACCCAGTCCGGCGCGGCGCGCCTTCTTGAACAGCGCGGCGTAGTCGCGGTACAGGAAGTCGGCGTGGTTCGGTCCGGCGATGTCCACACCGACGACGCCGCGGTGCCGGTACGCGATCGCCTTGTCGACGATGATCTCGTTCAGTGCGTAGGTGAAGGTGCGATCGAGGCAGAAGATGAGGCCCGCTCGGACCGGGTACTCCAGACGCGCGCGGTCCAGACCGCGGATCGAGGCCATGATGATGTGGTCGAGATCCTGCTCCCCGCCGCGGTTGCGCTTCATCGGGTTGTAGCGGAGCTCGAGCGTGGTGATGTTCGCCTTGCGGTACGCGCCGCCCACGACCTCGTAGACGGACTCCTCGACCGCGAGCGGGCTCGACTGGATGAGCTCGGTCCACCGATAGAGGGCAAGGAAGTCCTCGAACGACTTCCGCTCCTTCTTGCCCACGGTGATGAGATCGACGAACTCCCAGTAGTCCTTCGTCGGAAGACGGATCCCCTGTTTCGCCGCGATCCCCCACATCGCCGCGGGATCGACCGAGCCGCCGAGGTGGACGTGCAGCTCCGTGAGCTCGTCGCCAAGGGGGTGCGGCGTGCCTAGCTTCCCTGCTCGCGCGTCGGTGGCCGGCGCACCCTCCGTCGGCGCCGCGGCGCGGCCGGCTTTCCTTCGGGATGCTCGCTCCAGATGACGTGCCCGTCATCGTCCGGCGAGGCGATGCGAACGAGACGGTCCCAGACCTCGGCGCGGCGAAGCTCCTCTTCGGCGGTCTGGCGAGAGACCTCCCGCTCCAGCATGACGTCGCAGTCGTACGGCGACCCGATGACCCGCCACCCGTTCTCGGTCAGGAGATCGAGCAGGCGAGCGATCTCGGTCAGGCGCTGCGGCTGGTCCGAGACGTACTCGCGCAACCACGCGGAGTACGTGCGCTTGCCACGATCTTCGCGATCCAGCTCGTCACGGACGGTCCCGAAGACGTGGATGAGGATGTAGTTCGGACCGGCCACGGGCGAAGTCTAGGGCTAGCCCCGCTCCTCGACGAAGCGGTAGCCGCCGTCGGAGTCCTTCGCGATCACGACGAGAGCGCCGCTCTTGAAGCCTGCCTGCCCCTTCAGCGCGGGACAGATCAAGTGGTAGTGCTCGTGCTCCGGCGGAACGCACACGCAGTTCTCTGATCTGATCTCCGCATCGAAACGCCGCGCGCCGATACGAAGTGCGACGCGCTCGCCGGGATTGGGGAAGAGCTTCCACGCGTCTTTGGTGATCAGGATCCTGGCCTTGCGGACGTCTTCGGAGCTGAGGCGGTGACGGTAGGTCGAACGAGAAACACTCATCGGTACGTCTATTTTCGCACGAAAACGGCCCGGGCGCGGACCGGCCGTACGGCCCCCCGTTCGGCCCATTTTGGGGCGGCCCGGCCTAGGCGAAGGCCGAGGGATCGTCGAGGAACCGCATGACATGCACCACGGGGACGCTCGAGCCCGCCGCCCGCAGGCCCGCGACGATCTGGAGGATGCAGCCCGGGTTCGCGCTCACGATCACATCCGGCCTCGCCGCCAGGATCGCCGCGACCTTCTGCCGCTGCAGCTCCTGCGAGAGCTCGGGTTGCGTCAGGTTGTAGATCCCCGCGCTGCCGCAGCAGCGCTCCGCGTCGGCGATCTCCACGACCGTCACACCCTCGACCGCCCGCAGCAGCGCGCGCGGCTGCGCGCGTATGCGCTGCCCGTGGGCGAGATGGCAGGCGTCCTGGTACACGACACGCAGAGGACGACCGACCCGGTCCGCCCGGGGCCGTGCGACCTCGGTCGCGTCGCGCACGCGGGCACCGAAGGCGCGCCCGCGCTGGGCCCAGGCAGGGTCTTCGTGAAGCACGTCTCCATACGCCTTGAGGTGCGCGCCGCAGCCGGCCGCGTTCGCGACGACGGGAAGATCGTTCCCCGCGAACGCGTCGATGTTGGACCGCGCGAGCTGACGTGCCCCCTCGCCGTCGCCGGCATGCGCGTGCAACGCGCCGCAGCAGAGCTGCTCGATCGGCGACGTGACGCGGCGTCCGTCGCGCTCGAGCACCCGCACCGTCGCGCGCTCGGTGTCGCCGAACGCCTCGCGCATGACACAGCCGGCGAACAGGCACACGTCGGCATCGGCTCGCTCCGTGAGCGCGAACGGCGCGCCCTCGGCTCGCGGCGCCAGCGCGCTGAGCCACGCGAGGCGACGCGGCCCGACACGCCGAGCGAGCGAGGTCAGACCGCTGCGCACCACGAGATCGGTCAGCTTCGTGGCGACGGCAAGTCGCCGGCGCCGGGTGATCGTAGCCAGGCCGATCCGCCGCACGGCGCGCGCGATCCGGCTCTCGGCACGCCGCTCGGCGAGCACCTCACGCGCCCCCTCCATGATCCGGCCGAACGGCACCCCCGAGGGGCAGGCGGTCTCGCACGCGCGACACACCAGGCAAGCGTCCAGATGTCCTCCGAGCGTCGCGCTGGGCGCCGCGGGCGACGCCACGAGATCGCGGATGAGCTGGATGCGCCCGCGCGGAGAGTCCGCCTCCTCGCCGAGGACGCGGTACGTTGGGCAGTCGTTGAGGCACAGCCCGCACGAGATGCACGTGGCGAGATCCTCGGAGCGGACATGCGCGGAGAGAGAGGCGATAGACCCTAGGATACGTTCGCGATGGCGACGAAGGCGCCCACGCTCGCGGATCGTCTCCGCGAGATCATCCCCGCCGACCGCGTCATCGACGATCCCGCGACGCTGCTCCCCTACGCGTACGACGCCTCGTTCTGGTCATTGCGTCACCAGCGCCTGCCCGACGTCGTCGTGGTGCCGCGCTCGACCGCCGAAGTGGCGAGCGTCGTGCGCTTCGCCGACGCGACCGGGACGGCGGTCGTGCCCCGCGGCGCCGGGACGGGGCAGACCGGTGGCGCGATCGCCGCGCGCGGCGGGATCGTCATCTCGTTCGCGCGGATGCGCGAGATCCTGGAGATCGACCGACCGAACCTCCAGGTCGTGGTCGAGCCGGGGATCGTCTTCGTCGACCTCCAGGACGCGCTCCGGCCCCAGGGCCTCTTCTTCCCGCCCGATCCAGGCAGCGGCCGCGCCTGCACGCTCGGAGGAATGGCCGCGAACAACGCGAGCGGCCCGCACGCCGTGCGCTGGGGAACGACGTCGGCCTACGTTCTTGGCGCTGAGATCGTTCTCGCGGATGGGTCGGTCATCACCACCGGAGGTGTTCGCTCGAAAGCGCTGAAGTCGTCCAGCGGGATCGACCTCACCAAGCTCTTCGTCGGTTCGGAGGGCACGCTCGGCATCATCACGCGCCTTCGGCTCCGCGTGCAGCCGCGCCCGCCGGCGCGCGGCGTCGTCCTCGCGGGCTACGAGGCGCTCGAGGACACCGTCGCATCGCTCGACGACCTCTTCGAGGCCGGCATCCTGCCATCGACGGCGGAGCTGCTCGATCGCAGCGCGGTCGATGCGCTCCAGCGCTGGAAGCCCGATCTCGGCCTGCCCGACGGCGAGGCGGTCCTCTTCATCGAGGTCGAGGGCACGCCCGACCACGTCGCGTCCTCGGTGCGCTACGTCGACGGGATCGTGCGGCGCCGCGCGACCACGACGAAGTTCGCCGAGGCGGAGGCCGACATCGCGAGGCTCTGGGCCGCGCGCAGCGGTCTCGCGGCGGCCGCCGCCCTCGCCCATCCCGACAAGCACCGGATCTTCGCCGGTGAGGACCTTGCCGTCCCGCTGTCGGAGATCCCGCGCACGATCCGCCGCGCGCGTGAGATCAGCGCCGAGCTGCACATCGCGGTCATCTTCTACGGTCACTTCGGCGACGGGAACGTGCACTCCGCGATCCTCGTCGACCCCTCGGACGCCGACGAGGTCCGCCGTGCCGACGAGCTCGCCGACCGGCTGCATCGCCTCGCCATCGAGGTCGGCGGCACGGTGACCGGCGAGCACGGCACCGGCGCGGTACGTCAGCCATACATGCGCGCCGAGCATGGCGACGCGCTCGACCTCATGCGCCGCGTGAAGGACGCTCTCGACCCCAAGGGCATCCTCAATCCGGGGAAGATCTACGGGGTGAGCGATGACCCCCCTGGGCGAGGCGCCGATCGCCCTCCCGATCCGACCGCGCCGCGCCACGCGACACGATGAAGGCGACCGCGGCGAGAATGATCGCAGCGCCGAGGAGCATCGAGGGCGTGACCACCTCGCTCAGCACGAGAGCGCCAAGGACCACGGCGACGACGGGATTCACGTAGGCGTAGGTGGCCACGACCGACACGGGTGCGTGCCGAAGCAACCACGTGTACGCGGAGAACGCCACGAGGGACCCAAAGACGACGAGGTACGCCATCGCGACGAGCGAGGCCGCGGAGAACGACGACGGATCCGCGCGTTCCGGCTCGCCGATAGCGCCGGCGATGACGACCAGGAGCGCGCCGCCGGCAAGCATCTGAACGGTCGTGGACGCCAGGGGGTCGCGTGGCGTGCTCAGACGCGGCGATGAGAACGTGCCGAGCGCCCACGAGAACGTCGCCCCGACGAGCATGAGCAGTCCGATCGGGTCGACCTCGCCGCTCGCGCCGCGCGGGACGACGAGGATCGCGACCCCGGCGAAGCCCACGAGCACCCCGGCGATCAGCGACGCCGCGATGCGGTCACCGGAGACGAGGCGGAACACCACGATCCACAGCGGCACCGACGCGACGACGAGTGCGGTGAGGCCCGATGGCACGGTGCGCTGCGCGAGCACGACCAGGCCGTTGCCGCCGGCAAGCAGCAGCATGCCGACCAGCGCGGCACCGCCCAGCTGCGCGCGGTCGATACGGAGCGCGGCGCGGCCGTGGCGCGCGACCAGCCATCCGGCCAGCATCGTTCCCGCGAGGAGGAAGCGGAGACCGGCCGATAGCAGCGGCGGAAGCGTCTGCACCGCGATGGCAATGGCGAGATACGTCGATCCCCACACGAGGTAAACGACCCCGAGCGCCGACCAGACGAGGACCCGCGACGAGCTAGAGGATGTAGCCGTAATCGGCGAAGAGCAGGCGCAGGAAGAGTGCGACGCAGAGGACCACGAAGGCGATGCGCTGCGAGAGGATCGCGCGCGGATTCTCCTTGCCCACGAGCGCCACCTGACCCCAGAAGAACAGGACGAAGCTCAGCTCGGCCCACATGAAGAGAGCGTGGTAGTAGCCGAGCGCGGTCCACTCGAACGGTCGGGTCATTGTCCAGTTGAGCAACACGTTCACCGCCTGATACAGGTGGACCCCGACCGTGATGACACCGGCCCCGAGGACGGCGCCGACGATCTCGCCCAGGCGCGGCACTCGGCGCCACGCGACGAGCTGGCTGGTCATGAACACATTCGCGAGGGGTATGAGCAGGCCGTCGCCGATCACCGCCGACGTGTAGCTGAGGGTGGCGCGGAACTCGCTGACGATCGGGTCGGCGCGCCAGTTCAGGTAGACGTTACCG
Organism: Candidatus Limnocylindria bacterium; assembly: GCA_035513115.1. Classification (GTDB taxonomy): domain Bacteria; phylum Chloroflexota; class Limnocylindria; order P2-11E; family P2-11E; genus CF-39. Next base: position 5,605 of record DATKCP010000142.1, on the reverse strand, counting down.
GCCGCCTGGACCATGAACCCGAAGAAAAGCGTCGCGAAGAAGACGCACGCGAGCAGCAGCCAGGGGCGTTGTTCGACGGCCCAGACCGTACGCAGCATCTCCCCTCCCTCGTGCGCGGCGTCCGGCCCGAAACGCTAGCAGATTCAGCGCTTCGGGGCCCCCAAAACACCGGATTGGTACGAACGCCGATCGACGCGCGGCAGCCTTCGGGCGACGGCCGGCCCTATCAGATGCGTGTGGTGGGCGACCGCCAGCCACTCGACGACGGGCCACAGGTCTTCCTCGGCGGTCATCCAGGAGATGCGGTCGAAGCGAGCAAGCGACAGCGGCCGGGAGTACGCACGAAGGCTGCGCTCGCCGTCCCAATTGAAGTAGTTCTCGAAGTAGCTCATCACGAGCTCGCGGACCGTGCGGTATACGGGTGCGCGGAAGCGAAGGCCCGAGAACTTCGACGTCGCGACAGCGCCCCAGAGCCCGCGATCGCGATATACCGCGAGCACGTGGTCGTCGTCGTCGTCGGCCTCGAGATCGACCAGCAGGGGAGGCCGCCCATTGATCCGGAACGCCGCGGCCGCGAGGAATGCCCCCTCCGCACAGTGCGCGGTGCGGTCGCGCATCACGCGCCGCGGCGAGCGCACCGTGTCGCCACGCGCCTCGACGTTGTAGGTGAGGCCGTCGAGATACCGCTGCACCTTGTCAGGCGTGGAGAGGCGGCGCAGGAGCGCGACCTCCGCACGCGTCAGCCCGTACACGCGCGCCAGTGTCTAGGATTCCGCGGATGCACGCGGCCCACGACGTCGTCATCCGCGGCGGCACGGTCTTCGACGGGTCGGGTGGCAAGCCCTTCGGCGCCGACATCGCGATCGACGGCGACCGCATCGCGGCGATCGGTTTCGTGTCCGAGCGGGGACGCGCGGAGATCGACGCCGCCGGTCTCGCGGTCGCGCCCGGCTTCATCAACATGCTGAGCTGGGCGACGACGTCCCTCATCGCCGACGGGCGGTCGCAGAGCGACATCCGCCAGGGGGTGACGCTCGAGGTATTCGGCGAAGGCTGGTCACTCGGTCCGGTGAACGAGACGATGCGACGCGAGCAGACCGAGCAGCAGGGCGACATCAAGTACGACATCACGTGGACGACGCTCGCGGAGGCACTCGACACGATCGCGGCGCGTGGGATCTCGCCGAACGTGGCCTCGTTCGTGGGCGCGGCCACTGCCCGCATCCACGAGCTGGCGCACGAGGACCGGCCGCCTACGCCGGAGGAGCTGCGTCGCATGCGCGCACTGGTCGACGCGGCGATGCGCGACGGCGCTCTGGGCGTCGGCTCGGCGCTGATCTACGCGCCGGCCACGTACGCGGACACAGACGAGCTCGTCGCGCTTGCGGAAGTCGCCGGGCGGCACGGCGGCATGTACATCTCCCACATGCGCAGCGAGGGGAACCGTCTGGTCGAAGCCGTCGATGAAGTGATCGAGATCGCGCGGCGAGCGCGACTGCCGGCCGAGATCTACCACCTCAAGCAGGCGGGCCGAGCCAACTGGACGAAGCTCGACACGGTGATCGACCACGTCGAACGCGCTCGCGGGGAGGGCCTGGCGATCACGGCCGACATGTACCCGTACGAGGCCGGCGCGACGGGCCTCAGCTCGTGCTTCCCGCCGTGGGCACACGAAGGCGGCCTGCGCGCGACGCTCGCGCGACTGCGCGACGCCGTCCAGCGAGCGCGCATCCGCGAGGAGATGGCGCGCTCGGGCACCGACTGGGAGAACCTCTACGAGGCCGCGGGCACGCCGGAGGGCATCGTGCTCGTGGCGTTCAGGAACGAGCGCCTGAAGCCCCTGACCGGACGGACACTTGGCCAGATCGCGGCCGCGCGCGGCGCTGATCCACGGGACGTGGCGATGGACCTCGTGCTGGAGGACGAGAGTCGCGTGGGCATGGTCATCTTCATGGCCTCCGCCGCCAACCTGCGGCGCGAGGTCGCGCTGCCGTGGATGAGCTTCGGCTCCGATGCCGGCTCGCTCGCGCCCGAGGGCGTGTTCCTGCTGTCGCAGCCGCACCCGCGCGCCTACGGGACGTTCGCGCGCGTGCTCGGCCGTTTCGTTCGCGAGGAGCAGGCCGCGCCCCTTGCGGACGTGGTCCGGCGCATGACCGGTCTGCCGGCGGCGAATCTCAAACTCGATCGTCGAGGGCTGCTGCGCCCCGGCTACTTCGCGGATGTCGTCGCCTTCGACGCCGCCACCATCACGGATCACGCGACGTACACGGAGCCGCATCGGTACGCGACCGGCGTGGAACACGTCCTCGTCAACGGGGCGCCCGTCCTGCGGGATGGCACGCACACGAGCGCTCGCCCGGGCCGGGTCGTATACGGCCCCGCGCGCCGCGCCGGTTAATCTCTCGCAGCCATGCCGCTGGATCCGGCGACCGCAGCATTGCTCGCCGAGGCTGAGAGGATCGACCCACGTCCCCTCGAAACGCTCAGCATCGTGGAGGCTCGCGCGCGCGGCGGCTCGGTGAACGTCGCGGCCGCGTTGCCACCGGAGCCGGTGGCGGATGTGCGCGATCTCGTTGTCGACACACTGCCTCCAGTCCCGGCGCGCCTTTACCGGCCCCGCTCGGGAACGCTTCCCCTTCTTGTCTACCTGCACGGCGGCGGGTGGGTGGTGGGCAGCGTCGCGACCGCGGACGCGTTCTGCCGTGCGATCGCGAACGCGAGCGGCTGCGCCGTGGTGTCGGTCGAATACCGACTGGCGCCGGAGGACCGCTACCCGGCCGCCGCGGACGACGCCTACGCGGCGACGCGCTGGTCTTCGGACCATGCGTCCGATCTGGGCATCGACATGTCGCGGATCGCGGTGGGAGGATCGAGCGCCGGCGGCAACCTTGCCGCGGTCGTCACGCTCATGGCGCGCGAGCGCGGCGCGCCAAGGATCGCGTTCCAGCTGCTCCACGTGCCGGTGCTGGATCACGACTTCGACACGCCGTCGTATCGCGCCAATGGCAGCGGCCTTGGCCTCACGCGCAGCGGCATGCGCTGGTTCTGGGACAACTACGTACCCGATCCGAAGCTTCGCGACGAGCCGTACGCGTCGCCGCTCCGCGCGAGGGACCTGTCCGGCCTGCCACCCGCGCATGTGATCACCGCGGAGTGCGACGTGTTGCGCGACGAGGGGAAGGGCTACGCGAGACGGCTGAGTGAGGCCGGGGTCCCGACGACGTATGTCGAGTACCCGGGAATGGTGCACGGCTTCACCGGAATGGCCGCGGCAGTACCCATGGGGCGCGCCGCGATCGACGACATGGCTGCCGTGCTCCGGGAGGCGCTGGCCTAAGCGGTACGCATCACGGTCGTCGTCGACGCCGGCGGCGGCGCGGTCGATCCACGGACCACGAGCTCCGTCTCGAGCACGAGCCGTCTTCGTTCGATGGGCCGTCCCTCGAGCTGGTCGATGAGCAGCGCCGCGGCGAGCACGCCCATGTCCTCCTGTGGCACGCGCACCGTGGTGAGCGGCGGGTCGAAGAGCTCGGACTGTGGGATGTCGTTGAACCCGACGACCGAGAGATCCGCGGGAACGGCCAGACCGATCTCGCGCGCGAGCCGGATCGCGCCGAGCGCGATGAGGTCGTTCGCGCCGAAGATCGCCGTCGGCGGCTCTCCATCCAGGAGCAGACGCCGCGCGGCGCGATAGCCGGACGCTTCCGAGAACGAATCCGCGACCGCCACGAGCGCGTCGTCGTGGGCGAGATGGTGGCGCCTCAGAGCGGCGCGCGCGGCCATCAGCCGTTCCTGCCCGGTCGTGGTCGTTTGTGGCGCCGCGATCAACCCGATGCGCCGGTGGCCGAGCCGGGTCAGATGATCGATGGCGGCCGACACGCCCAGGCGGTTGTCTGGCACGACGCATGCGTCGTCGCCCGTGCGTGAGGCGCTGTTGACGAGGACGAACGGGAACTTCTCGCGGCGCAGCTCCGCGATCGTCGACTCGGCGGTGGAGCTGGATGCGATGAGGATCCCATCCACCCGCCACTCCCGCAGGACACGCAGGTAGCTGGCCTCACGTTCGAAGGAGTCATCCGTATTGCAGAGGATGAGGTGATATCCGCGCGCGTGTGCCGCCCCCTCGACGCCCTTGATGATCGGCGGGAACACCGGATTCGCGATGTCGGGCACGAGCATCCCCAGGGTGAACGTCCGCCGGAGTCGCAGGCTTCGAGCGAGCGCGGATGGGCGGTAACCGAGCCGCGTCGCGGCGGCGATGACGCGCTCGCGCGTCTCGGGCAGCAGGCTCAGCTCGGCCCGTCCGTTGAGGACGCGCGAAACCGTCGACGCATGGACGTTCGCGGCGCGCGCGACGTCGGTGATCGTGACCCGCCGAGCAGCCAACCGCCACCCCCATCCGCGCAGAAATCGATTGTTTCGACTGTATATACGCTCGGCGACGCACGCTGGTTCACGCCGGAGCCGCGGATCTCCTCTAGTGAGGCCCTGCCGGCTGCCGGCCGTAGCTCATCGCGTCGGCGATGTGTTCGTTCTGCCGGTGATCCCACGGCACCGCGACCAGCGCGGGGCCACCGAGATCGAGGGCGCGTCGGAGTGTCGGCAGGAGGTCCTTCGCGCTCTCCACCGCATATCCGGCGATACCAAATGCGCGCGCGAGCTGCACGAAGTCGGGGTTGCCGAACTCAGTTGCGAAGGTACGACCGAACTGGTGTTTCTCGTTCACCTCGATGATACCGAGACGCTCGTCGACGAGGACGACCGCGACGATGGCCGTTCCAAGGCGCTTGGCGGTCTCGAGCTCCTGCACGTTCATCAGGAATCCGCCGTCGCCGCTGAAGGCGATGACCCTGCGTTCGGGGTGCACGAGCTTCGCGGCGATCGCGCCAGGCAGAGCGATGCCCATCGACGCGAGGCCGTTGGAGATGACGACGGTGTTCGGACGCTCCGTGGGGAACAGTCGCGCGAGCCACACCTTGTGCGCACCGACGTCGCTCACGACGATGTCGTCCGGGCCGAGCGCTTCACGGAGATCGGCGATCACCGCGTTCGGCGGCATCGGCACCGGTACGTCTGTTGCCGGCCTGACCTGCGCGGGGCCGGACGCGCGCGAGCGGTCTTCGCGCGGCCTGACCGCTTCCGCCAGCGCCGCGAGCGAGTCGTCGAGCTCCCCGATGACCTCGATCGACGGGTGGTAATGCCCATCGAGCTCGGCGGCGGTGCTGTCGACGTGCACGACGGTCTTGTCGCGCTTCGGATTCCACAGCACCGGCGCCCACTCCACGAGGTCGTAGCCCACGGCGATGACGACGTCCGCGTCGGCGAGCAGCTTCACGTTCGCCAGGTCCGCACCGGGGCGCTGTAGGCCGACGGGCCCGAGCGCGAATGGGCTCAGCGGATCGATGACGCCTTTGGCCATGTAGGTCCATGTCGCCCAGACCCGGCTCCGCTCGACGAGCCGGCGCAGGGCAGCGACGGTGGGATTTCCGACCGCCTGGCGCCGGGTGACTCCGTTCCCGGCGAGGATCAGCGGCGTCCTCGCCGCGTTGATGATCTCCGCCGCGCGATCGATCGCCTCCTGCTGCGCCTTTGGATAGGAGGTGCG
>DATKCP010000141.1:0-18688 GCA_035513115.1 Candidatus Limnocylindria bacterium | reverse complement strand
GAGGCTGAGGAGCTCGGCGAACTCCGGCCGGGACGGATCGAGCTGACCCAATCCCACAAGCTGCAGGAACGCGACCACGCTGTTGGCGAGGTTGCGGATGTCGTGGCCGAGCATCCCGATGAGCTCCTGTCGCGAGCGCTCGACCTTCCGAAGCTCCTCGTTGCTCGCGCGGAGCTCATCCTGCAGATGCTTGGTGAAGAGCGCGCTGCGCACGCGCGCGGCGAGCTCGACCGCCTCGAACGGCTTCGAGACGTAGTCGACGCCGCCGGCCTCGAACCCCGTGACCACATCGGCGGGCTGGTCCTTCGCGGTGACGAAGATCACAGGGATCGCCGCCGTCCGCTCGTTCGCCTTGAGCCGCCTGCAGGTCTCCCACCCATCGATGCCCGGCATCATCACGTCGAGCAGGACGAGATCGGGGACCTCGCGTTCGGCGATGGCGAGCGCCTGCTCGCCGCTCGACGCGCGCAGCACGGCACAGCCCAGGGCCGCGAGCCGGCGCGAAATGAGATCGAGGTTCGCGGGCTCGTCGTCGACCGCGAGCACCGTGCCGAGGCGCTCGACCTGCGGCGTGGCCGCCGACGGCCGCTTGGCTCCCGCGACCACCGCGGCAGTCTCGGGGAGGAATCGCGCCAGCACCGCCCGCAGCTCCGCCGGCGCGTATGGCTTGGAGACGAAGTCGTCGCAGCCGGCGTCGATGGCGCGCTGGCGGTCCTGCTGCATCGCGAGCGCGGACACGGCGATGATCGGGATGCGCGCTGCCCACTCCTCTTCGCGGAGCAGGCGCGTGACGGTCCAGCCGTCCACGCGCGGGAGCAGCAGGTCCACGAGGATCGCGTCGGGGTGCTCCGCTCGCGCCAGGTCCAGACCGGTCTGGCCATCCATGGCCACGAGCGCCTCGTGACCCGCGGCACGGATGATGCGCTGTGCGACGTCGAGGTTGTTCGCTTCGTCCTCGATGACGAGTACCCGTGCGGCGGTCATGATCTGACCCCTACGCCGCTCAGCGCGCCGTCGGGGAGGGCCGCGGGACGCACGCGCACCGGCAGGGTGAACAGGAACGTGCTGCCGACGCCCATGGTGCTCTCGACCCAGATGCGGCCGCCGTGCAACGCGATGAGGCGCTTCGAGATGGCCAGGCCCAGTCCGGTGCCGCCATACCGGCGCGTCGTTGACGCGTCGACCTGACGGAACTCGTCGAAGATGTACGTCTGCGCCTCCGGCGGGATGCCCACACCGGTGTCGATGACCGCGATCGTGATCCACCCGTCGACGATCGTCGCGCGGATGGTCACGCCGCCGTGCTCGGTGAATTTCACCGCGTTGGCGAGCAGGTTGACCAGCACCTGACGGATGCGCGCGCGATCCGCCCAGGCCGCGGGAAGCGTCTCGGCGACATCGGCGCGCAGGCTGAGCGACTTCGCGTCCGCGCTCGCATGCATGAGCTCGATGACGTCGTTGATCACGAGGGGGATGTCCACCTCTTCGATGTTCATCTCCATCTTGCCGGCCTCGATCTTCGCGAGGTCGAGCAGTCCGTTGATGAGGCCCAGCAGGTTGTCAGCGGCCTGCACGACGCGCTCGAGATCGGCGGTCTGCTGCTCGGTGAGGTCACCATCGAGCCCGTCGAGCATGAGCTTCGTGTAACCGATGATCGCGTTCATCGGTGTGCGGAGCTCGTGACTGACGGACGCGAGGAATTCGCTCTTCAACCGGTTCGCGCGCTCGAGCTGCAGGTTGTTGTCCTTCAGCTCGTTCACCAGATCGGCGTTCTCCTTGGCGACGCTCACGAGTCGGGCGATGGTGCGCAGCGCGCGCGCCTCGGTATCGGTGATCTGCCGCGGCGCCTTGAAGTACGCCGAGAGGAGGCCCGCGGCACGGCCACGCGCCGATAGCGCGATGTGCGCGACGTGCGGTATCCGGCTCTGCGGGATGTGCAGGTGCTGGATCTGATTCGGATCGAAGACCGGATTCACCAGGACCCGCGTCGCGAGCATCACCGCGGTGTCCGCGTCCACGCCGATCGTCGTCGGCGCGACAAGCCGGCCGCCCGAGCCGACCGGCGCGCCCGGCGCGTCTTCGCGAATGACGATCGAGCCGCCGTCGGCGTGGAAGAGCGCGACCATCCTCGACAGAGACTCGGCGAAGATACGTTCGCGGTCCGTCACGCCAACGACGGCGTCGGCCACCTCGTTCACCGTCCGGACCTCGGCAAGGTACTCCTGCTGCGCTCGTTCGCGCTCGCTGAGCGACCGCGCCATGGTGTCGAAGGCGCGCTCGAGTGTGCCGATCTCATGCTGGGAGCGCTGACGGATGCGTACGCCGAGGTCACCGGCCTCGATCTGCTGCGCGGCGGCGGCGAGCTCCGCGAGCGGCTTGGTCATCGCCGTCGCCGACCGATAGGCGAAGAACGTGATCAGCGCTATGAGGCCGGCCGACAGAACGAACAGGATCAGGAGCAGCGTGCGTTGGGCGGCCGCGACGCCCTCAGTGGGCAACATGACCGCCAGCACGCCCGGGTTCGCTCGCTGTGACCGCATGACCTGGAAGATGCCGTAGTACTCGCGGTCGCCGAGCGTCACGTGCTGCACGAGCAGGTCGTTCGGCGCGGAATCGACCTGCTCGACGGACGGGAGGACCGCGCCTTCGGCGAACATCGTGGTCGAGGCGCGCACGCGGCCGTTCCAGATCAGCGCGATGTGCGCGTCGCTCTTGGTGTTGATGCCCGACAGGTAGGCGTCGCCGAGAAGGGAGCCGACCTCCATGTAGCCGACCGGCTCCTGGTCGTCGCCGCGGATGATGTACATGGCTCGGATCTGAAGACCGCTGCCAGGCTCGTCGTGCAGGATCCAGGACTGCGTTGCGCCGGCCTTCACGAGCGTGATCAGCTCCGGAAGCAGCGACTGGCCCTCTTCGAAGTCCTGACCCCCCGCGATCAGCAGGCCGTTCACGTCGGCCACGTTCATGATGTCCACGTTGAGCCGCGACTTCTGTTGAAGCAGGAAGGCGGTCAACGCCTCGCGGTCGCCCTCGACGGTGAGATCGCGGATCGTCGGAATGCCGGCCAGCAGCGACGCGGCGCGAAGCATCAACACCGACTGGTTGTCCACATCCTTCGCCGCCGTCTGCGCCACGATGCTGGCTTCGTCCTCGAACTGATCCGTTATGAGCTCGTTCGACTCGTACAGCGCCACAGCCGCGAGCAGGACGAGCGCGGCAACGGCCACCGCGACGGTTCGTCCAACGAGCGCGCGAAGAAGACTCGGACCGAAGAACTGGGCTGCTATTCGCACCGGATCGATCCGGTCGGCTTCACCATCGCCGGGTTAGGGTGGTAGACGGAGTACAGCGGCCGACGGATCGGGAACACACCGGTCGGGCTGCGCAGGATCGCCATCTTCCGTTGCTCTCCAAGCCGGCGTCGCCGGTATACGCCAATTGCGGGAAGTGTCGCGCTGCTAATTGGCCTGTCCATCCCTCTAACGGGGAGCGGGCCCGCCGAAACGCGGTGATTAGGCCTCTAGGCCAGTTGGCCTAGCCGCCGGACGCGCCCTTTTGGCCGGGAGGCGCTGCAGCAGCCGCTCCGAAGAGGCCCTGATCTCCTCGACGGCGGCGTCGAACGCCTCCGCGTTGGCCGGCGCGGGCGCCCGGAATCCGCTGATCTTCCTGACGAACTGGAGTGCGGCCGCGCGGACCTCCTCGTCGGTCGCGGGGGCCGTGCCACGGAGCGTCTTGATGCTGCGACACATACACGGAAACGATACCTTCCGGATGTGCACCCGAACGTGCTGCTGCCGCTGGCCTCGTCGGCCGTCAGCTTCGTCTTCGCCGCCCTGGTCCTCGCGCAGTGGCTCGAGCGCAGGCGGAGCTTCCAGCTCGTCTGGGCGGTCGGGCTCCTCTGGTACGGCATCAGCACCGGCACCGAGTTCTGGGGCAGCGCCTTCGGCTGGAGCGAGCCGCTCTACCGGGCCTGGTATCTCATCGGCGCGCTCTTCGTCGCCGCATATCTCGGGATGGGCACCGTCTATCTCCTGGCACGCACGCGCTTCGGCTACTTCGCGGCTACGACGATCTTCGTCGGCGGTCTGTTCGCGATCCTGAGCCAGGCACGCCTGATCCGCGAGGGCCACCCCGCGCCGGAGAGCGCCGTCGCCATGGTCATCGCCTTCGCGACGGTAGCGGCGGTGATCGTCGCGCTGGTCACGTGGCGGCGGCGCGAGCTCGTCGGCCACGTGACCATGGCCTTCCTCCTCGTCGCCTCGATCGCGGTGACGGTGCTGATGCTCACGGCGACGATCGCCGAACCCGGGTATGCCCTCGACCCGGCGACCGGCGTGCCCGTGGGCACCGCCATCCCCGAGCACATCCGGGTGCTGTCAGGTCCGTTCAACATCGCCGGCGCGTTCACCCTCGTGTTCGGCGCGCTCTTTTCCGCCTACGTGTTCATGCCCAAACGCAAGCTGCTGCGCGCGCGGCGGCTTCCTCCGGTCGTCGCGCAGGTCTACGGCGCCACAGCGATCGTCGTCAATCTGCTCGCGTCGCTGCCGCTCGCCGCCGTCGCGCTCGCGCGCGGTCAGCTGCACTCACGCGTGCCGGCGACGCTCCTGATCGCGCTCGGCGGATTCATCCCCGGTGTCACGAGCGGCCTCAACCGCTTCGGTGTCACGTGGTCGTTCTACCTCGGCGAGCTGCTGGGGGTCGTCCTGATCTTCATCGGATTCATCGTGAGCACCGAGGTCTTCAGCACGCGCATCCGCATCGGGCGCGTCGGTATCGGCCGCCGCGAGGTCACGACGCTCTAGCATCCCCGCGTGCTCATCCTGGACAAGCGCGAGGTGGAATCGCTCCTCGACCCGGACGCGCTTCGCGCCGCGGTCGGTGCGGCGCTGGCCGACCTCTCCGCCGGTCGCGCGTCGATGCCGACGCGGATCGCCGCCGTGGTCGCCGAGCGGGACGCGCTCCTCGCCGCGATGCCGGCCTACCTCCCCGGCGCGGGCGCGCTCACGACCAAGCTCGTCACGCTCTTTCCGCGCAACACGGACCGGCCGACCCATCAGGCGGTCATCGTCGCGTTCGATCCGCTGACCGGAACGCCCGCCGCGCTCATGGACGGCGAGGCGATCACGGCGGCGCGCACCGCCGCGGGATCGGCGCTGGCGACGGATCTCCTCGCGCGCGCGGACGCCGCGACGCTCGCCGTGCTCGGGGCTGGGGTACAGGCGCGCGCCCACCTGCGAGCGCTGCCGCTGGTACGCCGATTCCGCGAGATCGTCATCGCCGCTCGCGACGGGGCGAAGGCTCTGGCCCTCGCGCGCGAGATCACCGCGCAGACGGGCGTGCCGGCGCGCACGGCGTCGTTCTCCGAGGCGGGGCGCGCGGCTGACGTCGTGTGCGCCTGCACGCACAGCCCCGATCCGGTGGTGCGGCGCGAGTGGCTGCGCCCCGGCGCGCACGTGAACTCCGTCGGCTACAACACGGCGGGCCGCGAGGTCGACGGCGAGACCGTCGCGGCCGCGGTGGTGGTCGTCGAGTCGCGCGCCGCGGCGCTGGCGCCGCCGCCCGGCGGGTCGAACGACCTCCTGTGGCCGATCCGCGACGGGCTCATCGACGCGACCCACGTCCATGCGGAGCTCGGAGAGATCGTGTCCGGGATGAAGCGCGGCCGAACCGACGCCGCGCAGCTCACGCTCTACAAGTCTGTCGGCGTGGCGGTGGAGGACGCGGCGGCGGCTGCGCTGGTGCTGCGTCTGGCTCGCGAGCGCGGGATCGGACGCGAGATCCCGACCTAGACGGATTGGGCCCGAGCCTCTCGGATGGCCACCACATGATCGATGCGGCGGCCGTCGACGGACGCGACTTCGAACCGGACGCCGTCGGCGTGCACGGCATCGCCGACCACCGCGACGCGGCCGAGCCGGTCGATGACCAGACCCGACACGGTCGTGGCCGGGACATCCGACAGCGGTATGGCCAGGCGCTCTCGCACATCGTCCAGTGACGTCAGGCCATCGATCAGAAGGGATCCATCCGGCCGCTCCACGATGAGATGGCGGCCCGGACTGAACTCGTCCCCGACGGGTCCGAGGAGCTGCTCCGCGATGGCGCCAAGCGTCACGAGGCCCGCGGTGCCTCCGTACTCGTCGATGACCACGGCCACCCGCGCGCGCTCGCGGCGGAAGAGAGCCAGGGCATCCAGCAGGTCCGCGTTCTCTGGAACGATCGCGACAGGACGGCTCAGCTCGCCGGCCGTGACCTCGCTCGACCTGGCGTGCGCGAGATCCCTGATGTGGAGCACGCCGACGATCTCCTCGCTCTCGGCGCGATGCACCGGCAGGCGCGTGTATGGATGCGCGACGCTCAGCGCGAGGAGCTCGGCGACGGTCGCGCTCTCGGACACGCTGATCATCTCCGTTCGGGGGACCATCACGCTGCTGACCGTGCGATCGCCCAGGGTCAGCGCTCTACGCGCGACATCCCGCTCGATGGTCTCGACCGTTCCGGCGCTGCCCGCGGCGTCGAGCAGCAGCCCGAGCTCCTCCGGTGAATGCGCCCGCTCCGCGCTGGTCGCCGGCCGGAGGCCCACCAGGCTCACGACGGCGTTGCCGATGGTGTTCAGGGCGGCGATGAACGGATACATGGCCCGATAGAACCAGTGGAGCGGATAGGCGGCCCACAGTGCCGTCGGAACCGCGCGCTGGATGGCGACGGACTTCGGGGCGAGCTCGCCCAGGACGATGTGCAGCATGGAGATGAGCGCGAACGCGAGCGCGATGGCGATCCCGTGGGACAGAGCCGGCGCGAAGCCACCGAACACGGCGGCGAGGGGCACTTCGAACAGACCCGCGATCGCGGGCTCGCCGATCCAGCCGAGCGCCAGCGAAGAGAGCGTGATCCCCACCTGGCAGGCGGCGAGGTACTCGTCCAGATGCCCGGTGATGTGCATGGCCAGTCGAGCACGCGCGCTCCGGTGCACCAGTGGCTGGAGCTGCGTGTCGCGGACCTTGACGATCGAGAATTCGGCGGCGACGAAGAATCCGTTGGCGAGCACGAGGAGGAGGGCGGCGGCGACACCCCCCGCGGTACTGGAAGGGTCCATTGGTTGCCAGCCATTATCGCGCCTATCGTCGCGACGCGAGGAACGTCAATACTCGCCGTCGTTGCCCCTGCGCGGACCCTCCAGCAGCTGGCCGACGCCGCGCAGCTCGCCCTCGAGCGCCGCGAGCACGCGCAGGGCATCGTCGATCGTCAGCCCCTGCCGGAAGTTGTCGAGCGCCGGTCGAAGCGCGGGCGACGGCACGTCGTTCGGATCGCCCGAGTCCGTCGGATCGCCGGCGGGGTCCTGCGGCTGTCCCGGATTCTGACCCGGCCGCGGCGAACCGCTGGGGCTGGGCTGACCACTCTGTCCAGGCCCCTCCGCGGGGCCGGGGCTGCCGCCGGGCTGCTGACTGGGACCGGACTGCTGGCCCGGCTGGCCCGGCTGGTCCGGCCGGCCCGAGAGGAGGCGCTGGATGATCTCGAGATTGAACTTCGCGTCGCGATCGGTCGGATCGATCCGCAGCACCTCGCGGTACGCGTCGCGCGCGTCTTCGTACCGGGCCATGCGGAACAGCGTGTTCCCGCGGTCGTACTGCGCGATCGCTCGGAGCTTCAGATCCGGACCCGCGATGGCCCTGCCGTACTCGGGCAGCGCGCGCGGGTACTCCGCGAGCATGTGCAGCGCGTTCGCGGCATTGACCGCGAGCTCCGGCGCGTCCGGCAGGTCGATCTGGAGGTCGCGGTAAGCCGCGAGAGCTCCCGAGTAGTCGCCCGCGGCGAACAGCCCGTTGGCCGTCTCGTTCGACACCGCCGCGTCGCTGCAGGCGACCGCCCACAGCGCGGCCGAGCCGATCGCGATCCCCAGGATCCGCCGGCCGCGGCGGGCGACGGGGCGGCCCGCGCTACGCGGCGCCGGCATCGACCGCCGATCCGAGATGAGCCATTCGAGGAGCAGCAGCGCCACCGCGAGAGCGATGAATGGCGCCGAGCGCTCGTCGGGGACCGCGCCGGCGTCGTCGATCGGCTCGACCGCCTCCATCGTGCGCAGCTCCCGCGCGAGCTCACCGATCACACCGTCGTTGCCGACGTAGTGGAAGTACCGGCCTCCGCCCTTCTCCGCGACGGAGCGCAGCGTCGACTCCACGAGGTGGCTCACCACCTCCACGCCGCCGGCGTCGCGCAGGTACCCCGTGAACGTTCCGTTGTTCGCGTCGTAGGTCGGGATCCGACCGCCCGCGGCCGTGCCGACGCCGACGGCATGGATGCGCGCGCCACTCAGCTCGTCGGCCTCCGGGACATCGCTGTTGGTGATCTCGCCGTCCGACACGAGCACGATCGCGCGCTGCCGCAGCGGACCCGGGTCCGGCGGAAAGGCGCCCAGCGACGACTCGATCCCAGCGCGAAGCGACGACCCCTGCTGGAGCCGCACGCCGCGCCCGGAGTTGTCGAGGACCTCGCCGAGGATGCGCGGGTCGGTGGTCGGTGGGTACCGCACGGTCCCCTGCCCCGCGAAGAGCACGAGCGCGACGCGGCTGCCGATCATCTGCCGACCGAGCTCCTCCGCGAAGTGCCGCGCCGCGCGCAGCCGGTCCGGTTCAACGTCGCGCGCGGCCATGCTCTGCGACACGTCGACCGCGAGGACGATGTCCACGCCGAGCCGGCGCGCCTCGCGCGCGCGCAGGTCGACGTACGGACCGGCGAGCGCGATCACGAGGCTCCCGAGAGCCACGAGGACGAGGACCGACTTCAACCACCAGCGCACGCCGCTGCGCGAGACCAGCGTCGCGGCGCCACCGAACGAGCGGAGCGCGCGCACGCGTGCGCGGTGCGCGAGCATCACCAGCGCCAGGACGATGGGCAGCGCCGCGAGGAGGAGCAGCAGCTCGGGTCGCGCGAACCCCAGCACCGGAAGGCTCACGGTGTCCTCCGGAAGATGCTGAGGGCCAGGAGCAGCTGCAGCGCCAGAAGGCCTGCGCCGGCCGCCGCGAACGGGAGCGACGCGTCATCCGTCGAGATGAACACGCGCGTGCCGACGCGCGCCTTCTCCAGCGTCTGGATCTCGCGATACACGTCGCGGAGCGCCGTCTCGTCGGACGCGCGGAAGTACAGACCTCCGGTCATCTCGCTCATGCTTCTCATGAGCGCCTCGTCGACCTCCGCGCGCGAGCGCGCCGCCACCGCGCCAATGGTGTACAGGCGCACGCCGATCAGCTTCGCGATCTGGGCCGCGTCCGTTGGCTGCACGTCGCCCGCGTTGTTCTGGCCGTCGGTCAGGAGGATCGCGACCTTGCCGCGCGCGGCCGACTCGCGAACGACGTTCAGCCCGGTCGCGAGACCGGTACCGATCGCCGTCCCATCGCGAAGCGGACGGCCCGCCGCGACCGGCTCGACGAGGCGCTGCGCGGCGGCGTAGTCGAGCGTCAGAGGGCTGAGCACCATCGATTCCGCGCTGAAGATCACGATGCCGACGCGATCGTTCTTGAGTCCGCCGAGGAAGTCGTGCACGACCTTCTTCACGACCTCGATCCGCGGCTCTCCGCCGAGATCGGGCGTGGTCATCGATGACGACGTGTCGACGACGATGACGATGTCGATCCCCTCGGCCGGAACGTCGAACGCGGCGTGAACGACGGACGGGGCCGCAAGCGCCACGATCAGCGCCGACGCGGCGGCGACCCGCAGCGGCAGCAGCAGCCAACGCAGGCGCACGCGCCAGCTGCCCCGCGCGCGCGGCAGGAGGCCGAGCGACGAGAACAGCACGCCTCCGCTGCGTCCGCGCTCGCGACGGAGCTCGAGCGCCGCGGCGATGACGACGAGCGCAAGCAGCGCAAGGGCCCACGGCACGTCGAACCGGACCTCGGTACCGAGAATGCGTGCGCTCATTGCGGCCGGAGGGCGGCGATCTCGTACTCCTCCGCCGTGGCCGCCCGCCGCACGATCTCGAGCGCCGCGCGCACCGCGTTCTGCGCGTGCGCCGGGTACGGGATCGCGTGGCGGAAGCGCACCTCGTCGCCTTCGCGCAGGAGCTCGTAGATCGCCCCGGACTGCATTCGGTCGACGCCGGCTCCCTCGAGTGCGACGCGAAGCTCGCGACTCGTGCGGCCGGGCTCGATCCCGAAACGCTCGACCGCGTAGCGGCGAAGACTCCCGGTGAGGAGCTCGTAGTGCTCCGCGGTCCTCCCGTGTTCCGGGAGGCGCTGCTCCGCCAGGGCGTCGAGCTCGCGCAGCGCGCGCTGGACCGGCGTGAGGCGCTCCTGCGCCGCCACGCCTTCGCGCCGCCGCACCAGCATCCAGATGAACACGACCAGCGCGGTGAAGGCCACCGCTGCCGCGACGCCGAGCGCGATCCGCGACAGCCTCGCGGCGAACGCCTCAGGCAGGTCGAGCTGAGGCTTCAGCGGTTTGATGTCGGTGGTGTCCTCGCCGTCCCTGATGACGGTCGCGACGCGAAGGTCGAGTGGCGCGGTCATCACCACGCCGGCCACGCCGTCCGGGCTGGTGTACGGGATCTGGATCGGCGGGACGCTGAGGTCGCCGACGACCCACGCGGTGACGCGGTAACGGAACGTCCAGCGCGCCATCCCGTCCCCACGCGTCGAGCGGCCGGAGGGAAGGACCTCCAGCACCTCGAGATCGCCGATGGTGTGCGCGATCATGGGATCGCCCACCTGGTAGCCGGCCGCGGCGTCGGCGTACACGGTGAGGAGCGCCGGGTCGCCGACGGTGATCGTCGCTCGATCGAGGGTCGCGGCCGCGATCACGGGATCCGCGGCCGCCGCGAAGCCCGAGGCGGCGAGCGGCAACCCGAGCACGAGCGCGACGATGAGCCGCACTAGCTGCGCCGCGTCCGCGCGTTGAACAGCGCCATGAGTGCGGGCACGAAAGGACGGTCGGTGTAGAGGTCGACGCTGTCGATCTTCATCCGCGCGAGCGCCTGCCGGCGTTCGGTGCGCCGGCGCCGCCCCGTTCCCGCGTACTCCTCGCGCAGCCGTCGATCGCCCGTATCGACATACGCGATGCCGCCGGTCTCCGCGTCCTCGAGCGCGACCACCCCGACGTTCGGGAGCTCGAGCTCGCGCGGATCGTTCAGAACGAGCGCGATGACGTCGTGCTTCCGACCGAGCATGCGTACCGCCGGGTCGTCGACGAAGCCGACGTCCAGGAAGTCGGACACGAGGAAGACGACGCTGCGCTTCTTGGTGACGTTGGTGAGGAACCGCGCGGCCAGGGTCATTTCGGTACGCACCCGCCGCGGCTGCGCGAACAGGAGCTCGCGGATCACCTGCAGGAGATGTTCTCGGCCGCGTCGCGACGGCATCCATTCCTGAAGGCCTTCCGCGAATCGCAGGAGGCCGACGCGGTCGTGGCTCCGCATCGCCGTCATCGCGAGCAGAGCGCCGACCTCCGCCGCGAGGTCTCGCTTGCTCTGGTCCACCGAGCCGAACCAGGACGAGGCCGAGACGTCCACGGCCAGCAGGATGTTGAGCTCCCGGTCTTCGCGGAACTTCTTGATGTAGGGCATCCCCATCCGCGCGGTGACGTTCCAGTCGATGCTGCGGATGTCGTCGCCGGGCTCGTACTCGCGCACCTCCTCGAACTCCAGCCCCGATCCGCGGAACACACTGCGATACGCGCCCAGCAGGGCTTCGTCCGCGAGGATGCGCGCTTTGATCTCGACCTGGCGGATGCGCCGGAGCACGCTCGCCGGAAGGGCCTGATCGGCCCGGACGCGGGCGTGAGCGCGCGTCGATGCGATCACGGTCAGGGAAGCGGGACCTTGTCCAGCACCTTCGCGATGATCGACTCGGGCGTGACCTCCTCGGCCTCCGCCTGGTAAGTCACGATGAGGCGGTGGCGCATCACGTCCGTCGCCACGGCCTTCACGTCATCCGGTAGCACGTAGTCGCGCCCCTCGAGGAATGCGTTCGCGCGGGCCGCCAGCGAGATGAAGATCGACGCCCGCGGCGAAACACCGTACGCGATCATCGGGCGGAGGTCGTTCAGAGCGAACTGCTCGGGCTCTCTCGTCGCGAAGACGATGCGCACGATGTAGTCCTTGAGCGAGTCCTCCATGTGGATCAGCTTCACCGCGGCGCGCGCGTCGAGCACGGCCTTGGGCGTTGCCACGCGGCGGACCTGCGGGACCTCGCCGATCGTCTGGCGATCCATGATCTCGCGCTCCTCCTGCTGCGAGGGGTAGCCGATGACGACCTTCATCATGAAACGGTCGACCTGTGCCTCCGGCAGACGGTAGGTCCCTTCGTGCTCGATCGGGTTCTGGGTGGCGAGGACCATGAACAGCTCTCCGAGTGGGTGCGTCGTGCCGCCGATGCTCACCTGCTTCTCCTGCATCGCTTCGAGCAGCGCGCTCTGCACCTTGGGTGGCGCGCGGTTGATCTCGTCGGCGAGGAGGATGTCCGTGAAGATCGGGCCGAGGCGCGGCCGGAACGTCTGGTCGGCGGGGTTGTAGATCATCGTGCCGTTCAGGTCCGCAGGAAGAAGGTCGGGCGTGAACTGGACACGCTTGAAGCTCGCCTCGATCGTGTCGGCCAGCGTCTTCACAGCGAGCGTCTTCGCGAGACCCGGCACGCCCTCGATCAGCAGGTGCCCGTTGCAGAGGAGCCCCAGCAGCAGCCGGTTCACGAGATAGTCCTGGCCCACGATGACTTTCCGGATCTCGTGCAACACCGGTGCGATGAAATCGCCTCGCCGCAGCACAGCGTCATTCGAAGTGGACGGCCGGTACGTCTTCACCTTGTGCCAAGCGTACCGGCTTCCCTACGCGCCGGTTCGGAAATGCTCGAATGCCGCGCCTTCGCGCAGCTTTCGGCAGTGCACCGATCGCCGCCGCTAGCTGCTGAGCTCTTCGAGCACTTCCCTGGCGTGGCCATCCGGCTTCACGCCGTACCACGCCCTCTTGACCTTCCCGCTCTCGTCCACGAGGAACGTGGAGCGGATCACGCCCTCGCCGCGGCCAGGCCGGTCACCCCAGGCGCCGTAGGCGTCGTGGACCCCACGGTCCGGATCGCTGAGCAGCGGGAACTTGAGCGAGAACTTCTCCTGGAACGCGCGGTGCGACGCGGCATCGTCGCGCGAGACGCCGAGCACCGGGATCCCCAGCGACTCGAACGCGCTCAGGTTGTCGTTGAACTGGCAGGCCTCGACGGTGCACCCGGGTGTGTCGTCCTTGGGGTAGAAGTACACGACGTACTTCTTCCCGCGCATCGCCTCGGTCGAGACGAGCTTGCCGTTCTCATCGGTCAGCGCGAACGCGGGCGCGGCCTCTCCGGATCGCAGCTCCATGGATCCTCTCCTGTAGTGACTCCTTCTGAGTCTATGAGGCGAGGCTACTGGGTCGGCAGCTCGGCGTGACGTCCGATGACGGGGAGTGACTTCCCCACCACGAGGAGCACCGGCACGATGCGGCTCTGCAGGAGCTCGGGCCGGACGGTCTGCTCGTAGAAGGCGAGCGTCGCATCGAACTTGGCGAGCTGGTCCGTTGCGACCGGAGAGCTCATCGCGGCGGCCGACAGCGCCTGCAGCACCGCGGGATCCGCGAAGAGCGCGAGTGTCGGGTTCGAAGCGCTGAGCTCCTGCACCGCGGCGACGTCCTGCAGCTCGATCGTCGTCTTGCCGTGAAGCGGCGACAGCCAGCCGTCGAGCGCGAGCACCCCGAGGACCGCGACGTACACGCCGACCGCCGCTGTGGCGGCACCGAGCGGGATGCCCACCATCTGATCGAACCGCCGCAGCACCGGGACCCGGTACACCACTCCCACCAGGACGGAGCCGACTCGGCCGAGGACCGTGCCGCCGATGAACAGGGCGACCGCACCAAGCCCGAGCCCCGCCGTCCCCGACGGAACGATGCCGTTCAGCGGCCCCGCGTACAGCGAGGCGATCGCGAGCAGCGCACCGCCGAGCGCGATCAGCGGCAGGACGAAACCCTTCCGCCAGCCGGCGATCGCGCCGAAAGCGACCGCGCCGATGATCACGAGATCCGCCATGTCGGGGAGTCTACGTGTCAGCATGCGGGCGAATGTCTCGGATCGGGATCGCGCTCGGAGCGGTGCACGACCGCCCTTTCGACGAGGTCGTTGCCTTCGCGCGGCTGGCCGAGGAGTGTGGCTACGACGCGATCTTCGTTCCCGAGGCATGGGGTCGCGATGCGTTCGTGACGCTCGGCGCGCTCGCGCGCGCAACGGAGCGGATCGGCCTCGGCACGGGCATCGTCAACGTCTACAGCCGCACGCCCGCCCTGCTCGCGATGGCCGCCGTGACGCTCGACGAGCTCTCCGGTGGCCGTGCGATCCTGGGCCTCGGCGCCTCGGGCCGGCGCGTGATCGAAGGGTGGCACGGCGTGCCGATGGCACGGCCGCTCCGCCGCCTGCGCGAGACGACGGAGGCGGTGCGTGCCATCGTCAGCGGTTCGCGCCGTGGCTATATCGGTGAGACGCTGAGCGTCGCGCCTGGTTTCGCCGTCACGCTGGCGCGGCGACGCGATCGCATCCCGATCTATCACGCCAGCCTCACCGCCCGCGCGATCCGTCAATGCGCTGAGGTGGCCGATGGGTGGCTGCCGTACTTCGCAAGCCCCGAGACGCTGCGCGCGGATCTCATGACGATCGAGAACGTGCTTCGCGCCGCGGGCCGCGAGCGCTCGTCGTTCACCGTCGCGCCGCTCCTCCCCGCGATCGTGACCGACGACGAAGCGGGGGCACGCGCCATCCTGAGGCGCCATCTCGCGTTCTACATCGGGGGCATGGGCCGTTTCTACCGCGAGGCCGTCGCGAGTCATGGATTCGCCGGCGTCGCCGAGGAGGTCCGGCGCTTGTGGGACGCGCGCCAGCGCGACGCCGCGGCCGAGGCCGTCACGGACGAGCTGCTCGACGCCTTTGCGATCGTTGGCGACGCATCACGCTGCCGCGCGCGAGTCGACGACTTTCGCGCGGCTGGCGCCGATGTTCCGGTCGTCGCGATCCCCGGGGACGTCCCGCTGGCCGAAGCCGAGCGGACCGTGCGCGCGCTCGGCGAGACGCGACGCTAGCTGCCGGTCAGCGCCTTCTTGGAGAGGGTCTCGTCGAGAAGGGCCGCGACCCGTTGGCGCGCGAGCTGCTCGGCCTCATTCCACCACTGCGCGAGACGCTGCTCCTGTTCGAGCTGGCGCTCGCCCAGCTGGAATTCGAACTCCTTGAGTTGCCGCATGAGACGGTCGCCGAATCGCTGCTCTTCCTCGGTGAGCTCGGCTTCGATCCGCTCGCGCTCCGATCGACGCCAGGCCTCGAGCCGGTCGGCCTCCTCGCGGCGACGCTCTTCCAGCTCCGCCACGAGCTCCTTCTCGGCCACCTCGTAGCGCCACCTCGTCTCGACCAGCTCCACGGTCAGCGCGCCGTTCAGGCGCTCCGCGAGGTTCCGCGGCTGCTCCGCCGACCAGATCCGATCCAGCTCCTCGCGCCGGCGCGCGATCGCTTCGCGCTCGAGGCGCTCGGCCTCGGCGACGCGCCGCTGGGCCTCCGCGCGCTGAAGCTCCACGACCTGCATGAGCTCCGCTCGCCGCGTGCGCATCTCGGCATCCAGACGCTCGAGGCCCTCGGCTCGACGTCGCGCGAGCTCGGCCACCAGCGCGCCTGCCGGACCGTCGACGACCTCCGTCGGCGGCGCTTTGGAGACCGCGGGCGTCAGCTGCTTCGGATCGAGAAACTCAGCGGTCACAGCCGAGGGCTCGTGCGCCGCTGCCGCCGCGGCCGCGACGCCACCTTCTTCATCCCATACGAGCTCGCCCCGCGCGGGCGCCTGCTCCGGCCGCCCGCGAAGCAACGAAGTGTGGATCTGATCGTCGTGCGAAGTCGTGTCCATCGACATCCCCAAACCCCCGCCGGTTCCTGTAATAGGTGTACCGCCGGAATGCTATCCGGCGTATCCCCTGGGCGGGGGGCGACGTCGCGCCGACTACTCGACGGGGTGGTCGCCGCCCTCGTCGCCGTGACCGTTGTCCTGTGCCGACCGGCCGCTGGGCACGAGCTCGCGACCGAGCGCAAGGCCTTTGCCCTTCCGGTGGCGTTCGCGACGCTCCCCGCTTGCCAGAGTGACCATGGCACGTGCACCGCTCGACATCCGTGAGTTGCCGTCGAGCACGGCGCCTTTGTCGATGGTGAGCGAAGGCGTACTGATGTCGGCCTGGACTCGCGCGGTCGAGCGCAGCGTGATCAAGTCGCCGGCATTGATGGTCCCCGTGATGTCGCCCTTCACCTCGACCGAGCCGCAGTTGATGGTGGCGGAGACCTTCGCCCCTTCACCAATGACCAGAAGGTCGGTGGTAGTGATCTCGCCGGTGAACGTACCGTCGATCCGGACCTGACCCTCGAAGTGCAGCTTGCCCTCGAACACGGAGCCGGCGCCGAGCATGGCGCTGAGGGTCGCGGTCGAGGCTTGCCCCCCAAAATCACGCATGGATACCTCCTGTCGCGCTTACGAAGAACGCGCCAGGGCCACCGGCGCTACGGGCTGGCTCGAGCGTCTCTGGAGCCGCGCTCGCTGAGATAGTGATGCCACAGCAGGCGCGCCGCGACGGCCCGGTGCGGGCTCCACGCTTGCGCGCGGCGCGCGAGGGCTTCTGGCGACGGCCTTGCGCGCAGCCTCCAGAGCTGGCGCACCGCCTCCATCAGGGCCAGATCGGCGGCCGGGAACGCGTCGGCGCGCCGCAGGGCGAAGAGCAGGTAGCACTGGGCAGTCCAGGGCCCGACGCCGTGCAGCGCATCGAGCGCCGCGAACGCGTCGGCGTCCGTGAGCGTGGCGAGCGCGTCGAGGTCGAGCTGCTTCCGCTCGAGCTGGGACGCGAGCGCGGCGAGGTAGGCCGACTTCTGTCGCGTCACGCCGAGCGCACGCAGCCCGGGCTCGCCGAGCTTCGCAACGTTCGCGGGTGTGACCGTCCCGGTCGCCGTGACGACGCGCGCGTACATCGCGCGCGCCTGCGCGAGCGAGACCTGTTGCTCGAGCATCAGCAGGACCAGCGTCTCGAAGCCGGGCTCCCGAGGCCAGAGCGGTGGCGGGCCATGTCGCTCCACGATGCTCGCGAAACGCGGCTCGGCGCGCGCGAGCGTGCGCACGGCGCGGGCGAGCGCGCGCTCGTCCAAAGGAACGGAGGTGATCATCGCTGTCACACGCTAGCGGCATCGCGACAGCGTCCAGCGGGATAGCCTGTCTTTCATGCTCGCGCATTCGCGGGCTTCGCGCCGTATGGCTCGGCTCGTGTGCCGCCCTCATCAAGACACCGCTCGCGGGAGGAAGATCGTGTCCGTCATCGACTGGCTGCTCGACTCGGACCCGGCGATTCGCTGGCAGGCGATGCGCGACCTGACCGATGCGCCGGTCGACCAGGTCACCGCGGAGCGTGCCCGCGTTGCCACCGAAGGCTGGGGCGCGCGGCTGCTGGCTCTCCGGCGGGCGGATGGGCTGTGGGACGCCGGCACGCCGGAGCCGGAGTGGGTCTCGCTGCTCGCTCTGTTGATGCTCCGCGACATGGGCCTCGACCCTTCGAGCGACGAGGCGCGGAAAGCGATAGTCCTCGTCCGCGACAACGCGACGTGGCACTCCCGTGGCCCGTGGCACGGCACACCGGTGTTCGCGGGCGAGGTCGAGCCGTGCATCAACGGGCGCGTCGTGACGGTCGGCTCGTACTTCGGCCAGGACGTGACGGGCATCGTCGAGCGGCTGCTCGGCGAGCAGATGGCCGATGGCGGGTGGAACTGCGAGCAGGAGAATGGCTCGACCCGCGGATCGTTCCACACGACGATCAACGTCCTCGAGGGTCTTCTGGAGCACGAGCGAACCGGCGGCTCGGCCGAGGTGACCGCGGCGCTTCAGCGAGGGCAGGAGTACCTGCTCGAACGCCGGATGCTGCGCCGGCTGTCGAGCGGCGAGCTGATCGATACGGCCTTCACACTGTTCTCGTTCCCGACCGGCTGGCACTACGACGCGTTGCGCGGGCTCGACTACCTGCGCCTAGCGGACGTGACGCCCGATGCGCGCGTGGCCGAGGCCATCGACCTGGTCCGCTCCAAGGTTGACGCGGAAGGCCGAGTGCCGCTCGAGAACCCACACGAGAGCGAACTGGTCGACGCCCGTGTCCGCGATCTCGAGTTCGACATGGACGAGCGCGAAGGTCGGCCCAGCCGCTGGAACACGCTGCGCGCGCTGCGGGTGCTTGGCTGGGCGGGCCGAGCTGGTCACACGGAACCGGACCGCGGCTCGAGGACGACGACTGCGGTCCCAGACGGGCGGCGAGTCGCGTAGCCATCGACGTCGTCCCCCATCTCGCGCCATCGTGCCCAGAGGCGCTCGCGCTCGTCGCCCTGCGCCGCCCGCCCATGGATGGCGCTCGTGCCGGCATCGGGAATCTCGACCGTGGCGTCGGGGCGCGCCTGCAGGTTGAGCCACCAGGCGGGCTCGGCGTCTTTCCAGCCGTTCATCGCCATCGTGACCAGGTTCGGACCATCCACGTAATAGCCGAGGATCACGCTGCGCTCCTTGCCGGAGCGGCGGCCCACCGTGGTGAGGCGCATCGTCCCCCATCGGTTCGGCTTCGGCGGCCACAGGCCCTTACGGCCTCGACTGAGCCGATAGATCGCGCGGTGAATGACCCAGGCCGAGACAA
>DATKCP010000140.1:0-2656 GCA_035513115.1 Candidatus Limnocylindria bacterium | reverse complement strand
CCCCTCGCGCCTCACCATTCTGACAGAGATGAAAAAAGAGGCGGCGAGTGCGCTTCCTTTCACTCGCCGCCTCTGCCGGTGTGGCCTACGTCAGTCGCTAGGTCGCCGCCAGAGCCCCCTGGCGCATGCGCTTTGTCACCTCATTCGCCAATCGGCTGGTCCTTGCGAGCCCCGCCAGCGTGAAGTCGAGGCCCGCCTCCTTCAGCTCGTCGTAACCGAGTCCGCGGTACAGCCGGTTGCCTGCGACGTAGCACATCTCGTCGTACAGGACGGGCCAGCCGACCCCCTTTCGCTCGAAGCAGAAGGCGATGAAGTCGATCGCCACCTGGGCGATCTTGTCGTCAGCCACCCGTCCCTCCCTCGATGCGACCTCGCGCATCATCCGCACCCTCTAACGAAGCAACAAGGGCTTTCGTCCACGTTCTTGTCCACAGGTTCATCCACAGGTTCGAAGCAGGTTATCCACACACCGTCGACACTCATGTCGCTTTCTTCGTCCTGCGATCCGAGAAGCGACGCCGCTCGCGGAGGCGCGCGCTCGCGCGATCGAGCGACTTGTCGCCGAAACGCTCGCGCACCGCGTCGAGCGCGGCGTTGAGTCGCGTGGTGCGGACGTGGTCGAACAGGCCCAGCTGTCGTCCCACCTCGATGCCCGAAACCGAGACGCCAACGAGGCGCACCGGACTGGTGCGGCCAGCCTGCCGGTCCTCGGTCAGGGCATCGCGCAGCAATTGACGCGCGGTGCCGAAGATCTTCAGGTCGTCGTCCGTCGGCTCGGCGAGCGTGCGCTGTCGCGTGCGCGTCTCGAACGGCGCCACCCGTAGCTGAAGCGTCACGGTGCGGCCGCGAAGCTCCTGGGCCCGGAGCCGGCGACCGACGCCCTCGGCCAAAGCCAGGAGCATGGACTCGATCGTCGAGCCGTCGAGCGTGTTGCGATCGAACGTGTGTGCGTGCCCGACGGATTTGGGCGTCCTGCCTACGCCGACCACCTCACCGTCGTCAATGCCGTGTGCGCGCTCCCAGATCGAGCGGCCGTGCTCGCCCAGGCGTGCCTCCAGCACGGAGACATCCATCGCCGCGAGCTCGCCGATGGTGCGCAGGCCCCAGCCCTCGAGCACCTCGCGAGTCTTGGGACCGACGCCCCAGAGCCGGCCGAGCTCCAGTGGGGCGAGGAACGCCTCCTCTTCCCCCGCGGGCACGATGACGAGGCCGTCGGGCTTCCTTAGGTCCGACCCGATCTTCGCGCACAGCTTGTTCGTGGCTACCCCGACCGAGAGCACGAGGCCGAGCTGACCGCGGACATCCCGTTTGAGCGCACGCGCGATCTGCTCCGCGCCGCCGAAGAGGTGCTCGGTCGCCGTCACGTCGAGGAACGCTTCGTCGAGCGAGATCGGCTCGACCAGTGGCGTCCGCTCCGCGAACAGCGCCATCACGGCGTCGGACGCCTCCTCGTAGCGCTGACCGTCGCCCGGAACGAAGATCGCGTCGGGGCACAGCCGGCCCGCGGTCTGTAGCGGCATCGCCGAGTGGACGCCGAACGCGCGGGCTTCATATGAGGCCGCGGCCACCACGCCGCGGTCGCCGGGGCCGCCGCCGACGATGACCGGCTTGCCGCGGTACTCGGGGTGATCGCGCTGCTCGACCGACGCGTAGAACGCGTCGAGATCGCAGTGCAGGATGGCCCGGCGGTCCGCCACCGTCACCGCGCGCTTGCTCACGCCCTCACTCCGTGCGTCTTCGACTCCGGGTAGTAGAAGCGCACCAGGCGCTCTCCTTCGTCGACCAGCGCGGCCCTGTCGTTCTTCACCAGTCGCGTGAAGGGCAGAAGCTCGAGCACCGCTTCCCTGGGGGAGCCCGCGATCTTCCACCGGCCGGCCACGAAGCCGTCGACGAGGAAGGTGGTCCAGACCTCGGCGGAGAAGATGACCTGCTTCTTGTACTCGGCAGGCAGGATCCGGGTCCGCGCGGCGGCGTCGTGCCCCAGGATCGCCGCGTCGAAGCGGGCGAGGAGTCTCGCGGGGGCGACGGCGTCTGCCGGCGGGCGAGGCGCCCTCGCGAGGTCGAAGAGCTCCCGGCCGCGCTCGTCGCGGAAGCGGCGGAGGTCTTTGATGCGTTCCAGGGCCGCGCGCAGTCGCGGGATGCGGCAGCCGCTCCAGCTCGCGAGGTCTCCGAGCGTCGACGGGCCGAACGCACCCAGGTAGCGGCGCGCGACGAGGTCGAATGCCGCGTCGGGCCTCGGCGCCTTGCGCAGGCGCGCCGGAGGGGCGACGAACCGCGCGAGCTGCCGGTGCTCCCAGTACGCGCCGCTCTTCTCCCAGATGATCCCACTCGCCGTGACCGCGGCCCAGAGGTACCAGTTGCGAAGACGCTCCTCTTTCGGGGCGTCGCGCACGATGAACTCGCGGATCTCGTCGCGCGTCCGGGGTGTTTTCCCTGCGAATTTGAGGACCCTGTCATGGATGTCCTTGAGCGCCGCGAGATCGGGCCCGCCGGGCGGCCGCCATGCCGCGAAGCGCCCGTCGAGCGTGGCGAGCGCGTATGCGGCGTACTCCTTGGCGCTCGCGAGATGGAGCGTGGCGCGCATGAGCGTCGCCTTGATCACGAGGCCCTTGTCGATCGCGGCCCGGAGGTCGTCGCGCGTGAACCCGGCGAGCCG
>DATKCP010000139.1:0-14272 GCA_035513115.1 Candidatus Limnocylindria bacterium | reverse complement strand
GCGGGCGGCGCAGAGCTGGATGCGCACTCGACCGATGTCGTGCGCATCGACGTTCGGGACACCGGCATCGGTATCAGCGACGACGCGGTCGCGCGCATCTTCGAACCTTTCTTCTCGACGAAGATGGAGAAGGGCACCGGTCTCGGCCTCTGGGTCTCCCACGGCATCGTCCAGGCCCACGGCGGCACGCTGCGGGTGCGGAGCCGGGCCGGCCAGGGAACCACGTTCACGATCACACTTCCGATCGCGGGACCGGCGGACAATGCCGACCAGTAAGATCCTCGTCGTCGACGACGAGCAGAGCGTCGCGACCACGATCAAGGCCATCCTGCAGCTCGACGGCAGCGAGGTCACCGCCGTCACGAATGGCAAGGACGCACTCGCCCAGCTGCGCGAGCACGAGTTCGACGTCGTGCTCACTGACCTGCGGCTCGACGACCTCGACGGCATCGAGGTCCTCCGCGAGACGCAGAAGCTCTGGCCGGACACGGTCTCCATCATGCTGACGGGCTACGCGTCGCTCGAGTCCGCGGTGACCGCGCTGCGCAGCGGGGCGTACGACTACCTCATCAAGCCGTCGGACGTCGATGAGCTGCGCGCGACGATCGGGCGCGCTCTCGAGCGGCGCCGGCTTCGCCAGCGGCTGGTCGAGCTGGAGCAGCTCGACAAGCTCAAGACACAGTTCCTTTCGATGGCATCGCACGAGCTGCGCACGCCGCTGACCGCCGTGAGCGGCTTCATGCAGATCGCGCGCCGCCGCATGTCGCGCCTGGCCGGCGCGACCGACGTTCCGAGCACGTGGCGCGAGGATGCGCAGAAGGCGGGCGACACGCTCGAGATGGCGAGCCGACAGGCGAAGAAGCTGGCGCGCCTCATCGACGAGCTCCTCGACGTATCCCGGCTGCAACAGGGCCGGGTCGAGATGCGCCTTGCCGAGATCGACCTCGCCGAGGTCGTCCGCGAGGTCGCCGAGCGCATGCGCCTGCTGGACAAGGGCCACGCGATCGAGACGAAGATCGAGGGAACGGCCCCGATCGTGGCGGACCGCGACCGGATCGAACAGGTCCTCGAGAACCTCGTCGGCAACGCGATCAAGTACTCTCTGGACAGCAGCCGGATCGAGGTCTTCCTGCGCGTGAACGGCACGAACGCGGTCGTTTCGGTGCGCGATGAGGGCATCGGTATCGGGCCGGGCGAGGTCGAGAAGATCTTCGGTCTCTTCTACCGTTCGCCCGACCCGCGCGCCGATCACGTCGGCGGTCTCGGGCTCGGCCTCTACATCAGCCGCGAGATCGTGACACAACATCACGGAAGGCTGTGGGCCGAGCGCAACGCCGAAGCCGGAACGACCTTCCACGTGACGCTCCCGCTCGCGCACATCAGATCCCGCGAAGAAGCTCGGACAGCGTGACGTCGAGCCGGCGCGCGAAGTGCGCGAGCGCGGCGAGCGATGGCGCGACCCGGCCCGTCTCCATCTTCCACACGTACTGCCGCTCGAAGTAAACGCGGCCGCGCCTGTCGGCGCCGAGCTGCGCCATGGTGAGTCCACGCTTGCGCCGCAGGGCGCGCAGGCGCCGACCGGTCCGTTTCAGCAGGAGCGGCTCGCCGGGTACGTCGGGATTGACGCGGGCCGGCATCAGATCCCCCGCACCACGAAGTCGACGATGGCGGCCACCGCTTCCGGTCCGTAGGGCGCCGCGAACATCCCGCGCGAGTGCTCCTTGCCGCCGAACATCAGCAGGGCCTTCGGTTGGGACACGACGTCGAAGCAGTGCAGCACGTGCGGCGCCGCTCCGGTCGTGTCCTCGTCCGCGCACACGAACAGCTTTCTCCCGGTGACCCGTCGCGAGAGCTCGTCCGGAACTGCGACGACCGGCGCGGAGACCGAGACGATGCATTCGACGTCCGCCTCGAAGCTCGAGGCGAGGATCGCGTGACCGCCCATCGACGCGCCGACCAGCGCGATCTGGCGCGCGCCCCGGTCTCGCAGCAGCGTCTTGGCCGCGCGCAGATCGATGACCGGCGACCACGCCGCCGGTGGCGCGTACTCCGCCGTCGTGCCGGTCGAGCCGTCGTACCCGCGCAGGTTCAGCGCGAGCGCCGCGACGCCGCGGGCGGCGAGACGCCGGGCGACGTCAGGCCAACCGCTGGCATCCCAGTCCCTGCCGTGCACCAGGATCGCGGCGCGACGTGACGGAAGGTCGCCGTAGAGATCGCCGAGGAGCGTCTCGCCCTCGCTGGAGACGCGCACGGTCTCGGGTATGACGCGCGCCCCGCTCACGGCGCAAATGGTGCTACAAAAAGCCCTGTGGCTCGCACCGTCGCTTCCGAGGTCGAGGGCCTCCTGACCCGGTCCGCGTCGGCCTTCCCGCTGTGGGAGGTCACGAAGGACGTCGTCGACGAATTCATCGACCTCTCGCTGAACTACCGCCAGAGCGGACATCCAGGCGGCTCGCGCTCGAAGGTCCACCTGCTCCTCGCGCTCCTGTTGTCCGGGGCGATGCGCCATGACCTGCTGCGGCCGTGGCGGCCCTTCGGCGATCGCTTCATCCTGTCGGCGGGCCACACGGTGCCGCTGGTCTACGCGACGCTCGCCACCCTCAATGAGGCGATGCGGGTGAGATACGAGCAAACGCAGGATGAGCGCTTCGCCTTCCCCTCGGGCGGCAAGTACGCGCTGACCTGGGAGGACCTGCTCCTGCTCCGCCGCCATGGGGGCCTACCGGGACATGCGGAGATGGCGGGCAAGACACTGTTCCTCAAGTGGAACACCGGGCCCTCGGGTCATGGCATGCCGCCAACCGTGGGCCAGGCCGTGGCGCTCAAGATCGCGGGCGCGGAGCAGGTGAAGGTCTTCGCGGTCGAGGGCGAGGGCGGACTCACCCCGGGCGCGAGCCACGAGACACGCAACTCCGCATGGGGCCTCGGTCTCTCGAACCTCGTCTTCCTGCTCGACTGGAACGACTTCGGGATCGACGTGAACGCGGTGTCGAGCGTTGTCCACGGCGGCCCGCGTGACTGGTTCGAGCCGTACGGCTGGCGCGTGGTCGGGACCGAGCAGGGCAGCGAGTGGGACGAGGTCACGAGAGTCGTGCTCGAGGCCGCGCGCGGCGAGAATCCCCAACGCGCGCCGAGCGTCGGCTGGTTCCGCACGCGAAAAGGACGCGGCTACCTCAAGTACGACTACGCGTCGCACGGCACCGCGCACACGATGAATCACGAGCTCTTCTGGCAGCTGCGGAAGGAGTTCCAGAAGAAGTACGGCGTGGAGTACGAGGGGGTGGATGAGCCCGCGCCGAAGGACGCCGACGGAGTGCGCGCGCAGGCGCGACGCAACCTCGAGGTCGCCGCATCCGTGCTCCGCTCGCGACGCGACGTGAGCGACTACCTCACCGATCGCCTGGTCGAGATCGCGCGCGCGGTCCCTGACGAGCTGCCCACGTTCTTCCTCGGGGGCCGCGCGAAGGACGTGTTCACGGACAAGAGCTTCTTCGACTACGAGCATTACCCGGAGTCGATGTGGGCGAAGCCGGGCGAGAAGAAGCCGAACCGCGCGGCGCTCGCAACCTGGGGCTCTTGGGTGAACAGCGAGGCGCGCCTGAAGTACGAGCGGCCGCTCTTCATCGCGATGTCGGCCGATCTCGCCGAGTCGACGAACATCGCGGGGTTCATGAAGGGGTTCGGCGACGTCGAGGGATGGGGCTGGTACCAGCGCGACACGAACATCCACGGCGCGCTCCTGCCGCAGCAGATCACCGAGTTCACGAACTCCGGCGTTGCCTGCGGCATCGCCTCGGTGAACCTGGCCGAGGACCCGTTCAGCGAGTTCAACGGGTTCTGGGGCGCGTGCTCGACGTACGGCGCCTTCTCGTACCTCAAATACGGCGAGATGCGCCTCTTCAGCCAGCTCGCACAGGACTGCGAGCTCCGCGTCGGCAAGGTGCTCTGGGTCGCCGGTCACTCCGGGCCCGAGACGGCCGAGGACTCACGGACCCACTTCGGGATCTTCGAGACCGGCGTGACGCAGCTCTTCCCGGACGGCGCCGTCATCGACCTTCATCCCTGGGAGTACAACGAGGTCCCGGTGGTGCTCGGCGCGGCGTTCAGGCAGAAGGCGCCGATCGTCGCACTGCATCTCACCCGGCCCAACGTCGACATCCCGGACCGGCGGGCGCTCGGAATGGACTCACACTTCGCAGCCGCGCGCGGCGCGTACCTGATCCGCCGCTACCGCCAGGGCCAGCCGCGGATGGGGACGATCTTCGTGCAGGGCACCTCGACGACCGCGAACGTGGTCAAGATCCTTCCGCAGCTCGACGAGCGAAAGCTCAACGTGAAGATCGTCGCCGCGATCAGCCCGCAACTCTTCGCGCTGCAGGACCAGCGCTACCGCGATGAGATCGCGTCGGACGCGGACCGTGTCGACGCGATGGTGATCAGCAACCGCGCGCGGCGCGTCATGCGCGACTGGATCGATCACCCGGTCGTGGCCGAGTACTCGCTGACCTCGGACTGGGATGACCGCTGGCGCACCGGAGGGACGGTCGACGAGGTCGTCGCGGAAGCGCAACTGTCGCCGCAGCACCTCCTGGCCGGGATCGAGCGCTTCGCGGCCGAGCGCAACGAGCGGCTGGCACGCGTCCGCCGCGCCGTCGACGCGGCCCTCGCCGAGTGACCTCCTTCGGCGCAGGCTGTCTGGAGCGGCTCGCGCCGCTCCGTCGTCGGTAGCAGGCGCATGCCACGCAAGAAGAAGCGCGCCGTCCGAGGTGCCGCCCGCGCGAACGCGCCAAGTCGCTACGCCTGGCACCGCCGCGTGCCGTGGCTCGCCCTGGGCGGCGTGGCCATCGTCGCCGTGATCGGCGTCCTGATCGCGCAGTCGTTCGGCGTGGGCGAGAGCGCGGGCCGCTTCACGGGACCCGGCGGCGGCGTCGGCAATCATCCCCCGGACGGCGTGCCCATCGCCTATCCGTCGTATCCACCGACCTCGGGTCCGCATTGGTCGGCGCCGGCGACGTGGGGCTTCCACAGCGACGCGGTCCCGGACGAGCGCGTGGTGCACAACCTCGAGCACGGCGGCGTCGTCGCCTCCTACAACAACATCCCGCCGGAGTCCCTCGGAGCGCTGCGGGCCGTCCTGACGAGCTATCCCAGGGACAAATACGGCCAGGTCAAGCTGGTGATCCGACCGTACGACAAGATCCCGTCGGGAACGATCGTGCTGACCGCATGGAACTGGATCGACGAGCTGACCGCCTACGACGAGGCACGCGTGCGTGCTTTCCTTGACGCGCACCTCAACAAGTGCTGCGAAGACGTCCCCTGACGCGGCGCGTCGCGGTCGATGACGTCGGCGAGCACAACCGCCGGATGTGGGAGCGCCTCGCGGAGGCCGGTATCCCGTATACGCGGCCGCTGGGCACGCCGCCGCGCGACGCCCGCGGCAAGCGGCGCTTCCTCGATGTTCTGACGCGCGGCCGGCTGCGTGGCATCGCGCTCGACGGCACGCGCGTGCTGTCTCTGGCCGGCGGCGGAGGCTGGGAGGCCATCCTGTTCGCGGAGCTCGGCGCCGCGACGACGCTCTTCGACATCTCGAAGCGGCAGCTCGCGACCGTGCGTGCGCTCGCACGCGACCGCGGGGCCAAGCTCCGTTTCGTGCATGGCGACATGCGCGATCTCTCGGCGTTCGACGACGGAGAGTTCGACGTCGTGAGTCATCACCATTCGATGGTCTTCGTGCCCGATGCGGAGCGGGTCATCGGCGAGGTCGCCCGCATCCTCGCGCCCGGCGGTACCTACGTCTTCTCGACGATGCATCCGGTCGCGCTGCGCATGCAGGAGACGTGGACCGGCACGGGTTGGGGGTTCAAGCAGCGCTACTTCGACGACGGGCGCATCTCTTTCGACAACGCGCTCTGGGAGTTCGGCGCGGTGAAGGTCGAGGCGCGAACGCTCGAGTACGGGCACCGCACGAGCGACCTCGTCAACACCTGCGCGAAGAACGGACTCCTGGTCGATGGCCTCTGGGAGTACTCGCCGAGCTACGAGGGCGGCGAGCCGGGATCGGCGGACGAGCTCGAGCGCTGGCTCCCCGCGTATCTCGAGATCAGGGCTCGTCGAGTCGAGCCGGCTCGTCGCGTCGCGAAACGCGGCGGCGCAGCTCGGCGCTCGACTCGGCGTACTGCGACACGATCTCGCTGAGCTTTCGGGCGGCGACCGGGATGTTCACGGCCCAGCCGACGCCGAAGACCATCTCCGAGAAGACCTGGTCGTTGTCAGGGTCCCAATACGCCGCGCGCAGGCGTTCGAGCGTCGGCAGTCGGAAGTCGTACGGAACGACGCCCGCGACCTTGCCGTTCCAGGTGCGCTCGCCAGTCGGCTTGCGAAGCTCCTGGTAGATCGCGGCCGCAAAGGCCATCCAGGCGAGTGTGCGAATGAGCCTCACGAGTTCTGTCACCGGGGCACCACCTGAGCAGGGGTCGTGCCAGGCTTCGTGAGCGGCACGCCATCCGCGCATTGTGGGCAATCGCCCGGCGCGAAGCTCGGGATGTCGGCCACCCACAGCGCGTGCAGCGGGACATCGAGACGGGCCGCGCCACCCGAGCGGTCGACGAGGACGGCCGCGCCCACGACCTGCGCGCCCGCGCCGCGCGCCGCGTCGATCGTCTCCTGAACGGATCCGCCGGTCGTCATGATGTCGTCGACGACGAGAACCCGCTCTCCGGAGCCGAGCTCGAAGCCGCGCCGGAACTCCCTGCCCCGACCGCCGTCGACGCGCTCGGCGTAGACCGCCCGCAGCTCCATCTGTCGCGCGACCTCATGTGCCAGGATGATCCCACCGGTGGTCGGTCCGGCAACGGTCCCCGGTTCGAGCTGGCGAGCCCATGCCGCGATGTCCTCGCAGAGGGCCGCGGTCCTGACCGGCCACTGGAGCACCTGGAACTTCTCGAGGTAGCGCGGCGAGTGCTTTCCCGACGCGAGGGCGAAGTGACCCTCGCGGAAGGCACCGGACTCGCGGAACACACGCTCGACCTCGCCCTGCGTGACCATCGCGCGACAGTATCGCCGCCGCAGTGCCCATATGCTCGCCGACGCGGCACGCCGAACGCCGCGCGATCCTTCCCGACGGAGACCAAGGTGGAGGTGCCTCGTTGAAGGTGCATGACGTGTCCCTCGTGATCCGCGCGGGGATGCCGACCTGGCCGGGGGAGGACGGACCCAGGACGACACCCCTGCGTCGCATCGCGAGAGGCGACTCGGCCAACGTGTCCATCGTGTCGTTCGGCAACCACACCGGGACGCACGTCGATCCCCCGGTGCACTTCATCGAGGGTGCGGGCACGGTCGATGACCTTCCGGTCGACGCGCTCGTGGGGCCCTGCCGGGTGATCGGCTTCGACGGAGCGGGGCACATTGGGGCCGCGTGGCTCGAACGCGCCGGCGTGCCCGACCGAACGGAGCGGGTCCTGTTCAAGACGCGCAACAGCGAGCGCTGGCGCGATCCGGTAAAGCCGTTCGATCGTGACTTCGTCGCGCTCGACCGCACCGCGGCCCGCTGGTGCGTCGATCGCCGCCTGAAGCTCGTGGGCATCGACTACCTTTCTATCGAGCCGCAGGGTCCGGAGAAGGCGGGCTACCCCACCCACATGGCGCTCCTCGGCGCGAACATCGTGATCATCGAGGGTCTCGATCTGAAGGACGTGCGGCCCGGCGACTACGAGATCGCGTGCGGCGCGATCAAGTTCGAGGGCGGTGATGGTGCTCCAGCAAGGGTCTTCCTCATCGAGCGCTGAGGCGCGCGGCGCGGACGCCGTTCCGATCGGCGAAGCGCCGCACCGCTTCGAGCGAGCGATCACCTGGACGCGTCTGGCCGGCGCGGTCGCCGCGCTGCTCATAGCGCCCCTCTTCCCGAATCTGGGCATCGGTTACGTTCTCGCGCTCTCGGGATTCCTCGTGGCGTGGGCGATCGTGCTGCACGTCCTCTCCGGCAGCGCGACCACCGAAGCGGACCAGGAGACCATCACCAGGGTGGCCTTCGTCGGGGACTGCATCGTCGTCTTCCTTGGGATGCTCGTGATCACACCCGAGCCGAACTGGATGCTGTTCCCGCTCTTCGCCGTGCTGTTCATCATCACCGCGGCCTTCCGGCTCGGCGACGTGGGCGCGGGAGCGGCCACGCTGATCGTGTCGCTCGAGTTCGTCGGGATCGCGATCTGGCGAGAAGGCGCGCTCGGTCTGCCGATCCAGATCCCGTATCTGGCGTTCATCCTCGTCGTCTACAGCCTCACGGCGCTGATCGTTTCGGCGATGATCCGCGAGGTCGGAGTCATGCGCCGCGAGCGCACGACCCTGATCCGCGACGCAAGCGATGCCGAGGACCTGCGACGCGCCGATCGCGAGCGCCGCGACCTGCTCGATCGCGAGCGCGCCGCTCGCGCCGATGCGGAGCTCGCGACGGCGCGGCTCGAAGCGCTGCAGCGGATCACCGACGCCGCGCTCGCGCGTCGCGGCCTGGATGACCAGCTCCCGGAGATGCTCCGGCGGATCATGCCGGTGTTCGACGCGCGCGCGGCGCTCGCGCTCGTGCCTGGTCACCCAGCCGGCAGCTTCACCGTGCGCGCGGCGGTCGGTCTCGACCAGCTGCCACGAGCGTCCGTGCGCATCCGCGGCGGCGACGCGGAGCGCGCCATCCAGACACGCCGGCCGATGGCGATCCTCGATCTCTCGGCGGCCGAGGTCGATGCGCTCGTCGGCGCGCCGGTCCAGGCATCCGTCGTCGCGCCGCTGCACGCCGAAGGCGAGCTCGTCGGCTTGTTGTATCTCGCCGGGGACCGTGGACACACCTACACCCCCGATGAGCTCGGCCTGCTCCGTCTCATCGCCGAACGCGTCGCGGGCGCGATCGACCGCGCCACATTGCTCGACGCCGAACGGCAGGCGCGGGCCGCGGCGGAGGCCGCGGAGGGCCGCATGCGACTGCTGCTCCAGGCAGGCGAGGCACTCGGCGAGGAGATAGCCGTGGAGAGGCGCCTCGAGCAGATCGCGAGGCTTGCCGTACCGAAGCTGGCCGACTTCTGCGCCATCGACCTGCTCGAGCCGGATGGCTCGCTGCGGCGCGTGTCCCTCGCCGCGTTGGACGTGGACGTCGAGCGCGCGAACTGGTCCGTCGCGAGCCGGTACCGCCGCGATCCGCTGGGAACGCATCCGGTGTGGGACGCCGTGCGCGACGGGCGTCCGGTCGTCTGGGCTGACGTCGACCCTGACCGCCTGCAGCGTCTCGCGCGCAGCAGCGACCATCTTCGCCGCCTGATCGAGCGCGGCATCTGCGCCTGGCTCGGCGTTCCCCTGCTCGTCGACGGGCACGTCCGTGGCGCGATGTCGTTCACCAACGCGGAGTCGCGGCGCAGATTCTCGCCCGAGGACGTCGCGACGGCCGAAGAGCTCGCCGGCCGCGTCGCCGCGGCCCTCGCGCGGTCCGGCGATACGATTGGCTGAGATGACCACCCTCCGGCAGCCTCTCGCGCTGCGCCGCGACCTCGTCCGGATCTTCGGCGAAGACCGGCTGGTCGCGGTCATCCGCACCGCCACCCCCGAGATCGCCGAGCGGGCCGCGCGGGCGATGGCGGAGGCGGGCGTCCGCCTGGTCGAGATCACGCTCACCGTCCCCGACGCCTACGAGCTCATCGCGAGGCTCGCGACGGACGACGTCTTCGCGAAGCGAGGCGCGATCGTAGGCGCGGGCACCGTTCTCTCCGGAGCCCAGGCCGAGGACGCCGTGCTCGCGGGCGCGCGCTTCCTCGTCAGCCCCGCGCTCGTGCCGGAGATGCTCGAGGTCGGCCGCGCGCGCGACGTCATGACGATGCCGGGGACCATGACGCCCACCGAGATGGTGAAGGCCGCCGAGCTCGGCGCGGACTTCATCAAGATCTTCCCAATCGCGACGATCGGCGGCCCCGACTTCGTGGCCAACGTGCGGCGTGCCCTCGCGCACCTTCCGCTCGTCGCGACCGGGAATATCGAGTACGACGAGATATCCGCGTACCAGCGAGCGGGCGTCGCCGGCTTCGGCATCGGTGGACCGCTCATCCGTGGGGACCTCCTCGAACGCGGAGATGACGCCGGGGTCGTGGAAGGCGCGAAGCGGTTCCTCGCGGCGACCCGCAGGGCCTGACTTGCCTCGCGACCTCCCGCTCGGCAACGGTGACTTCCTCGTCACGTTCGACTCGCGCTACCAGCTGCGCGACATCTACTACCCACACGTCGGCCAGGAGAACCACACCGTTGGCGACCCCTGCCGCTTCGGCGTGTGGGTGGATGGGAAGTTCAGCTGGCTCGGCGCCGATGGCTGGGAACGCCACATCGGCTATGAGCACGAAACGCTGGTCGGCGACACAGCGCTCCACAACGAGGCGCTGGGCCTGCGCCTTCGTTGCCGGGACGCCGTTGACTTCGACAGGAACATCTATTTCAAAGAGGTCACGGTCGAGGACGAGCTGGGACGCGAGCGCGAGATGCGCGTGTTCCAGCATTTCGACGCTCATCTGTTCGGCAACGACCTCGGCGACTCCGCCTTCTATGACCCGCGCTCGCAGGCGATCGTGCACTACAAGGGCCGGCGCGCTTTCCTCATCTCGGGCACGGCGGGTGGGCACTCGTTCGGATTGACGTCGTTCGCGATCGGTCAGAAGGACTCCCCGGGCAGAGAGGGCACCTGGCGTGACGCCGAGGACGGCGTGCTGTCGCGCAACCCGGTGGCGCAGGGCTCGATCGACAGCGTCGGGATGCTCGGCGTCACGGTGCCCGCCGGCGGCAGCTCGACGGTCGTGTTCTGGATCGCGGCCGGCGAGTCGTACGACGAGGTGCGCGAGCTCGACAAGCTCGTCCGCGAGCGCACGCCCGCGTCGTTCCTCGCGCGCACCAAGGACTACTGGCGGCTCTGGGCGAACAAGGACGAGTCGATCGCGGATCACCTGCCGGTGGAGATCGCGCGGCTCTACAAGCGCTCGACGCTCATCATCCGTACGCAGATCGACAACCGCGGCGCGATCATCGCCGGGAACGACTCCGACGTTCTGCGCTTCAACCGCGACACGTATTCGTACCTCTGGCCACGTGACGGCGCGCTGGTCGCCGACGCGCTCGACCTCGCCGGCTACGGCGAGGTCACGCGCCGTTTCTTCTTCCTCTGCGGAGACCTCATGACGCGAGAGGGATACTTGCTGCACAAGTACAACCCGGACGGCTCCCTCGGCTCATCGTGGCACGCGTGGTCCACCCCCGAGGGACGCCTCGAGCTTCCGATCCAGGAAGATGAGACCGGCCTTCCGATCTGGGCGCTGTGGCAGCACTACGAGCGCGACCGCGACATCGAGTTCATCCGGCCGCTGTACCGGAAGCTCGTGCGCACCGGCGCGGACTTCATGGCGACGTTCCGTGACGTGCACACCAAGCTTCCCGCGCCGTCGTTCGACCTGTGGGAGGAGCGCCGCGGGATCCACGCGTTCACCACCGCCGCGGTCTGGGCCGGGCTCACCGCAGCGCGCAACTTCGCCGTCGCGTTCGGACAGCACGAGCTCGCGAAGCGCTACGCGGTGGCGGCGCAGGAGATCCGCGAGGCCGCGCTCGCCCACCTGTGGGACGAGGATCGCGGTCGCTTCGTTCGCACCGTCGCCGTCCTCCCCGACGGGATGATCGTCAAGGACGCGACGATCGATATCTCACTGGCTGGGATCTTCCTGTTCGGCATGCTCCCTGCGGCCGATCCCCGCGTGGTCGCGACGATGAAGGCCATCGAGCAGCGCCTCGCCGTCCGGACACCGGTCGGCGGGATTGCGCGGTACGAGAACGACCACTACTTCCAGGTCTCGCAGGACGTCGCGAGCGTCCCGGGGAATCCGTGGTTCGTCAGCACGCTGTGGCTCACGGAGTGGTACATCGCGACGGCCGCGACGCTCGACGATCTCGAGCGGCCGCTCGAGCTCCTGCGATGGTGCGCGAGCAAGGCGCTGCCGTCGGGCGTTCTCGCCGAGCAGGTGCATCCGTACACCGGCGAGCCGCTGTCGGTCTCGCCGCTCACCTGGTCTCACGCCGCG
This sequence comes from Candidatus Limnocylindria bacterium, assembly GCA_035513115.1. Classification (GTDB taxonomy): domain Bacteria; phylum Chloroflexota; class Limnocylindria; order P2-11E; family P2-11E; genus CF-39. The sequence continues at coordinate 2,183 of DATKCP010000139.1, read as the reverse complement.
TTCGTGAGCGCCGTCCAGCGCTACGCCCGCACGTCGGCGCGCATCAAGGCCCGCGCGCACGAGCGCGCCACACGTTCCGGGGAGGTCATCGCGTGAGGCTCGCTCCCATCGCCGCGCGCGCTCTGGTCGTGGCCGTCGCCCTGATCCTCACTGCGTGCCAGCCAAGTGCGGATCCATCCGCCCCGACCGCGAGCGTCGCGCCCGGTGTCGGCGCGCAGGCGTCGTACATCCTCGCGAATCCTGGCGGCCTGCTGGCGCTCGACGAAACCGCCCGCACGCTCGGACGGATCGTGGACCTGCCGACCCAGAGCGCGCCGTCGGCGCCGTCGCTCCACCCGAGCGGCAAGTCGATCGTGTTCGCGCTCACGCAGCAGCCCGATCCGAGGCGCGGTTTCGGCTCCGACCTCTACGTCGTGAACGTCGACGGCACCGGTCTGCGGCCGCTCGTGCAGCACGAGTCCGACAACGTCTTCTACGCGAGTCCGCGTTTTGATCCCTCGGGCAACGTCGTGTACTTCCACCGCCGCGCCGCGATCATCCAGGGCGGCTCGTTCACGGGCAACGACGATGCGATCGAGCGCATTGACCTGCGGACCGGTGAGCGAACGCGCCTGCTCAAGGACGGCGCCGATCCCACGATCAGCCCTGACGGGCGGACCATCGTGTACGTGCACCTGAAAGACGGTCAGGTCGACGCGCTGTGGCGCGCCGATGTCGACGGCGCGAATGCCCGTCCGCTCCTGCAGACACGCGATGCCTTCTGGTACCTGCAGGCCCCGAGATTCGCGCCCAACGGCTGCGTCGTCGCCTTCTCCGCCGCCGGGCATACCGTCACGCGCGGCCTTGCCGGCGGGAAGCTCGCGCACCTCGGCGTGCCGTCGGACCTATTCATCGTTCCCTGTGACGGCTCAGGCGTGAAGTCGGTCGGCCAGACGGGCGACGACGTCGTGCCGGCCTGGTCGCCCGACGGGACGAAGATCGCGTATGTGGGACAGGGCGGGTTCTTCGTACTCGACCTCGCGACGGGTGTCGCGCGCACCGTCGCGGAGGGCCAGGACTTCTTCTTCGGTGACCTCGTCTGGCTGAGGTGACGCGCGCGCGGCCCGAGCCCATGACCCTCGCGGCATTTGCCGTGATGTCGGTCATCGCCGGGAGCAACTTCGTGGCCGTGCGGTTCAGCAACCAGGAGTTGCCGCCGTTCTGGGGCGCGACGCTGCGATTCGCGATCGCGTGCGCGCTCTTCTTCGGCATCATGTGGTGGCGACATGCCACGCTACCGCGAGGGCGGGCCCTTGCTGGTGTCGCGCTGTACGGGGCGCTCGGCTTCGGGGCCTTCTACACCCTCATGTACTGGGCGTTGGTCACGGTGCCCGCGGCACTGGCCTCCGTGCTCGTCGCGCTCGTGCCGCTCCTCACGTTCTTCCTCGCGATCGCGCACGGCTTGGAGCGGTTCCGCTTGCGCGGGCTGGTCGGTGCCCTCGTGGCCGCCGCGGGCGTCGCGGTCGTCTTCGCGGAGCAGCTCGGCGGCGCGGCGGAGCCCATGGCGCTCCTCGCGTGTATCGCCGCTGCGGTCTGCGCCGCGGAGTCGGGCGTGGTGGCGAAGCTGTTCCCGCGGGTCGATCCGGCCGCGACGAACGCCGTCGGGATGCTCGCCGGCCTTGCGATCCTCGCGCCGCTCTCGCTCGTGGCCGGTGAGACGTGGACGCCGCCGCAGCGGATGGACACGATCGTCGCGGTGCTCTATCTGGTGACGATCGGATCGGTGGGGCTGTTCGCGCTCTTCCTGTTCGTGCTGCGGCGCTGGACCGCAACGGCGACGTCGTACCTGGTGGTCGTCTCGCCGCTGGTCACCGTGGCGGTCGCGGCCGTGCTCGCGGGCGAGCGCGTCAGCGCGCAATTCGTCGTGGGCGCATTGCTGGTGGGGGCCGGAGTCTACGTGGGCGCGCTGCGCGGAGCGACTACCCGCGGATCTCCAGCTGCGCCGGGTCCCATTCGCTCCGTGTCATGACCATGAGCGGATTGGTATCGACGATGAGCGTGCCGTTCGGCTGCTGGCTGATATGGAAAAGGTCGAGCGGTCGCGGCGCCGGGCTCCTCAGCACCGCGGCGGTGCGCTTGTCATAGTGCGAGCCGTGGCAGGGGCACTCGAAGCGATCGTTTCCGGCAGAGAAGGGGACCGTGCA
>DATKCP010000138.1:0-20070 GCA_035513115.1 Candidatus Limnocylindria bacterium | reverse complement strand
CCGCGATCATGGGCGCCCTCGCGTACGGCGAGACGGGCGGAAGCTTCGGGACCAGCACGGCGGAGCTGATCCTCTGGGGCGCGGTCACGGCGGCGGCGGTGTGCGCGCTGGTCGTGATGCTCGATGGCGCGGCTCTGGTGGCGTGGGCGGCCATCGGCTACGTCCTCTTCGGCGCGCTGCTCACGAGCGGCGGTCCGCACTGGACGCTGGCGGCTCTGGCACTCGCCCTCATGCCCCTCGTGCCGCGTCCGAACGGCTCGCTTGCGCTGGGCCTCGCGGTCGCGGTCGCCACCGCGCTGATCGCGCGAACGCTCATTGGCCCGCTCGTCTCCGCGGCGTGAACGAATAGCATCATCCTGTGACCACGCGGCCGACGATCCGTTCGGTGAGCGGGCTCGTGGCGACCGACAACCACCTCGCGACGGCCGCGGGTCTCGCCGTACTGCGAGATGGCGGCAGCGCGGTCGATGCCGCGGTCGCCGCCGCGGCCGTGTGCACGGTGACGCAGCCGCACCGCACGGGCATCGGAGGCGATCTCTTCGCGCTCGTCTACGACGCTCGCACGCGCGAGGTGAAGGCGTACAACGGCTCCGGCGCGGCGCCCGTGTCGCTGGACGCGGGTTCGTTCCCGGGCGGCTATCCCAAAGGTGGGCCGCGCGTCGCGACCGTGCCTGGCTTGCTCGCCGCGTTCTCCGATCTCATGGACGACCACGGCCGCTTGGGTCTCGAACGCGTGCTCGCGCCGGCCATCCAGTACGCGGAGGAGGGCTTTCCGGTGAGCGACGGGCTCGCCGAGGGATTCGTGGACAGCGGCGCGCGCCTGGATGAGGAGTGCGCGCTTGTCTTCGGTCCGCGCGGCCGGTTCCCGCGCGCCGGCGAGATCCTCCAGCAGACCGACCTCGCGCAGACGCTCCGCGAGGTGGTCGAGCACGGAACGGCCGCGTTCTATGGCGGCGATCTCGGAGCGCGTTTCGCCGCTGGACTCGCGACGATGGGCGGTCACATCACGCTCGAAGATCTCGCCGCACACGCGACCGATCGACCGGAGCCCATCGCGGTCACGTACGGCGGGCTGCGCGTATTCGGGCAGCCGCCCGTGTCGCAGGGCCACATCCTGCTGGAGGAGCTCGCGATCGCGGAGGGCCTGGGTCTGAAAGAGCATGCCTGGGGCAGCGCCGACCTCGTGCATCAGATGGTCGAGATCAAGAAAATGGCATTCGCGGATCGCGATGCGTACGCCGGCGATCCGCGTCAGGTGCGCTTCGAGGCCCAGCGTCTCTTCGACGGACCTTTCGTGGCGGCCCGGCGCCGCGCGATCCCCGCGAAGGCCAGCGACCGCACCGAGGCCGGCGCGCTCGCGGTCCTCGCGACGGACACGACGTACCTGGCGGTCGTGGACCGCGACGGCAACGCCGTGTCGCTCATCGAGAGCGTCTTCAGCGAGTTCGGTGCCGCCTGCATGGTCCCGGGCACCGGCATCATGCTCAATGACCGCCTCACCGGATTCTCGCTGGACCGCGCGTCGCCGAACGCGCTCGCTGCGGGCAAGCGGCCGATCCACACGCTGAACACCGTCATCGCGCTCGACGGCGTGGCCCCGCGCCTCGTCTTCGGCACGCCGGGTCGTCACGCGCAGGTGCAGACGAACTTCCAGCTCGCGGTCGCGCTCATCGATCACGACATGGATGTCCAGCGCGCGATCGAGGAGCCGCGCTGGTACCACGAGTCGGGCCGCGCGCTGAAGATCGAGGACCGTTTCTCCGAACAGACTCGCTCCCGTCTCGCGGCGAAGGGCCACGAGATCGCGCTCGTCGGCGACTGGGCCGACATCACCGGCGGCGCGCAGGCGATCGCGATCGACGAGAACGGCGTGTTCAGCGGTGGCGCGGATCCTCGCCGCGAGGGCAACGCGGCCGGCTACTAGCCGATGCGTGGCTCCCTCATAACGATGTTGTATGCCGCGCTGGCGGTCGCGTCGGCGTGCGAGGCGCTGCCGCCGTCGCCCGATCCCGTCGCGAAGGCGTACGCGGAAGCGTGGACGAAGGCTCAGTACCGGGAGATGTGGGATCTCCTCACCGAGGAGTCCCGGCAGCGGATCGGGACCGAAGGCTTCCTCGACCGCCTCCCGCTCATCGCCGAGGCGATGACGCTCCGCTCGCTGGAAGCCGTGACGGGACCGTCGACGCGCGAGCGGCTGCCGAACGGCTCGCCGGATCCACGGAGCGCGACGGTCCCGCTCGACGTGACGTTCCACACCACGCGCGTCGGCGACTTCACGCGCAGCACCACGCTGTCGCTCGTCATGGTCGGTGAGCAGGACAAGGCCGTCTGGCGGATCTCGTGGTCCCCCGAGGCGATCCTGCCCGAGCTGTCGGCGGGCCGTCTCGTGCGGATGACGCGTGTCGCGACGTCGCGCGGCCGGATCATCGCGCGCGACGGCACCGAGCTCGCGACCTTCGTCGACGGCGCCACCGTCGGCGTCGTCCCCGGCCAGATGCGCTCGGAGGACGGACTCGCCACCAGCCTCGCGCCGATCCTCGGACTCCGGCCCGAGGAGATCAGGGCGAAGCTCCACCAATCGTGGGTGCGGGCGGACACCTTCGTGCCGATCCGGACCCTGGCGGGCGCGGCGCTCACGGCCGCGCGGCCCACGCTCGCGGTGATCGAGGGCGTCCAGCTGCAGGCGACGCGCGTGCGCAGCTATCCAACGGGTCTCGCGTCGCAGACGCTCGGCTACCTGGCGGAGGCGAGCGACGTGGAGGCGCAGAGGCGCGCTTCGCGCGGCGTGCAGGCCGGCGATCTGATCGGGAGAGCCAACAGCGGACTCGAGGACACGCTCGACGACGTGCTCGGCGGCACCTACGGCTGGCGCCTCACGATCATCGAGCCGAGCGGCGCGGTGGCCGAGGTGCTCGGCGAGACCGAGCCGGTCCCGGGAATGGACGTCGTTCTCTCGCTCGATCCCGCGCTCCAGCTCGCGGCCGAGAACGCGCTCGGCGACCGCAAGGGCGCGCTCGTCGCCGAGGATCCGTGGAGCGGGGAGATCCTCGCGATCGCGAGCCGGCCGACGTTCGATCTCAACGCGTTCGCGAACGCCGATGCGCTCAACATCGCGCGCTTCTCCGCCGACGCCCGCAAGCCGCTCTTCAACCGCGCGACCTTCGGCCAGTACCCGACCGGCTCCTCGTTCAAGCCGATCACCGCGGCCGCCGCGATGAAAGAGGGCCTGTACAAGTGGGGCGACCGCATCGACTGCCCGGCGCGCTGGGCGGGGTACGGCGAGCAGTGGGCGCAGCTCAACCACGAGACGGGCGACCTCGGCCTGATCGATCTCCGGACCGCGCTCGCGCGCTCGTGCAACACGTTCTTCTACGAGCTTGGTAAGCGCCTCAACGACCGGAACGCCGACCTGTTGCCCACCGCCGCGAAGAGCTTCGGTCTCGGCAAGGCGACGGACATCGACTACGTGCTGGAGGCCGAGGGCCTCGTGCCGAGTCCGGCGTGGAAGGCGCAGCGCGCCACCGACAGGACCTGGAATCCGGGCGACGCGACCAACCTCGCGATCGGTCAGGGGTTCCTGCTCGCGACGCCGCTGCAGATGGCGAACTACGCCGCGGCGCTCGCGAGCGACGGGATCGTGTGGAAGCCGCGCCTGGTGCTCGAGTTCCGCGACCGCTCCGGCGCGGTGCAGAGGAAGTTCGAGAAGGCCGAGCTCGGACGCGCCGCGAGCATCCCGACCGACCTCTCGCTGATCCGCGACGGGATGCGCGCCGTCGTCGCCGACGCCGACGGCACGGTGTTCTTCCCGTTCCGCGGATTCCCGGTGTCAGTCGCCGGCAAGAGCGGCACGGCCGAAACGTCGTCGGGTGATCCGCACGGCTGGTTCATCGGCTTCGCGTCGTTCGAACAGCCGTCGATAGCGTTCGCCGCGGTCTTCGAGGAGTTCCCCGAGCCTCCCGGCGTTCACGCCTCACAGGTCGCGGGCACCGCGACACGATCCGTCGTCGGCGCGAAGTTCGGCGTGCAGTGATCTAAAGTCCATGTATCCCAACAATCACTGACGCCCCGGCGACGCGTCGCCTCGACAACGGGCTGGTGCTGTACGCGCTCGAGGCGCGGCACGCGCCGGTCGTGTCGCTGTGGGTCTGGTACCACGTGGGCGGGCGAAACGAGGTCCCGGGCACCACGGGGATGTCGCACTTCCTCGAGCACATGCTCTTCAAGGGCACGCCGAAGCATCCCAAGGGCGATCTGGACCGCCTGCTCGCGCGCTACGGCGCGCAGTGGAACGCCTTCACCAGCGAGGACGTCACGTGCTACTTCGAGACCGTCCCGAAGGCGCACTACAGGACCGCGCTCGAGCTCGAGTCAGACCGCATGCGCAACGCGCTCCTCTCGCTCGAGGAGACCGAGGCCGAGCGCACGGTGATCGTCAGCGAGCGCGAGGGCTACGAGAACGACCCGTCCTTCCTGCTGGGGGAGGAGCTGCAGGCCGTCGCGTTCAGCCGGCACACCTACGGGCAGGGCGTCATCGGCAGCAAGGACGAGATCAAGCTCATGACGCGAGACGGCCTGTACTCCCATTACCGCCGGTTCTACGCGCCGAACAACGCGTACGTCGTCGTCACGGGCGACGACGAGCCGGAGCGTCTCATCGAGGAAGCCGCGGCGGCGTTCGGCCCGCTCGAGCCGTCGAGCGACCTCGGCGAACCGCCGAAGGCGCCGGAGCCCGAGCAGCACGGCGAGCGGCGCATCGTCGTCCACCGGGCCGGCGGCACTTTGCCGATCGTGATGCTGGCCTTCCGCGCGCCGCGCGCGACCGACCCGCGCGCCGCGACGATCTCCGCGCTCGCGGTGGCGCTGGCGGGGACCTCGGCCGGCAGCGACGGCGCATCCGGCCGTTCGTCGCGCCTGCATCGCGCGCTCGTCGAGACCGGGCTCGCGACGGAGGTCGACGCGTCGTTCCAGCTGATGAAGGACCCGTACCTGTTCTGGGCCGACGCGACGCTGCGCCCGGGCATCCAGCACGCGGACGTTGAGCGCGTCCTGCTCGAGGAGCTCGCCAGGCTCTCGAGCGACCTCGTGGCGGACGACGAGTTCGCGCGCGTGCGGCGCCAGCTCCTTGCGGCGACCGCCTTCAGCACCGACACCATCACCTGGCGCGCGTACCGCTGCGGTCAGCTTCTCTCGACCGGCGCCGCGACATCGATCGGCGACTGGTACGCAAAGCTTGCCGCCGTGACGCGCGAGGGGATCCGTGAGGCGGCCGCGAGCCTCTTCGTGGAGCGCTCGCGCAATGTTGGCTGGTTCGCTCCCGAGGGCGACGCGCCGTGAACCGCGTTCACCGCAGCGCGCTAGACAACGGGCTACGGCTCGCCGTCGTTCCGATTGCGGACCTGCGCTCGACCTCAGTGCTGCTCGCGGTGGAGGCGGGGCAGTGGTTCGAGCCTGCCGGGCGGCCAGGGATCGCCCGTCTCGTGGCGCAGACGCTGCTGCGTGGGACCGCGCTCCGCGACGCGGCGGCCTGGGCCAGCGAGCTCGACGCGCTGGGCGCGGTCGCGCGCCTCGACGTCGGCTCGCACGCGGCGGTGTTCAGCGCGCAGTGCCTCGGCGACGACCTGGCCGAGCTGCTCGCGCTGATGTCGGAGGCCGTCCGCATGCCCGCGCTGGCCGACGCGGACATCGAGTTCGTTCGCGGCCAGACGCTCGCGCATCTCGAGAAGGACGAGCGTGACACGCGCGCGGTGTCGGACCGGGCGTGGCGCCAGCTCGTCTACCCGGCCGGGCACCCCTTCCACGCACCCGCGATCGGCGACGCGGACGTCGTGCGCTCGGCCACGCCGGCGGAGATCCGCGCGTATCACAAGGGTGCGATCGCACCGGATGGCGCGGTGCTCGTCATCGCGGGCGGGACGACCGCCGAGGCCGCGAAGGCCGCCGCCGGCCGAGCGTTCGGCGAGTGGCCCAGGCGCGGAGCGCCGCGCGACGCGCGCTACGCACCCGTGACGCTTGCGACGACGAAGCGTAGGGTCGAGCTGGTGCCGGACAAGACGCAGAGCGACGTGATCATCGGGTGGCCGGGCCTGCCGCGGACCGACCCCCGGTTCACCGCGGCGCGCGTCACGAACATGGTCTACGGGGCCGATACGTTCGCGAGCCGTGCCGGCAACGTCATCCGCGACCAGCTCGGCCTCGCCTATTACGTCGTCAGCGCCATCGGCGCGAGCCGCGGCCAGTCGCCGTGGATCGTGCGCATGGGCGTGAATCCGCAGAACGTGCGCCGCGCGGTCGAGGTCGCGCTCGACGAGCTTCGCAAGGTGACGGTGGGCGAGATCGCCGACGACGACCTCGCGCTGGCCAAGGACAAGCTCGTGGGCGAGCTCGACGTCGCGCTCGAGAGCCCGGGAGGCGTCGCCGCGATGGTCTTGGAGGCCGAGATGTTCGACCTCGGCGACGACCACTTCGAGCGTTATCCGCGCGAGCTCCGCGCGGTCACGAAGGAGCAGGTGGTCGAGACCGCCCGGCTCTTCCTCCCGCCGGACCGCTACGCGCTCGCCGTCGCCGGCCCCGAGCTGCCGGACTCGCTGGTTTGAACGCGTCGTTCCCCGCGGCCGTCCTCGAGCGCTTCGACGCGATGAAGGTCGTCGACATCGAGACACGGTCGGCGAAGGGGACCACGCACTCGGTGCCCATCTGGATCGTCGTCGTTGACGGCGTGCCGTACGTGCGCTCGGTGCGCGGGCCCCAGGGCCGCTGGTACCGCGAGCTTCTCGCCAGCGGCGAAGGCGCGATCGTCGCCGGCGGGGAGCGCACCGCGGTGAAGGCGACGCACGACCGCACCAGAGCCGCGATCGACGGCACCAGCGACGCGCTGCGCCGCAAGTACGACGGCAGCGCCGCCTCGCTCGCGTCGATGCTGCGCCCGGAGGTCCTCGACACGACGGTGCGCCTCGAGCCCTAGACAGGCACCTCGGCCACGGCGTCGATCTCGACGAGGATCCGCGGGTCGGCGAGGGCGCAGGAGATGGTGGAGCGGGCCGGCGGATCGGACGGAAAGAACTCTCGATAGACGGCGTTCATCCTGGCAAAGTCCGAGATGTCCTTGAGGTAGACGTTGCAGCGAAGGACGTGCGCGTGGTCCGTACCCGCGGCCTCGAGCACGGCGCCGACGCGCTGAAGCACGGCACGGGTCTGCGCCTCGATACCTTCGACCGTCGCGGCCGTCTGCCCCGACACGAAGAGGAGGTTCCCGCTCACGATCCCCGCCGACAGCGGACTCGGCGACGGCGTCATACCGCTTGGGCTGATCACCTTGCGCGTCACGCCCGTATCCTATCCGCGCGCCTTACCCGGCTGATCGTGCTCGATCGGACTGGTGCGCGCTCTCCCGGGCAGCGGTCACGATCGTGGTGGCGAGATCCAAGCGCGTCGCGCCCTCAACCTCGTCCGTCTTCATGAGCTCGTACGCGCGCACGATGTCGCGCAGGCGCGATGTATCGAGGGCGTCCAGCTGGCGGAGCAGTATGTCCTCGCCCTGTGCGTAGACGTCGAAGGGATCGAGGATCGCGGAGCGCGGCCCAAGCGGGCGGTGCGGCCGGTCCCGAGGTGTCTCCGCGCGCGCCAGCGCACCCTCCAGGTAGACAGGAGTCAGGCCGGTCGCCCAGTACTGCAGGTCCTCGCGGGACGGTTGCGTCGTCTCGCGGCGGGTACGGACCGTCCGTCGCTCGGGATCGAGCGGGACGAACTCGATCCAGCCTTCCCACATGTCGCCGCCGCCGGGGCGGCCGCAGACGCGCGCCGACCAGCGCCCGCCGTCCGCTCCCGCAACGATCGCCTCGTACTCGAGCAGCACTTCCGCCACGGTGCGGGGTGTCGCATCCGGTGTGCCGTCAGCGACGAGCGGAGGTTACGGGTGTGAAACGACGCCGGCCTTTCGCCGCCGCGTGGCCGTCTGCTCGTGCGCCGAGGAGGCGAGTCCGTCCTGCGGCAAACGCACGCCTGCGCGCGTGATCTCGATCAGGCCCTCGGCCGCGAGGGCTCGCGCGAGTCGGGGCGTGCGCGCGTCGCCGAGCTCTGCGGTGAGCACGCGCAGCGTCATGCCACCGGTCACGCCCACAAGCGCAAGGATCCTGCCGCGGACGCGCCGATCGCTCGACGCGAACGCAGCCTGGCGGCGTGGCGCGGCGCGTACGACGCGACCGCGCGACCGACACACGCCGGCGATGGGGCACGCCTCGCACCGCGCCGTTCGCGCGAGGCACACCGTCGCGCCCAGATCCATGAGCGCGTGATGCCAGCGGTCGGCGCCCCGACGGGGCGCGAGACGCTCGTCGAGCGCGACCGCCTCGCGTTCCGTCGCGATCCGGCCGAGGAGCGCGCGCCCCAGCACGCGGCGGATGTTCGTGTCCGCGAACGCCACGGGTGCGCCGCGGCTGAAGCAGACGACCGCGCCGGCCGTGTATGCACCGATGCCCGGCAGCGCGTCGAGGGCTTCGCGCGTGGCCGGAAGTGTCCGCGGATGGAGCCTTGCGATGCGGTGGAGGTCGCGGGCGCGCCGGTTGTAGCCGAGGCCCGACCAGGCCCGGAGGACGTCCGCAAGGGCCGCCCGCGACAGCGCGGCAAGGGTGGGAAAGCGCCCAAGGAAGGCGGTGTACGCGGGCAACACACGTGACACCTGAGTCTGCTGAAGCATCACCTCCGAGACGAGCACCGCGTACGGATCGCGGGTGCGCCGCCACGGAAGGTCCCGCCCGCTCCTGCCGTACCAGCGCAGGAGCCGTCGCCGGAGCGTCGCCGAGGCCGCCGAGCCCGTGTACAATCTGTCGCCAGCATAGGTAGCCGGAGTGCTGAGGGCCGTGAGGTCTTCAGTCCTTTTATTTCTAGGGGTGGTGGGGTGGCGCCAGTCGCACCCGACGCGTAACGGAGGCTCAATGAACAATCTCGAAAAGCCGGTCTATGTCTCTGCCGATGGACTGAAGAAGCTGCAGGCGGAGCTCGAAGAGCTGCGCACGACCAAGCGCACCGAGGTGGCCGAGCGGATCCACGCCGCCATGGAGTTCGGCGACTTCACCGAGAACTCCGAACTCGAGCAGGCCAAGAACGACCAGGCGTTCCTGGAGGGCCGGATCATGACGCTCGAGCAGATGATCAAGAACGCCCAGATCATCGACGAGACCACGAAGCACGACCTCGTCGAGGTCGGCAGCCACGTGACGGTCGAGTCCGATGGCCGCAAGGAGAAATACACGATCGTCGGTTCGGCGGAGGCGTCGCCGACCGAGGGCAGGATCAGCAACGAGTCGCCCGTCGGGCGCGCGCTGCAGGGCCACCGGGCGGGTGAGACGGTCAAGGTGTCCGTACCCGCGGGCACGACGGAAATGAAGATCCTGGCGGTCAGTTGAGCGTAGAGTCCGGCGCGAGCGTGACGGTCAAAGGATCGGAGCACGGACACCAGGCGCGCTTCTGGGCGGACGAGGAGGCCGACCTCCTCGCCACCGACCGCCCGCACGTGATCCGCGACTCCAAGACCCCGTCGGGCGCCGTCCCGATCTCGGGCCTGCGCGGACCGATCATCACCGACGCGCTGTACCGCACCTTCAGGAAACGCGGCCTCCGGATCCGCTACGTCTTCACCATCGACGACTACGACCCCATGGATTCGCAGTCGCTGAAGGAGAAGGCCGCGTGGACGGAGCACATGGGCAAGCCCTTCGCGCACATCCCGTCGCCGGAGCCGTCGGCGGCGTCCGACTTCGCGCGCTACCACGCCTCGGCGTACCTCGACACCTTCGCGACGCTCGGGATCCGGCCCGAGGAGATCCACTGGCTGCGCGACCTTTATGGCGGAGGCGACCTCGACCCGCAGATCGATCTGGTGCTGCGGAGCGCCGCGGCGATCCGCGAGATCTACGAGCGCGTGTCGCACGTGAAGAAGGACGAGCGCTGGCTGCCGATCGGCGTGATCTGCGAGAACTGCGGCCGCCTCGGCACGACGTACGCGTTCGACTACGACGGCAAGACCGTCGCGTACGAGTGTCGCAAGGACTACGTCGCGTGGGCCGACGGTTGTGGACACGCGGGTCGGCGGTCGCCGTTCAAGGGCAACGCGAAGCTGTACTGGAACCTTCAGTGGTGCGCGATGTGGGATCACTTCGGCGTGACGTACGAGGAGGGCGGCAAGGACCTCCTGACCGCCGGCGGGTCACGCGACCGCGCCAACGAGATCTACCGCGAGGTCTGGAAGAAGGAGCCGCCGGTCGGCCTGGTGCACGAGTTCCTCACGATCGGCGGCAAGAAGATGGCGACGTCCAAGGGGCTCGGCGCATCCGCCACCGATCTCGTCAAGGTGTACCCGCCGGAGCTCGTGCGCTTCCTGATGCTCCGCACGCATCCCAAGCGGCACGTCGAGTTCGATCCCGCCGGCCTCACCCTGCCCAAGCTCATGGACGAGTACGACCGCTGCGCGGACGCATTCACGACAGAGCCGGAGAGCGACCAGGCCAAGATCTGGTCCCTCTCGCAGGTCGCTGAAGATCCCGCGCCACCCGGCTTCCGCGTCCGGTTCACGATCGTCGCCGACTGGCTACAGATCCCGAGCGTCGAGCCGCTGAGGGAGGCCGAGCGGCGCAAGGACGCACCGCTGACCGCGGCGGAGCGAAGCGATCTGGAACGGCGGATCGCGCTCGCGCGCGTCTGGCTCGACCGCTGGGCGCCCGACGACGCGCGCTTCAGCGTGCTGCCCGAGCTGCCGCCGGACCTCTCGCTTTCGGACGCGCAGCGTCTGTACCTGGGGGCCGTGACGGAGCTGATCGGCAAGGTCCACGATCCCGAGGCGCTGCAGTACGAGCTGTACGAGACCGCGAAACGCGTCGGCCTCGTCGGCGTGGACGGCAAACCGTCCCGCGAGGCGTTCAGCGCGATCTATCAGGCGTTCCTCGGCCGGCCGAGCGGGCCGAAGGCGGGCTGGCTCCTCACGACGCTCGCGGAGGACTTCGTGCGCCGGCGTCTCGATGAGGCCGTGAGCGCGCGGTGAACGGCAAGCTTCCCGTCGCGATCATCTGGCACATGCATCAGCCCTACTACCGGCATCCGCAGACGAGCGAGTTCGTCCTTCCCTGGGTGCGGCTGCACGCCTCGAAGGACTACCTCCACATGGCGCGGCTCCTCCAGGAGTTCCCCGGCGTGAAGGCGCACCTGACGATGGTCCCGAGCCTGCGCGACCAGCTCGAGGACTACGCCCAGGGCGCGGACGACGAGGACACGCGGGTGACGATGCGGACCGTGGACGGCACGCTGACAGGGGAGGAGAGGGAGCACATGCTCCGCCGCTTCTTCTCCATCCATCACGGGAACGTGATCCATCGGCACGACGAGTACCGGCGTCTGCTCCAGCTCGGCATGGCGACGCGCGATCGCCCCGAGCTGCTCTCGGACGATTACTTCATCGATCTCGCCCTGTGGTTCAACCTCGCGTGGATCGACCCGGATGACATCGCGGGCGACTCCCGTCTCGAGGAGCTGCGCCGCAAGGGGAAGCGCTACACGCGCGAGGACGTTCGTTACGTCATCGGACGTCAGCGGATGATGGCCTCGGGTGTCCCGCACCTCTATCACCGGCTGGAGCACGACGGGCAGGTCGAGATCGTGACGACGCCGTATTACCACCCGATCCTGCCGCTGATCATCGACAACCGCAGCGCACTGCGCGGCGACCCGAACGCGATCATCCCGGACCCGCCGTTCGCCTATCCGGACGACGCCGCGTTCCAGATCGAGGAGGCCGTGGCCTCGCACGAGCGCGCATTCGGCAAGAAGCCTCGGGGCATGTGGCCGTCCGAGGGCTCCATCTCGCCGGAGGCGGCGAGCGCGATCTTCAAAGCCGGTCTCGACTGGTTCGCTTCGGACGAGGCCGTGCTCGCGCGGTCGATCGGCACGGAGTTCAAGCGCGACGACGTCGGCGGACTCCTCGAGCCGCAGCTGCTCTACCGGCCGTACCGGATACCGGGCGGCGGTACCGCGATCTTCCGCGACCGGGAGATCTCAGACCGCATCGGCTTCCTCTACGGCGACATGTCCCCGCACGACGCGGTCGGCGACCTGATCTGGAAGCTCGAGCGCGCGCGGGAGCGACTGCCCGACGACGGCGGCCCCTACCTCGCGACGATCATCCTCGACGGCGAGAACGCCTGGGAGCAGTACCCGAACAACGGGAACGACTTCCTGCGCTCGCTGTACGGGACGCTGCAGGCGGATGAGCGCTTCGAGACCGTGCGCGTCAGCGAGTTCCTGGACCGGACGCCCGCGAACATCGAGCTTCCCAACCTGCACACGGGCTCGTGGATCGACGCGACGCTCGGCGTGTGGATCGGAGAGCCGGCGCACGCGAAAGCGTGGAGCGCTCTCGAGCGCACGCGCCGCTTCGCGCAGGAGCAGTGGGGCGCGCTGCGCTACATGCCCAAGAGCGTGCGCCTGCCGCTCATGGTCGCCGAGGGCAGCGACTGGTTCTGGTGGTACTCAAGCCGAAACTCGGGTCCCGAGGACGGCGTGTTCGACGCGCTCTTCCGCGCGAACCTCGAGGTCGTCTGGTGGTACGCCGGCGCCGAGCCTCCGGAGGACATCCGGACCTCACTCATGGACGAGAATCGTCTCGCGGCCGTCGAGGGGCGCGGCGGCGCGATGCTGCCCGGCGCCCGCGAGCAGTACGGCTAGCGAAGAACGAACCTGACTCGTCTCGGTGGCATCCTCGCGATCGGCGGTTTCGCGGCCGCGCTCTGGTACTTCTTCGGCTACCTGGGATCGGTCGGCTGGGGACCACCGGGTACGGAGGAGTACGTCGCGTACGAGCGCGCGAATCGGCTCGCCTCGGTGCCACTGCTCGTTCACGCCGCGGGATGGACGCTGCTCGTCCGCGATCGCGCGTGGCGACGCGTCGCCGTGGCCGGAGCAGTGGGATCGGTGATGATGCTCGTAGGCAATGTCGGAGAGTTCTGGATCTTCAGCGCGGAGTCGTACACGTCGGTTGCCCGGAACGTGTCGTGGATGATGTTCCTGCTCGGTTCACTCGCGGCGATCGTCGGTCTCGTCGCGCTGGTCGCGGTGTTGGCGCGGCGATCCAGTGTTCACGCCGCGGCGTCCGGTCCGATGCGCTGACGCCCCACTCTCAGCGCTCCTTTAGACGCCGTCACTCAGGCGCCCAACGCGCGCTCGATGTCGTCCAGGTGCTCCTTGCGGTGGATCGCGCGCGAGAGGTTGAACGGCGGGTTCCCCTTCGCCCGGATCTTCGCCAGCATCGCATCGCTCAGCGCCTTCACCTTCCCGTCGGCCTCCTCGGCGAGCCGAAGCGCGAGCTGTGCCGCGATCCGCGGCGGTAGCGCGAGACAGAGCGGTTTAGCGGACTCGTTCGCGGCGTCGGCATCCTCGGGCTCGTAGGTCGAGGGCTCGCCACTCGGGCCCCACCTGTCGAGGAAGTAGATCGCTCGCGTATCCCAGTAGCCGACGTGTGCCAGCACCGCCGACACGGTCCAGCCGCCGGGCATGGGCCGGCTCAGCTCCTCGTCGCTGAGCCGCGCGACGAGCGAGCGCAGGCGCTCACGCTCGGCGTCGGTCTCCCTGTCGTGGCTCCGATCCATCGAACAGCCTCCTCCGCTATCGTCCCCGGTCGTCATGGTCACGAGTACGAGCGCGGTCGGCCGGCTCCTGCCGCCGATCTCGTCGCTGCTGCGACCCCCGCCGGTGGATGAGCTCCGAGAATACGGCGGTCTCGGTCTGATCCGTCGCAAGCGCGTGATCGACATCGGCTGTGGAGACGGGCGCATGGCGCTCGGGTGCGCGCCGTACGCGTCGGAGGTCGTCGGCGTCGATCCGGATCCGGGAGCGATCCGCCTTGCGCGCGCGAAGGCGCGCGAGCTGGGCGCCGCGAATGCGACGTTCAAAGTCGGCGTGGCTCAGGAGCTGCCGTTCGCCGACGAGCACTTCGACGTCGTGGTCCTCTCGTGGACGCTCTGATGCGTCCCGCGAGGGGGCATGGTCGATGCCCTGACGGAAGCGCACCGGATCCTGCGGCCGCGCGGCCTCCTCATCGACGCACGGCCTGACTCGCGCGTCCCCGCGTACGCGGAGCGTCGGACGAAGGCCGGAAGGTACTTGCGAGCCGGGGTCATCGCGACGTCCCGCGTGGCGCTCGATGACGACCGGGCCTCGGACCGGGCGATCGCGACCGCGGCCGGGGGCGGATGGTTCCGCTCGCTGCGTGCCGGCCGCTTCTGGCACCGCGTGCTCTTCGAGGGCCGCCCGGAGCTGGAGCGTTACCTCGAGGACCATGCGCGATTCGCGCGCCGCGTCCGGTGGACGGTCGATGCCAAAGGACGCCGACGCTGGGAGAACGACCCCTGGGCAATCCGACGCGCCGTGCAGTACGAGCTGTTCGAGCGGGTCTAGCCGGTCAACGCGAACGCGGTCTCCCAGACGGACTCGTAGCCCTCGAGGATGCGCGGCCAGGCGAAACGCTTCGCGGTCGCGCGTCCCTCGGTGCGGATGGACCGTGCCAGCTCCGGCCGCTCGCGCAGCATCATGTAGGCCGTGAGCAGTTCGCGGGGGTCGTCGCTCTGGACGACGACCGCGTTCCCGAACGGCACGGCGTAGTCCTCTCCGGTGCGGCCCAGGTAGGCGATTCCGCCCGAGGCCATGACCTCGAGGCCCACGAGGCCGAACGGCTCCTTCTCCGAGTTCGCGAGCACGCCCTCGGCGGAGGCGTACAGCGCGCGCAGCGCCCGCTCCGCGATGAAGAAGTCGAGGAAGACGACCTCGGCGTTCGTCGTCGCGATCGCGCCGGCGAGCTCACGCGGCGTCGCCGTCTGCGGCAGCACGAGACGCTCCATGCCCAGCCCGCGCGCGCGGATGCGCGCTCCGACGACGTCCGCGTACGGGCTGCGGCTGCCGCGCATGATGAAGCGTGGTCGCATGCCGGCATCGCGCAGCGTGGCGATGGCGTCGATCGCCCACAGCCAGCGCTTGTCGACGTCGAAGCGCGCGACCTTCACGAACGTCGGCCGCTCGCCGAACGCCGTGCGCAGCGCGCTCACGTCGCTCGGCGCCTGCGGCCTCAGGTAGCGCTCGGCGATGCCGTTCGGGAGCACGGCGGCCTCGACGTCGACCTTGGCGAGCTCCATGCGCATGTAGCGCGAGATCGTCGTGATGGACGCGGCGCGCCGCAGCAGCGGGAAGTCGATCCGGCCGAAGCCGTACGTGTTGTTGGCATTCCAGAAGAGCGCGGCGGATCGATCGCCACGGGCGGACAGCAGCGTGGCCGTGGCGATCGCGGACGCGGCGGTCTGCCAGTCCTCGAAGAGCACCACGCTGCGCTCGCCGCGATCCGCGGCCGGGCGGAGGACAAGGTTCGCGAGATGCGGCGGTACGGTGCGCGAGAAGTCGAGGTACTTGCCCTCCTCGCCGTCATACACGTCGCGCGGGTGGTACCGGCTGATCCACTGGCACCAGCGCTCGAGTACGAGCCGCCCGTCGTCGCGTTCCTCGCGCGTGGGGAGCGACGGATCGCCGACGAAAAGGTGATGCACGCGGTGGCCGCGGTCGAGCAGGGCGCCGGAGAGGTCGATCATCCGCGTCGCGAGACCGCCGACGAACGAATAGCGGTCCGGACCTTCGAACGCGACGAGAACGACGTGGAACATGAACGCGGATAATGACACGCTCATGAACCGCCTCCAGCGCGTCCGCGAAGACCCCGACGGCGTTCGCGCGATGCTCGTGGCGCGTCACTTCGACGCGCCCCTGGACCGGATCGTGGAGCTCGACAAGCAGAGCCGCGAGCTGCGGGCCAGGAAGGAGCTGCTCCAGGCCGAGCGGAACAAGGCGAGCAGGGGCGGTCCACCGGCGGACACCGTGAAGGCCCGCATGCGGGAGGTGGGGGAGCAGATCAAGGAGATCGACTCGAGGCTCGGCCCGCTCGAGGCCGAGCGAGACGAGCTCGCGCTCTGGATCCCGAACGACGTCGCGCCCGGCGTGCCGCCCGGGAAGGACGAGCACGACAACCGCGTCGTGCGCGAGGACCAGAGGCGCGAGCTGGGCTTTCCCGCGAAGCCGCATTGGGAGATCGGAGAGGCGCTCGGGATCCTCGACATCCCACGCGGGGCGAAGCTCTCCGGGTCCCGCTTCTACAACCTCCGCGGCGCGGGCGCGGCGCTGCAGCGCGCCCTCATCGCGTGGATGATCGATCTCAAGATCGACGCGGGATTCACCGAGATCTATCCACCCTTCGTGACGCGCAGGGAGACGCTGATCACGTCCGCGCATCTGCCGCACTTCGACGAGAACCTGTACCGCGACGACGATGACGACGTCTGGCTCATCCCGACCGCCGAGACGCAGCTGATCTCGCAGCATCGGGACGAGACGCTCCCGCTCGAGCGGCTTCCGCTGCGCTACGTCGCGTACACGGCGTGCTTTCGGCGGGAGAAGATGAGCGCCGGCCGCGACGTGCGTGGCATCAAGCGAGGCCACCAGTTCGACAAGGTCGAGATGGTGTGCTTCACGCTGCCCGAGGCCTCGCCGGCGGAGCTGGATCGGCTCACGCAGCTCGCGGTCGACGTCATCGAGAAGCTGGAGCTGCCGGTGCGCGTCGTCGAGCGCTGCGCGGGCGACCTTGGCTTCGTGGCGATGAAGGGGTATGACGTGGAGACCTGGGGCCCCGGCGTGGGCGAGTGGCTCGAGGTGTCGTCGACCAGCGACGGCGGCTCGCTGCAGGCCGACCGCGGTGGCATCCGCTTCAAGCGTGACGCCGGCGCGCGGTCGGAGCACCCGCACATCCTCAACGCGTCGGGCGTCGCGCTCCCGCGCCTCATGATCGCGATCATCGAGAACTACCAGCAGCAGGACGGTTCGCTCGCCATCCCGAAGGTCGTGCGGCCCTACCTGCGCGGGCGCGAGCGCGTCGCGCCGGGAGAGTTCGCGCTCTAGTCGCGCAGGGGCACGGCGCCCGCCACCGGCTGGCCTTCCCGGCGCAGCAGCACGGCGGCGACGATCCCCGCGGCGAGGCCCGCGAAGAATCCCGTGTCGAGCCACCAGTCGGATGGATCGGCGGCGAGCATGGCGATGACGAAGACCACTCCGAGAACGAGCGACGCCGCGGCCGCGGCGGCCGCGGCCTGCCACGCGCGCGCCGGCAGGGCGCCGCTCCGCAGCGAGGCGTACGCGGCGTAGGCGAGCAGGGCGACGACGACGAGGATGAGCGGGAGATACGGACCGAACGCGTCGATGGACTCCGTGCTCACCGACGTGCTCGGTCTGAAGCTGAGGTTCTGCGCGAGGCTCCCCGTGCGCGACGGGCTGCTCGACGTGCCGAGACTGCCGGTCGCTTCCTCCCAGCCGGCGAAGCTCGACGTCAGCACGAGCACCGCTCCCACGAGCGCGACGGCGCCGCCCGCCTTCCTCATTTCGCGGCCGGACTATAGCGCGGTCGCGCGCCTTACGACGAGTCGCACGGCAGGGCGTTCAGCTGAGCGACGAGCGCGTTCTGACGCACGACGAGCGCGTTGTACTGGGATACGAGCGACAGGTAGTCGCTGTAGATCGCGCTCGGCACGCCGCCGGGGTACTGCGTTTCGATCGCCTTGATCTGAGCACCGAGGCTCACGAGCTGCGCCTCGATCGTGTTGATCTGCGACCGGAGCGACAGGCTCTGCGTGATGCATGGATCCGGCGCGGGCGGAGGAAAGTTCGTGAACCCGAGGGCGACCATCTCCCGGTCGCTGAAGCGATTGGGACAGCTCAGGATCGTGCCGAACTGGGTGCAGAGGACGGGCTCGTTCATGAGGCCGTACTTGTCGACGCCGTAGAGCCCGGGGCTTTGCTGTTTCTCGGTCCAGTGCCCTCCGTCGGTCGCTTCGGGGCCGTGGCAGCACCAGATGTGACCGAGCTCGTGGAGGGCGACGGCGACGTTGTTCTCCACGTTCCGCGGGCAGGAGAACGGCGGGGCCGCGAGACACCCGCGCTCGTCCGACACGTAGACCAGGATGTCCTGCGAATCGTCTCCCAGCGACGTTCGGTGGACGGACGTGCCGCGTGCCGCGATGACGAAGATCGTGATGTCGGTCGAGCTGTCGGTGATCTCCAGCGAACCCATGCCTCGCGTCGCCGACTTCCACTCCGCCGCCAGTGTCGCCTTGAGCCTCGCGAGCGTCGCGTCGCGCAGTGCGACGAGGGATGGATCCTGGTCGACCTGCTCGTGCTGCGGCGTGTCGGTGGTGACCCGGACCCTCAGCGACGACGCGACGATCGGATGCGTGGGGATCGTGAAGTTGCCGGTCCTCACCTCGCTCGCGGCGTCACCCTGGCAGTGCACCGAGTAGCCCGCGGTCCCCGAGGGCACGCGTGGGGCGGAGTACGTCCACGTGACGAATCCGTCCGCACCGGCGCTCTGCCCGGGAAGCGCGTCCGGTGGGGGGTCGCCGTACACGCCGGCCGGGACCCGCAGCGTCGCCTCGCAGCGGGCGCCGGGGAGCGTGCGGACCGACAGCAGCCCGTACTTCGCTTCGCTGACCGCGATCGGTAGCGGGGTGGCCACCGGCGTCGCGGACGCTCCGCCCGACGCCGTCCCGCTCGGACCTGGGCCCGGTGCGGTCGCGGCCGGAGCGCAGGCAGCTACGAGCAGCGCCGACAGCGCCGAGATGAGCACGGATCGGCGCGAAATGTTGCGGAACACCGGTAACTCAGGCTAACGCCCGCCCACGGCAACCCAGTGCTTGACATGGCTCCGGCCAGGATGTATTAAACCATGTAGTTATTTAACCGGAAGGTGCAGTAGAAGAGATGCCCGCCGACAACCTCAGCGTCACCTTCGGGGCGCTCGCCGATCCGACGCGTCGCGCGATCCTGGCGCGACTCGCCAGGGGCGAGGCGTCGGTCACCGAGCTGGCCAAGCCGTTCGACATGACGCTCCCCGCGGTCTCGAAGCACCTGAAAGTGCTCGAGCGCGCCGGTCTCATCGCGCGCGGTCGCGAGGCCCAGTGGCGGCCCTGCCGGCTGAAGGCGCAGCGACTCGAGGAAGCCGCCGGCTGGGTGGAGCGGTACCGCATCTTCTGGGAGCAGAGTCTCGATCGCCTCGACGAGCATCTTCGCGAACTGCAAGGGGAGGAAAAGAACAGTGGCCGCAGGAAGTAACGTCGCCGCGCCGGAGCGGACCCTCGTCGTCACCCGCGTCTTCGACGCTCCGCGGGAGCTCGTCTACCAGGCGTGGACCGATCCCAAGCTGATGGCCCAGTGGTTCCCGCCGAAGGACTTCACCGCGCCGGTCTGCGAGCTCGATCCGCGGCCGGGCGGCGTCTTCCGCATCGACATGAAGGGACCCGACGGTCCGCCGTTCAACGGTGAGGTCATGCCCGGCAAGGGAGTGTTCCGCGAGGTCGTGCCGAACGAGCGTCTGGTCTTCACCTTCGCGGGCGAGGGCGATGTCCCTCCGCCGCTGCTGGTGACCGTGCTCTTCGAAGCGCAGGGCAACAGGACCAGGCTCACCATCCATCAGACCGCCGAGACCGTGGCGGACTACGAGGCGCTGATCGAGCTTGGTGCGGCCGAGGGCCTTCGCGAGAGCTTCGAGAAGCTCGACGAGCTTCTGGCACGCGGCGCGGGCGGCAGCACCGTGAGCGTGACGGATCGCGTCCTCACGCTCTCTCGCGTGTTCGACGCGCCGCGCGAGCTCGTCTGGACGGCGTACACCGATCCAAAGCACATCGTGAAGTGGATGTTCGCGAAGGACTGGGAATCGCCGTTCGCGGAGACCGACGTCCGCCCCGGCGGCGCGTTCCGCATCGGCATGGGCCCGGCCGACCACAGCCACGAAGGTTTTGTCTTCGACGGAACGTACCGCGAGATCACGAGAAACGAGCGCATCGTCCAGGCCATCAGTGACGGCCGGGTGATGACCGCGACGTTCGAGGATGTCGCCGGCAAGACCAGGTTGACCCTGACCGTGGAGATGGCGATGAGCGAGGAGCAGGAGCGACAGGGTTACACGGAGATCCTCGAGAACTTCGCGAGGCACCTCGCCACGCTGGCCGG
>DATKCP010000137.1:0-12249 GCA_035513115.1 Candidatus Limnocylindria bacterium | reverse complement strand
TCGAGGACCAGGATGTCCGCTCGGCGTCCCTTGACCAGCGCGCCGGTGCGCCCGCCGCGGCCCAGCGCGTGGGCGCCGTTGATGGTCGCGGCCACGATGGCCTCGTGCGGCGTGAGGCCGCACAAGACGACGCCGAGCGCGATGGCGGTCGGCATCCCCTCGAGCGGCGACGTGCCGGGATTGTGATCGGTGGCCACGGCGATAGGGACGTCGGCCGCCAGGAACCGCCTCGCGTCGGGCGCGGCGTAGCCGACGAAGAACGCGCTGCCCGGCAGCAGCACGGCGGGGATCGCCGCGCGGGCGAGCGCGCGCAGGCCCTCGGCCGACGCGTTCGCGACGTGGTCGGCCGAGCGCGCCCGAGCACGAGCGGCGAACGCGGTCGCGCCGACGTCGTTCAGCTGGTCGGCGTGCAGCGTGAGCGCGAGACCGGCCTCGCGCGCGGCCTTCGCCAGCGGCCGCACGTCGTCCGTGTCGAAGACACCGTTCTCGACGAACGCGTCGACCGACTCCGCAAGGCCCTCGTCCGCGACGGCGCGTACGGCGTGCGCGGCGTCACGAACGAAGCCGCCGCGGTCGTCGGCGCGCGCGGCGGGCAGCGCGTGGAGCGCGAGATAGGTGACCGAGACATCGATGCGCGACTCCTTCGCCGCCGTCGCGATCACGCGCAGCTGGCGCAGCTCTTCGCCGGGCTCGAGGCCGTAGCCGCTCTTCACCTCGATCGTGGTCGTGCCGAGCGCCGTCGCGCGCGCCAGCCGTCGCCGCAGGAGAGCGAGGAGCTGGTCGTCGCCGGAGTCCCGCGTCGCGCGCACGGTCGCGTGTATGCCGCCGCCTCGCTCGAGCACCGCGAGGTAGTCCGCGCCGCTCCTGCGCGTGACGAACTCGTCCCAGCGCTGCCCCGCGTAACAGAGGTGGGTGTGCGCGTCGACGAACCCCGGCATCACCACACGCCCTTCGGCATCGACCTCGACCGCGTCCGGCGTGCGCTGGAGGTCCTGCCACACATCACCTCGACCGGTAGCGACGACGACGCCGTCCCGACAGGCGAGCCACCCATCCTCAGTAGCCCCAACGTCGCCGGCGGACGGTCCGACTCGAGGCCGCTCATCTTTAAGCGGCGCCAACGTGAGAAGGCGCGACCGCCTGATGACCAGATCCGCTTCCACGGGTTTATGTGACCACGCGGACCGCGGCGCACATCACTCGAGGAAGTGCGATTCAATGACACGCATGCGATCGAAGCTCTCGAGCTTCAGCGCGCTCGCCGTGACTTGCAGAGCGGCGTCGAGCGGGAGCAGCCCGATCAGCTCGCCACGGAGGATGCGGACGCCGGCCGCCGTTGCTCGCCTCTCGACTTCGGCCCAGACGGCGGCGAGCGACGTCTGCGAGGTGTCGAGCAGGTTCATCGACACCTGCGAACGCGGCGGATCGGTGAGCTCGAACCCGAGCGCCTGGACCGCGGGCAGCCCGCCCGAGGATTCGCGGATCTCCTTGGCGATGCGCTTCGCGACCTTCACGTCTGCCGTGTCGAGCTCGATGTTGAAGGCGATGAGCGGCGGGCGCGCGCCGACCACGATCGCTCCGGCCCTCGCGTGCAGGGCCGCGGGTCCGGCGTCGGGGACATGCGTCGTCGCGAGCGCGTCCGCAAGACCCTCGTACTGCGGCCTGCGGATGTCGGGCAGGCGGACCCGCTCAGGCCGCGTCGCCGCGCGCGCGTAAAAGTAGACCGGGACCTTGTGACGCTCGGCGACCTCGCGTCCGAAGGCGTGCGCCAGCGCGACGCACTCCTCCATCGTCACGCCGGCCAGCGGCACGAACGGCACGACGTCGACGGCGCCGAGCCGCGGGTGCTCCCCCTTGTGCGAGCGCATGTCGATCTCGAGGTAGGCGGCGGTAACGAGGGCGTGCGCGGCCGCGGTGACGGCTTCAGCGTCGCCGGCGAAGGTGAATACGGAGCGGTTGTGGTCGACGTCGCTGGTCTGGTCGAGAAGCCGGACCCCGGGGACGTCGCCGATGGACTTCGCCAGCCTGCCGATCACGTCGCGCCGCCGGCCCTCGCTGACGTTCGGCACGCACTCCACCAGCCGCGGCACGGCGGAAGCGTACCGTCATCCCCCTTCCGTGGGGCTTGTGGGGGTACCAAGGACTCCTGAGACTGACCGGCGTGGACACCGATCGGCATGCACCGGGTCTCAGCTTCGCGCTGCTGCAGTTCAACCCGTCCTCCGTCGTGCTGCTCGACACCGACGGGCGCATCCGGTCGCTGAACCGCAACGCCGAGCGGCTCCTGTCGACGACGGAGGCCGACGCGCTCGGCAAGAGCTACACGGCCGTTTTCGGAGAGTCGCTCTCGCAGCGCGTCTTCAAGCTGATGCTGCGAGGCGGCGCCGAGGGTGAGCCGCATCCGATCGAGGCAACGCTGCCGGGGGGCCGGCGCGCGAAGCTGCGTGCCACCGCGGGGCCGCTGAAGGACGCGCGTGGCGGCGTGAGCGGCATCGTGTTCGTCGCGGACGAGGACATCTCGTCGCCGAAGCTCGAGGCTCTCGCCGATCAGCAGGTCCGGCTCCGCGACGCGCTGCGACGCTACCTTGGCGAGAACGTCGCCGAGATGGTCGATGCGCGGCCGTCGTTCGTCGACGTCGGCGGCCAGACACAGACCGTGAGCGTGCTCCACGCGGACGTGCGCGGCTACACGACGATCGCCGAGCAGCTTCCTCCCGATCGCGTCGTCTCGATGCTGCTTCGGTACCACGGCGCAGCCGCGAAAGCGATCCGCGCGACCGGTGGAACGATCGATCGCTTCGCGGGCGACGCGGTCCTCGCCCTGTGGAACGCGCCGGCCCCGCAGGCCGATCACGTGCGCCGTGCGCTCCTCGGCGCGCTCGCGATGCGCGACGCGGCGGGCGAGGTCGGGAACGAGCTGAGCTACGGCATCGGCGTGCACACCGGCGAGGCGATGGTCGGGAACCTCGGCAGCGAGGAGTACCAGAACTTCACGGCGATCGGGGACACGGTCAACGTCGCCGCTCGACTCCAGGGCCAGGCCAGGGAGGGCGAGGTGGTCTGCTCGGCCGCGGCGCTCGCGGAGGCCGGCGAGGGCGTACGGACGACGGCCCTCGGCGCGTTGGAACTGAGAGGACGGAAGACCCCGGTCGAGGCCTACCGGGTGGAGGGGATCGACCAGTGAGCCTGCAGCCCGGCAACACGCTCGGCAGCTACCAGATCGTCGAGAAGATCGGCGCCGGCGGGATGGGCTCCGTGTACAAGGCGTATCAGACGTCTCTCGGCCGTTACGTCGCGATCAAGGTTCTCCCGCCGCAGACCGCCGGCGATCCTGCGTTCGGGGAGCGGTTCGCGCTGGAGGCCCGCGCGATCGGCAAGCTCCGCCATCCGAACATCGTCACAGCCTTCGACTTCACGCAGGAGGGCGACGTCGCCTTCCTCGTCTCGGACTACATCGACGGTGGGACCCTTGCCGATCAGCTCGGCGCCCCGCTGCCGCTCGACTACACGCTCGGGATCGTCGGCCCGCTCGCCGGCGCGCTCGACTACGCGCACTCGCGCGGCATCGTCCACCGCGACATCAAGCCGCAGAACGTGCTCCTCGGACGCGACGGGACCCCGGTCCTCACCGACTTCGGTCTGGCGAAGATCGTCGGACCCGGTTCGGGCATGACGCAGGCCGGATCGCTCATGGGCACGGCGGACTACATGGCGCCCGAGCTCGCCGGCGGCGCCGAGGCCGCGGGCCCCGCCGCGGACC
The DNA here is from genome assembly GCA_035513115.1 of Candidatus Limnocylindria bacterium. Taxonomy (GTDB): domain Bacteria; phylum Chloroflexota; class Limnocylindria; order P2-11E; family P2-11E; genus CF-39. Next base: position 8,489 of record DATKCP010000137.1, on the reverse strand, counting down.
AGTACGCGCTCGGGATCATCGCCTACCAGATGCTCGTCGGCCGCCATCCGTTCCCATCCGACAATCCGCTCTCCGCGCTGATGGCGCACGTGAACAAACCGGTGCCGCTCCCGAGCCAGCTCGGCGTCGTGCTCCCACCCGGCGTCGAAGCCGCGCTCATCCGCGCGCTCGCGAAGAAGCCCGAAGACCGCTTCCCGCGGTCGGGCGACTTCGTCCGCGCGCTCGCGGGGTCGCAGTACTCGGTGCCACCGACGTCGCCGGCCGCGACGGCGTTCGCCGCACCGGGCACCAGCCCGTCGCAGCCGCCGGTCGTCGCATCATCGGCCGGCACCGCGTCGGCCTCTCCATTCGTGTCGCCGTCCGATCTCGTGAGTCCGGTCGCGCGCGTCCAGCCCCCACCACCAGCGCCGCAGGGCGCGCCGGCGATCGTCCCGATCGCGGCCGGTGGCGGCGCCGCGGCGGCGGTCCTCACCGCACCACGGGCCGGCGGCGGATTCCCCTGGCGCCGCGCGCTCGTGCCCGGGATCCTCGTGCTCGTGGTCGCGGTCCTCGCGCTCCGTGGCGGGAACGAACGCGGCGCCGGTCTCGATCGCACGAACGTGCCGCTGCGCACCGCTCAGCGGATCGCGGTGCCGACGGTCGCGCCGACGGTCGCGCCGACCACCGCGCCGACGGTCGCGCCGACCGCCGCACCGACCGTCGCACCGACGGCACAGCCGACGGCGGCGGCGGTCGCGGACGACTACGGCAACACCCCGGCGACCGCGGCTGCGATCGAGGCAGGCACGTACGACGGAACGATCGCGCCCGCGGGCGACGTCGACTTCTTCCGCGTCATGGTCCCCGCCAACACGACCATCGCCGTGGCGCTCCGCGCCGAGACGCTCCCGAGCGGTGCGCTCACGGTCTTCGATGCCTCAGGCACCGAGGTCGAGCCGGAGGTCAACACCGGCGCCGACCGCGTCGCGCGGGTGGACTACGTCGCTCGCGATCCGGGCGCCTACTTCATCCGCGTGCGCGCGGCGCGCGGCGCGGATACGACGGGCACGTACACGCTGACCTTCTCCGAAGCGCGCTGAGGCTCGCCGGCTCAGTGCCGGGCGCTGACCTCGGGATGCTGGCTCTCGGCGTTGCGTATGCGGCGCGTCAGGATCGGCAGCAGGGCCACCGCGATCTGCGGATGGCTCTCGAGGATCCCTCGGAAGTGCCAGCGCTGGAGGCCGAGCGCGGTCGTGGGCTCGGCCGCCCGGGCGCTCGCGGAACGCGGGAACTCATCCAGGAGCGCCATCTCTCCGAAGACGTCACCCGGACCGAGCGTCGCGAGCTTGACCTCTTTGCCGCCCTTCTCCTGGATGATGTCGACCTTGCCCGAGCGGATGAAGAACGCGCCAACTCCGGTGTCGCCCTGCCGCACGATCTCCTGGCCGGGTTGGTAGCGCTGCTCCACGGCCGCGTTCGCGATCGCGTCGAGCGACTTCTGGTCGAGATCCTCGAACCAGGAGACTCTCTTCAGGAAGTCGGTGCTGACGGGCATGACGGCGGGATGGTAGCCGCCCCGGCGATACTTCGCATCTGTGTCGTTCCGGATCGAGACCGCGCGCGACATCAGCGCCTGTACGGCCACGGTGCCGATCCAGCAGGAGGTGTGGAGCGGCGATGTCGTCGTGCCCCCGCAGCTGCTCCTGGCGGTCGCTCACAACGGGGGCTTCGTCGGCCTGGGCTTCGCCGACGGCGACCCGCGCCCGGCCGGCTTCGTCTTCGGGTTCGTTGGCATCTACGACTACCACTTCCGTCATCACTCCCACATGCTCGCCGTGCGCGAGGCGTATCGCGGGAGCGGCCTGGCGAAGGCCCTCAAGGAGGCACAGCGCGATCACTGCCTCGATCAGGGCATCGAGGTCATCGGTTGGACGATGGATCCGCTCGAAGCGCGCAACGCCGTGTTCAACTTCGCAAAGCTCGGCGCATTCACCCGCGAGTACCACCGCGACTTCTACGGCCCGATGCCCGACAAGCTCAACGCCGGCCTGCCATCGGACCGCATCTACGTCGAGTGGCCCATCGGCCACGACCGTACGTACAAGCGTTTGAAGGGGGACGACCGCGCGCCCTCGCTCGAGGAGGCCGAGCGCGAGGGCATCGCGTACACCCTCCGCGCCGACGGCGAGCGCCCCGGGAAGGTACGGCCTGCCGGCGACGAGACGCATCTGCTGCTCGAAGTACCAGCTCACTTCCAGGAGCTGAAGGCACGCGACCCGGAGGCCGCGCTGGCCTGGCGCCTGGCGGTCCGCGAGGCGATCGAACCCGCGTTCGCGCGCGGCTATGCGGCGGTCGAATTCCTGCGCGCGGCGGACGGTCGCGGCGCGTACCTCCTCGTCCCGCAGCCACGGCGGGGAGAGGTCGTTGACACCGATGATTAGGGCACGGACGGAGCCGGGCCCGTCCGGACGAGAGGACACGATTTGCGTATAGAGAGAGTCGAGCTGTTCGTGTTGCGCCTTCCGCTGAGGCACGCGTACGAGACGAGCGGCTCGCGCGAAACGCATCAGACGCGCGTCATCGCGCGGGTCGAGTCGGAAGGCGCCGTCGGCTGGGGCGAGAGCGTCGCGCCGGAGCTGCCGTGGTACTCCGGCGAGACGCCAAAGACCGTCTGGTACGCGCTCGACGAGATCATCGTCCCCGCCGTGCTCGCGGCCGACCTCCACCAGCCCGAGGACACCGAGCGGCTCCTGTCGTGGGTCCGCGAGCATCGGATGGCAAAGGCCACGCTCGAGATGGCGGTCTGGGATCTCTTCGCAAAGCGCGACGGCCGCTCGCTGTCAAAGCTGCTCGGCGGCACCCGCGACCGGATCCTGTGCGGCGTCGCGATCGGGATACAGCCGTCGATCGAGGAGCTCCTCGAGACCATCCGCCGCGAGCTCGCGGCGGGCTACCAGCGCGTCAAGGTGAAGATCAAGCCCGGTTGGGACGGCTCCGTCGCCGAGGCGATCCGCAGCGCGTTCCCGGACCTGCCGTTCATGCTCGACGCGAACTCCGCGTACACGCTGGCGGACGCGCCGCTCTTCAAGCGCATCGATGCGTACACGCCGACGATGATCGAGCAGCCGCTTGCCTACGACGACATCGTCGACCACGCGGCGCTGCAGCGCGAGATCACGACGCCGATCTGCCTGGATGAGTCGATCCACTCCGGGGACGACGCGCGCAAGGCGATCGAGCTCGGCGCGACGGGGGTCATCAACATCAAGGCTGGGCGGGTCGGTGGTCTGACGTCGGCACGGCGTGTCCACGATGTGTGCCGCGACGCGCGCGTTCCGGTCTGGTGCGGGGGCATGCTCGAGATGGGCATCGGCCGAGCGCACAACGTGCATCTCGCGTCGTTGCCGAACTTCAGCCTGCCGGGGGACGTGTCCGCGTCAGAGCGGTACTTCGCGACGGAGATCATCGGCGAGCCCTTCACCGTGCAGCCGGACGGCACGATGCTCGTGCCGACCGGGCCGGGGATCGGCGTCACCGTCCTGGAGGACCTGATCCGCAAGATCGCGGTCCAGACGAAGCAGTACCGCCCGGAACGAAAGGCCCCCGCGAGCGCGACGCCGCGCGCTAGTGCGGCGAAGCGGGTTGTTCGGTCTTCTGCGGGGCGTCCTCGGTCGGCCACACCACGATCTCGTCGATGACCGTTCCAAAAGCGTCGAGCAGGCGCGCGTAGTCGCCGCGCTGCCACAGGACGCGGGCCGCCGCGACCGGCCCGGCCACATAGACGTGCTTACGGCCTCCAACGAGATCGTCCGCGAGCGGGTGCGTCGCGGCGCGCATGCGCGAGCCCGAGTGGATCCGGTAGATCTCCCCCGCGCGCACGAACAACGGTGAGCCCCAGGTGTAGACCCACTCCCACTCGACCGGCCGTGTGACCTCTTCGCGCCACAGCGCACGCAGATGCTGCAGTCGCCAGTTCGCGAGATCGCTGTCGAGCGTCGCCTGGACCTCGATCCACTCCGCGTTCGCGTCCTCCGCCGCCGTACCGGCGGGAGCGGCGCGGATGCTCAGGATGCGCGCCTTCGCTGCCTCGACGGGACGGAAGTCGGCCACGCGTGGACAATACCCGACGGACTGCGGAGGGACGCTCGCCCTAGGTCTCGTTCGCGACCAGCGCGAACTCCATGCGGATCTCGTCGACGATCGAGAGGACCGAGAACGAGCTGGGCGGGCGCATGCCGAAGTCGCCGAACTTCCAGCTCGGGTTCGCCGTCGCGTTAGCGGTGAGCCTGCCTTCGGTGCGAGTGGCCCTGACGTCGAACGTCACCGACTTCGTGACGCCATGCAGGGTGAGGTCGCCGGTCAGCTGGAAGGCGAAGTCGCCCGATCGCGCCAGCGGCAACGTCAGGCCGGTCGCCTTCGTCGGCACCAGCTCCGACGTGGGGAAGCGCGTGACCTCCAGCGGGTCGCGCCTGATCGTGTCCGTGCGCCGACGGTCATCGGTCGTGACCGTGGTCATGTCGACGCTGATCTTGGAGCCGGAGGCGAAGGTGCCGTCGGGATTGAGCGTGAAGGCGCCCCGCGCGCCGGTGATGGTGATGATCGCGTCGTTCGGCGCGGGCAGTCGCACCAGCTGCTCCCGCACCCGGATGGTCGCCGTCGAGCTCGCGTCCACGGTCCATGAGATCGCGTTCGCCTGCGCGGTCGCCGCGGCGGTGGCGGCCGCGGTGGAGTTCGGCGCGTCGGTTGCCGGTACCGGTGAAGGAGAGGTGGCGCCACCGCACGCGGTGAGAAGGAGGAGCGCGGCCGCCACGACGCGCCTAGGGGCAGGCACCCTCACAGACACGCACGACCCCCTTCATCTGCGGATGGACGCCGCAGTGGTACGCGAACGTACCCACGTTATCGAATGCGAGCGTTCCGCTCTTGCCGCTCTCGATCCCGAGGTCGAACGGCCGTCCTTCGTCGTCGGAGGTGATCGTGTGGAACATCCTGCCTCTGTTCACGAAGGTGACCGTGGTGCCCGCGGCGACGCGCAGCTCCTGGGGGGCGTAGGTCCACTCCGCTTCCCTGCCGGCCGGCTCGATGACCTGGACCTCGTTCGGCCGTGGCGTCGGCGCCGCGGTCGCGCCGCAGGCGGCGAGCGCGAAGAGGATCAGGCACGCCGCCGCACGGAAGGTCCAGCGCCAGGTCACCTCCATCGTACGGTCGTGGCCTGGCAGCGGATGTAAGGCGAAGTCCTAGATCACCTTGTGTTCACCACGAGCTGGCCGCGCGCGTCCGTGAGCACGCCAGAGTCGTAGCCATCCGAAGTCCGAAGGCGCAGCGTGTCTTCGCCGTCCCGACCGCCGTCGTGGATGTCGAGCCGGAAGATCACGGAGCCGAAAGCACCGAAGACGGTCGCGTCGGAGCCGGAGGCCACGATCGAATCGATCCGGGTGGAATGGTACTGGCGGCCCGCGCCCTCGAACATGACGCGGCCCTTCGCCTCACCGCTCATCCCGTTGACGTTGACTCTGGTCCTGATGCCGCCCGGCCACGCCGGAGCGCCCTCGACGTTCGCGAACGTTCCCGCGGACGTGGCGAGGCTCAAGCCGACGATCACGGGATCGTGGTCGGAGGAGCGGTACGGACCCGGGTCGTAGAAGGTCGTGATCTGATTGACGCTCTTGAAGTTCGTGTTGTAGTCGAGCACGGTCGGCTCATCCGGGTTGATGTGCCAGTCGGTCACGCCCGTGACCTGCGACGCGAGAGACGAGGTGGCGAGCGCGTGGTCGAGATAGCCCGACTCGCCCTGGAAGACGTACGTGTACGCGCCGAGGCCGCCGAACTGGCCGACGAGGTTCGTGTACCCGCTGGTCGTGAGCGTCGTGATCGGGTCCTCGAACGTGTACGCGTTGAGGTCGCCGATGATCAGGAAGTCGGGATCGCCGCTCCCCGTCGGATCGGTCGCGAGCCAGTCGGCGAGCGCCTGCGCCGCTGTCGTCCGCGTGTTGTTGCAGTTCCCCTGACCGTCGCCGGTGTCGGGATCGCCGGCGCAGGCGGAGCCCTTGGACTTCAGGTGGTTGACGACGACCGTGAGCTTCTGTCCGGTGAAGACCGCCTCGAAGGTCTGGGCCAGCGAGGGCCGGTTGAGCGTATCGATGAAGCGCGGGTCGACCGCGGACGTGATCGTCTGGAAGGCTCCGACGGGCGTCGCCGCCGCGGGCTTGTAGATGAGGGCGACCTTGATCGCGTCCGTACCGATGACGCCGGTATCGACGTGGGCGTACGTGCCGGCGCCCATGACCGCGTTGAGGGCCGCGACGAGCTCCGCGAGCGCGCTGTTCGCCCCCGCGTCATTCTCGATCTCCATCAGGCCGACGATGTCCGCGTCGATCGCCGTGAGCGCGCTGACGATCTTCGCGAGCTGCCGCTGGAGCTCGAACGCTGTTTCCGCTCCGCGTGAGGTCGGGAAGCCCCCGCCCTGACCGTCGCCGTTGAACAGGTTGAGCACGTTGAACGATGCGACCGTCAGGTTCCCTCCGACCGAACCCGGGGAGGCGGTCCGCGGATTGCTGTGATCCCAGGTGATCGGGCCGACCGGCTGGATCCGGTAGAAGTTGAAGCGGAAGTCCATCACGCCGGTCAGACTCGACAACGTGTCTCCGACGCGCAGCGTGTTGCTGGCCGACAGGCCGCCCTGCGGATAGCGAGTCGGGTCGATGTTCTGAAGGCTGTTGCCGTCGTCGAGGATGATCCGGCTGCGGTTGTTCTGGGCGAGCACCGCTTGCGCGGCGGCGCCCGGGGCCGCGACGGCGGTCGGCGTGTACAGCCGGCCGGCACCCGAAAGGCTCACCTCACCGAATCGACCGAGGTTGAACACTTCGGTCGCGGTGAGGGTCTGGTCGAAGCTGACCAGCATTCCCTCATAGCGCTCGAGGTCCGTGACGTTCGCCACCGGAAGGCTGATCGCGGTCGGCGTCACCGTCGCACCGGTAGAACACACCAGGAGCGCGTCCACGGACGTGAGCCGCGTCAAACCTGAGGACTCCGTGGCGCGGCCGCGGACGCGGACGACGTCTCCGCTGTTCACGGCAAAGCTCGTGGTGAAGACGAAGATGCCTTCGGATGTCAGCGGGTCCGCGTCCGCGTCGGCATCCTCCTCCTGCATGTAGAAGCCGCCGAATCCGCCGGGCTGCTGGAAGTCGCCCACCACCACGCCCTCGATCGAGACGATCGCGCTGCTCATCGGCGTGGCGGTGCCGCTTCCCTGCACCTGGTGGATGAACGTCGCCGCGTCGCCGCAGGTGAACGCCTCGGCGGTCTGGAAGCTGAACACGTAGTTCGCGCTCATGTTGTCGGGCGGGTCGTCCGCGTCCTGGTCGGTGACATTCGCCGCAAGCACGGTGACCGTGCACGACTCGTTCGCGGCGAAGTCCGCCGACGGATCGAGCGTGAACGTCCGCGGTCCGCCGCTCACAGTTGCGGCGTGCGCGCCGCTCGCCGAGCAGTCGATCGAGTACCAGGTGCCGGAGACGTTGACGTTCTCGGAAAAGGTGACGGTGACGTTGACGTCTAGGGCCACGGCGCCGGCGCCATTGGCCGGCGTCGTCGCTGCGACCTGGGGCGCCGCATCCGAGTCGCACGAGTGCGTCGGCGACAGACGGTTCCGCGGCGCCGGGCTGGCAGCCGTGAAGTCGGCTCCGTTGTTATCGGTGTCGAAGCAGCCCTCTGCGCCGCGAAGCGCGGCTGTTGTGTTCGAGAGCGTCGGCGCGGACGAGGCGCCCTCGAAGAAGTTGGCGTTCCCGTAGCCGACAAGGTCGACGATCGTCGCGAGCGCAGCCGACGTGCAGGCGGTGCTTCCGCCGTTGCATGCCAGCGGTGTCGTGGTGTTGACCAGTGCGACCTTGCCTGCGCCTGCGGCAAGTGCGATCGGGGTCGCGTCGATGATGTCGGGGGACAACGCAACCGTCCCACCGGCCCCGGCTGCCGCTTGAATCAGCAGATACTGGCCGGGACCGAGGACTCCGGAGAGCTCGGTCAGCTGCGTCGAGCTCGATCCGAAGTTCCCGGCCCCGGTCGCGCTTGCGTACTGGATCGACCACCCGGTCAAGTCGATGAGCGTGGTGCCGCGGTTGAACAGCTCGACGAAGTCGTGCGTATACGTCGCGCCGCTATTCCCGCCGCCTCCGTATACCTGACTGATGACAATGCCGGCAGACACCGCGAACGCTGGCGGGGTCCCCCCGGGGAGTCCGGCCAAGAGCAGCCCCAGCGACATGACAAACGCAAAAGATCCGCGACGCATCTCTTTCCCCTCACCCACAACGAACTCACACCAGCGCGACGACCGAAGCGAGCGTCAGCCTAACGCAGACGTGGAACACTCCGCGACGATGAGTCTCTGGCTCGACGGTGCTTCGCGCTCCTATCCATCGCTGCATGGCGATGTAACGGCCGACGTGGCCATCGTGGGCGGCGGCATCGCCGGGGTGGCGACCGCGTACTTCCTCGCATCGGAGGGCGCGAAG
>DATKCP010000136.1:0-6336 GCA_035513115.1 Candidatus Limnocylindria bacterium | reverse complement strand
TCGACCTCGTCGTACAGCATGTCGCCGCTCTCGTCGGTGCCGATGACCCATACGCCCTTCTCCTTGAGCGCGTCGATCGCCTGCCGGAGGTTCGCGACGTCCGCGATCATCAGATGCTCGCTCGCGCCCGCGCTCGTCTTCGCGACGGCCGGCGTGAGACCGACGCTGCGGTGCCGCGGGATGACGACGCCGGCCACGCCCGCCCCCTCGGCGGAGCGCAGGAGGACGCCGAAGTTCTGCGGATCCTGCAAAGAGTCCACCACCAGCACGAGTGCGGGTTCCGAGACAGCGTCGAGATGGAGCAGAAGCTCGTCGAGGTCGACGCCCGCCTTGCCCTCGACGATCGCGACGACGCCCTGGTGATTCTCGATCGGCGAGAGCCGCTGCACCTCGAGCTTGTCGACGTAGTTCACGAAGACGCGGCGCTCCGTCGCTTCCTGCAGCAGCTCATTCACCGGACCAGTTCGAGTACCACGCTCGTTCGAGATGTAGAGGCGCTTGATGACGCGACCGGCGCGGATCGCCTCGAGGACGGCGTGCGGCCCGGCGAGCGGCTCGCCGGCATCGTGCGAAGGTGCGGCGGAGGTCCGGGGACCCGCGGTCGCGCGGCGGATCGTCTCCGTGTACTGCGCCTGCCCCACTGGTCCGCGGCGCGGGCCCCGTGCGCCGCTGGGATAGAAGTTACCCCCACCGGTGCCCGAGCCGACGCCCGGCACCCAGCCGCGGTTGCCGCCGCGCCAGCCACCCTGGGTGCGCTGGCGCTGCGCCTGCTGGCGGCGCTCGTAATTCGCGAGCTCGCGAGCCTGCGAGTTCTCGTCGTCATCGCGCGGCGCGACCGGACGCGGAGGCATCGGGCCACGCGGCGACATGGGCCCGCGCGGCGCGAATGGTCGCGGTGGCATCGGTCCGCGCTGCGGCGCGCCGAAGCGTTGCCCACCACCGCGCCCGCGCCGTCCGCGGCGGCGGCGGCGCGCGAGATCGTCCGCGCTCGCCGGCCCGAACCCGGGCTGCATCGGCGGCTCGTTCGGTCCAGGGTCGGCGGCCGGAGTGTTGTCTGCCGGCCGGTTGTCGCTCGGACCGCTGTCGGCCGGTCCGTTCGTGGGCGCTGGGGGGTTCTCGGGGGGCGGAGCCCCCTGGGGGGTTGCAGGGGGTTCTCCCCCTGCGATGGACCGGTAGTCGTCTTCCATGCTCATGCTCCCTTGCGGACGCGCCACCAGCGCGACCCGTCTTTGGTGTCCTTCAGGCGGATCCCGTACTTACGCTCGAGTTCCGCGCGAAGCTCGTCCGAGCGCTTGTAGTCACCCTGCTTGCGCGCCGCGTCGCGCTCAGACAGCGCGGCGCGCTCCTCGGCGGAGAGATCGGCGTCGCTCGCGCGATCGCGCAGCGATAGCGCGAGCACCTGATCCATGTCGAACAGAGTCTCCAGCGCGTGGCGCTTCGTCGCGACATCCCCGGTCGACGCGAGATCGAGGACAGCTTCCGCCTGCGCCAGCGCCGACGGGGTGTTGAGGTCGTCCGTGAGCGCCGCGACGAACGCGGTGCGCCTTGGATCGTCCGCGGAGACATCGATGGGTGTGCCGCCGGTCGCCTGCCACGCGTCGCGGATGATCCCGCGCCAGCGATCGAGCCGGTTCTGCGCTCCGGCAAGACCATCGCGGGTGAAGTCGAGTGGCTGCCGGTACTTGTTGTTCAGCACCAGCATGCGGAACGCGAGAGGCTCGAAGCCCCATGACTCGAGGTCCTTCAATAGATACGCGTTGCCCGCCGACTTGTGCATCGCACCGCCATCCACCTTCAGGAAGCGCACGTGGGTCCAGTAGCGGACGAAGGGCTTTCCGGTCGCAGCCTCAGACTGAGCGATCTCGGACTCGTGATGAGGAAAGAGGTTGTCCTCTCCGCCCGAGTGGATGTCGAACGTCTCACCGAGGTACTTCATCGACATCGCCGAGCACTCGATGTGCCAGCCGGGGTTGCCGCGACCCCAGGGCGAGTCCCACACCTGCAGATCGCCGGGCTTTGCTGCTCGCCACAGCGCGAAGTCCGACGGATGACGCTTGTTCGGATTCACCTCGACTCGCGCGCCGGCGACGAGGTCCGAGGTGAGCTCACCCGCGAGCCGCTTCCCGTAATCGGGGAAAGTTGAGATGTCGAAGTACACGCCGTCGGCCGCTGCGTACGCATTTCCCTTCTCGAGGAGCCGCTGGATGAGCGCGATCATCTCGGGTATGTGATCCGTCGCCTTCGGCATCACGTGCGGCGGCAGGATGTTGAGCTTCTGGCGGTCGATGAGGAACTGCTCGGTGTACTTGCGCGCCAGCGTCTCGGGATCACGGCCCTCGCGCTTCGCCGCGATCATCATGCGATCCTCGCCCTCGTCGACGTCGCCGACGATGTGGCCGACGTCGGTGATGTTCATGACCGCCTTCACGCGGTAGCCCAGGTACTCGAGGGTGCGGCGCTGGACGTCCGAGACGATGTAGCGGTACAGGTTCCCGATCGTCTGCCAGTCGTACACGGTCGGGCCGCAGTCGTAGATGCGCGCCTCGCCCGCCACGAGCGGAACGAACGGCTCGACCTGACGGCTCGCGCTGTTGAAGAGCCGGACACCCGGCGGGGCCATGACCGTGATGGCACTCTCCTTCTATCAGTCGAGCAACGCGATCGCGAGCGCCGCGATGGCTTCGCCGGAGCCGACGACCCCCAGGCCGTCGTTCGTCGTCGCCTTGACGCTGACACGTCCGCTCTCGATCCCGAGAGCGCCCGCGATGGCGTCCCGCATCGCGCCGACGTGCGGCGCGAGGCGCGGCGCCTGCGCGATGACCGTCGCGTCCAGCGACGCCACTGCGAAGCCAGCCTCGCGGATGAGCGCGCCCACCCGCTTCAGCAGTCCCAGACTGCTGGCACCGGCGTGGGCCGGGTCGTCGCTCGGGAAGTGCCGTCCGAGATCCCCGAGATTCGCTGCGCCGAGGAGCGCGTCCATGAGCGCGTGGAGTAGGACGTCGCCATCGGAGTGACCAGCGAGCCCGGTCGGGTGCTCGATCGCAACACCGCCGAGAACGAGGCGGCGATCCGCCGCGAGACGATGGATATCGTAACCGATACCGGCACGCGGCCCCGTCATCTGGTGACCTGCCACGCGGCGAGCCCGACCAGCCCTTTCGCGACGAGCTCGCGGGCGTACGCGAGGTCCTCGATCGTCGTGATCTTGAGATTGCGGCGCTCGCCGGGGACCATCTTCACCGGCAGGCCCGCGGCGACGACCGCGGCCGCATCGTCGCCGAACGAACGATCGCCCGTCGCCGCCCGCGCCTTCTCGAGCAGGTCGCGGCGGAAGACCTGCGGCGTTTGCGCCGCCCAGAGGCCCTCCCGCTCGATCTCCTCCTCTGACGCGCCGGCCTCGTTCGCGCGGCGGATCGTGTCGGCCAGGGGCAGCCCGGCCACCGCCGAGCCCTCCGCACGCGCGATCTCCACGCAGCGCTGAAAGAGGCTCGGAGGGACGAAGGGCCGAGCCGCGTCGTGGATGGCGATGATGCCGGCATCGCCCGCGGCTTCGAGTGCGGCCCACGACGACGCTGTGCGGGTCGCACCGCCGGCGATGACGCGCACGCCGTCGCGACCCTGCGTCGCGGCCGTAACCGCCGCGAGCCTCTCGGCCGGCGCGACGACGAGGATGCCGCTGAAGCAGCCGGCCACCTGACCCGCCTGCAGCGACCACAGCAGGACGGGGTGTCCGCCGAGATCGGCGAGCACCTTGTCGACGCCGGCCCGCGACGAGCTGCCGGCCGCGAGGATGGCAAGAACCGCGGGCACTTAGTGGCTTGCGGCCCTCGGACGACGCGCCTCGACGATCTCGCCCTTCGGCTGCGCGAAGATCATCCGGCCGCCGACGGTCTGCAGCACGCGCATCACGGTGACGGTGAGCTCGGTGTTCAGGTGACGCGCGCCGTTCTCGACGACGACCATCGTTCCGTCCTCGAGGTAGCCGAGGCCCTGCCCTGGCTCCTTTCCCTCCTGCGTGATGCGCACCGTGAGCTCCTCCGATGGAAGCACGACCGGTCGCACCGCCTTGGCGAGGTCGTTCACGTTGAGGACGCTGACACCCTGCAGCTCCGCCACGCGGTTGAGCCCGTAGTCGTTGGTCATGATCGGTACGCGCAGCTCGCGCGCGAGCGCCACCAGCTTCCCGTCCGCACCGGCCGCGACCGGATCGGCATCGAGCAGCTCGATATGCACGGTGGCCTCTTTCTGCATTCGCGACAGCATCTCGAGTCCGCGCCGTCCCCGCTCACGTTTCGAGTTGTCGGGAGAGTCGGCGAAGAACTGCAGCTCGGCGAGGATGAAGCGCGGCACCACCAGGGTGCCGCGGATGAAGCCGCTCTTCACGACGTCCGCGACGCGTCCGTCGATGATGACCGAGGTATCGAGGAGTGCCCGCTCGGTGCCCGCCGCGCGGTCACGCCGGCCGTGCCGGATCTCGCGCGCGAGCGCGCCGAGGTCCTCACGCTTGATCGTGCCCGCGGCGGCGCCGATGACGCCCAGGACGATCGCGCCGATGATCGGACCGAACCGGCCGGCGTTGTCCGGAAGGAACGAGAGCGGGAACGCGAGGAACAGCGCGAGGATCAGCCCGACGCCACCTCCGAACGCCATTCCGACCAGATCGCCGGCCGAAGCCGCCTGGATCCGTGCCTTGATGATGCGCGCCGGTAGGACGGTGACGTACGGCGCGCCGAGCCAGCCGAGGATCGCGCACGCGGCAGCGAGAAGAAAGACGACGAGGACCTGATTGCTGACTGGCGTGACGCGGGAGACCTCGAGCAGTGAAGCGCCGAGGAAGAAGCCGAAGAACCAGCCGAGGAGTGCTGCTCCGAGACGGATGAAAGGCACTGTGCTCGCTCCTTTCTAAGAGAGTGCGGCGAGCGCTCCGTCCGGCCGATGAAGATGTGGCCGCCGACGGCGACGCGACGCCGGGATGAAATGGGATGGATCACACGACGAGTCTAGACACCGCGGCTAGGGGTCGGCGATGCCCGAGCGCAGCAGCGCTTCGCGCAGTGACGGCGCGCCGACGACCTCCAGCCCGGTCCCGTTCAGGTCGCCGAGGCTCGCCTGCGGCACGACGGCGCGCTCGAAGCCAAGACGCTGCGCCTCCCTCAGCCGTGCCGCGACGCGCTGAACGCGGCGCAGCTCGCCGCCGAGGCCGAGCTCGCCGACGAACACCGTGCGCGGGTCGGCCGGCCGGTCGCGGAGTGCCGACGCGAGCGCCACCGCCAGTGCGAGATCCGCGGCGGGCTCGCGCACTCGGAGGCCGCCGACGAGATTCACGTACACGTCGTGACTGCCGAGCGACAGGCCCGCGCGCTTCGCGAGCACCGCGAGCAGCACCGCGACGCGCTGCGGATCGGCGCCGTTCACGGTCCGTCGCGGGAGTCCGAAGCTCGTCGGCGTGACGAGCGCCTGCACCTCGACGAGCAGCGGACGCGTGCCCTCGACTGTGGGCACGACGACGCTCCCCGCGACACCTCGGCTGCGCTCCTCGAGGAACACCTCCGACGGATTGGTCACTTCGCGCAGGCCCGACTCCCCCATCTCGAACACGCCGACCTCGTCGGTGGAGCCGAAGCGGTTCTTCGTCCCGCGGAGGATCCGGAAGGCATGGAACCGCTCGCCTTCGAGATACAGGACGGCGTCGACGATGTGCTCGAGGACGCGCGGGCCCGCGACCGCCCCTTCCTTGGTGACGTGGCCGACCAGGAAGATCGGAACGTCGTCGCCCTTCGCGACCTCCAACAGGCGCGCGGTGCACTCGCGCAGCTGCGAGACGCCGCCGGCGGCGGACGCGATGACATCGGACGTCATCGTCTGGATGGAGTCGATGACGGTGAAGATCGGCCGCATCCGGCGGATCGCCTCGATGACCGTGCCGAGGTCCGTCTCGCCGAGCACGTAGATGCTGCCGCCCTCGATGCCGAAGCGGCGCGCGCGCAGCTTGATCTGCGCGGCGGACTCCTCGCCCGAGACATAAAGGACGCTGCCGCGCTGCGCCAGCGACGCCGAGGCCTGCATGAGCAGCGAGCTCTTGCCGATCCCGGGGTCGCCGCCGAGCAGGACGAGCGATCCGCGCACGATGCCGCCGCCGAGAACGCGGTCGAATTCGCTGAGGCCGGTCGGGATCCGCTGCTCGGCGTCGGCGGGGACCTCGTTCAGCGCGATCGGCTCGCGAGGCGCGCGTGTAACGCCACGACCCTTTGGGGGAGCGACCACGCGCTCCTCTACCAGTGTGTTCCAGCCGTCACATGACGGGCAGCGACCCACCCACTTCGGCGACTGCGCGCC
>DATKCP010000135.1:0-4921 GCA_035513115.1 Candidatus Limnocylindria bacterium | reverse complement strand
GCCTTGGCGAGCCGCGCCGCTACCTTCGCGAGCGCTCCGGGCTTGTCCGCGAGGCGCACCTCGATCGCCTTCCGCTCGGTCGCGCGAAGGCCGGCCTTCTTCAGCGCACGGCGCGCCTTCGCCGTGTCCTTGTCCTTCACCACGAAACCAACGGTTCCGCTGCCCTTGCTGGTCGATGCCGCGGTCCCCCAGAGATTCACGCCCCCATCCGCGAGCGCCTGCGCCGCTGCCGCGAGAGAGCCTGGCCGGTCCTTGAGCTTCACGATGAACTCGGTCGCCATGTACGTCCTCCCAATTCGAGCCTTGTGGTGATTCTGGAGGAACTTGCGTCAACCCGCGCGGCTGATAGTGTGCGCCGCGGTGTCCGGGCGGCGGCTGGGGGAGGCACGGGAGCTCCGGGATGAGCCTTCGCGTGCGCGGCGCCGGGCGCTCGGCCGCATCATCCGTCCCCGCGCGTACGCGATACAGGACGACACGCTGGGCCACGCCTACCGCGCCACGAACTTCCTCGGGTTCGGCGCGGTGGGGGCGAAGCGCTGGGCGGCGATCAGCAGCCGCGGGGTGCCGAAGTTCCTCGACGCTCTCGAGGCCGATGACGCCGAGCGGACCCGGCTGCTGGACGAGGCCAGCACGTTCATCACCGATCTGCGCGCCGCCGGCTTCCAGCGCTTCGCGGTGAAGCCTTTGGTGAGCCTCGGCTTCCGGCTCGCCCTGCGCGAGGTCACGGAGCACGCGCGATCCCAGGGGTACAGGCCGCAGGTGCTCGCGGACGAGCTGCGCGTGTTCCAGCGCGCCTTCGAGGCGCGGATCCTCTACCGCTAGCGCGCCTTCGCGATCCAGTCGCGGATCGCGTTCGCATCGGTGATCTCCCCGCGTTCGACGTGCCGGACGACGCCCTGCCCGTCGATGAAGAACGTGGCGGGCAGACCGACGACGCCGTAGCGGCGCGTGGTCTGGCCGTCGAGGTCGAGGAGCGGTTCCAGGCGGTCGATCGCGAGCTGATCGAAGAACGAGCGCGCCTTCGCGCCGTCCTCCTGCAGGTCGACCGCCAGGAACACCGCGTCGCTGCCGCGCGCGACGCTGTTGAGCAGGGGCAGCTCGGTGAGGCAGGGCTTGCACCAGGTGGCCCAGAAGTTCACGACGACGACCTTGCCGCGGAGCGTCGCGAGCGTGCGCGTCGAGCCGTCGGGCGCGTTCCACTCGAAGTCCGGTGCGAGCGCGCCGACGCGACCGGCCATGTTCGGCCCGTCGATCTGCCGGCGGATGACACCGACGTTCGTGGGGCCGGTCGCAAGCTGGTTCATCGGGAGCGACGGCCACAGCAGCGCGGCGAGCGAGGCGGCCGCGATCGCCCCGACGACGATGGCGGTGACGACGCGCGGCATCCGCGGGCGGTAGTCCTCCACGGCACTCTCGGTCACGCTCGGTAGCGTACGGCGCAGACGGCGTCCGCAGGACGTTTTGCGTGAGAGACTCCCGACGATGCGCGCGCCCGACCCCTACCTCGACCTGTTCCGCCGCTACGTCGCGCCACAGTGGCGACGCACGGCGCTGCTTGGTCTCCTGATCCTCGCGAGCATCGGCCTGCAGCTGGCCGGCCCGCAGCTGCTGCGGGCGTTCATCGACGGCGCGATGGGCGGCGCCGCGGTCGACACTCTCGCGACGGTCGCGCTGGTATTCGTCGGCGTCGCGCTGGTGACGCAGCTGCTCATCGCGTGGTCGCAGTACGTGGGCGAGGACCTCGGCTGGACCGCGACGAACGCGCTGCGGGCGGATCTCGCGCTGCACTGCCTGCGTCTGGACCTGACCTTTCACAAGGCGCGCACACCGGGCGAGCTCATCGAGCGGATCGACGGCGACGTCACCGCCCTCGCCGCGTTCTTCTCGCGGTTCGTCGTCAACGTCCTCGGCAACGCCGTCCTGCTGGTCGGCGTCCTGGTCGTCGTGGCGCGCGAGGACCTGCGCGCCGGGGCGGCGCTCACGCTGTTCGCGGCCGTCGCGGTGTTCGTCATGGCCGGCCCCCTGCGCAACATCGCCGTGAAGTACTGGCAGCGGGTGCGCGAGGTCTCGGCGCAGATGTACGGTTTTCTGGGCGAGCGCCTCGCCGGCACCGAGGACATCCGCTCCAGCGGCGCGGAAGCGCACGTGATGAACGGCCTCACGTTCCACCACCGCGCGTGGCTCGCGGCCCGGCGGCGTGCGGTCTACGCGGGCACGATCCTGTGGTCGACGACGATCATCCTGTTCGCCGCCGGCAGCGCCATCGCGTTCGGCGTCGGCGCGTACCTCTGGAGCCTCGGCGCGATCACCCTGGGCACGGTCTACCTGCTCTTCCACTACACCGACATGCTCCGCCGACCGATCGAGCAGTTCCGCCGCGAGCTCGAGGAGCTGCAGCGCGCGGTCGCGAGCGTCGGCCGCGTCACCGAGCTGCTGCGCACCGAGTCGCGGCTGCCCACCGGGCGCGGCCTGCCGATCCCTGCGGGAGCGCTCGCGGTCGAGCTCGACGCGGTCTCGTTCGCCTACGAGCCGTCCGGCGCCGAGGGCGACGACCTCGTGCTCCGCGACGTCTCGCTGCGGCTCGCGCCGGGCGAGGTGCTGGGCGTCCTGGGGCGCACCGGCAGCGGCAAGACGACGCTCGCGCGGCTTCTGCTCCGCTTCTACGACCCCACAGCCGGCACGGTCCGCCTCGGCGGCGTCGACCTGCGCGACGCGGCACTCGACGACGTGCGCAGCCGCGCCACGCTGGTGAGCCAGGACGTGCAGCTCTTCCACGCGCGCGTGCGCGACAACGTCACGTTCTTCGACCCCACGGTCGACGACGAGCGCATCACGGCGGTGCTGGAGCGGATCGGCCTCGGCGGCTGGCTGCGCGCGCTGCCGCGCACCGGCGGCGAAGACGGCGCACTCGATTCCGAGATGCTTTCCGGTGGCCTGTCCGCCGGCGAGGCGCAGCTCCTCGCGTTCGCGCGCGCCTTCGTGCGGGACGCGGGTCTCGTGATCCTCGACGAGGCCTCGTCGCGCCTCGATCCGGCGACGGAACGGCACATCGAGCGCGCCATCGACGCGCTTCTTGCGGATAGAACGGGCATCGTCATCGCGCACCGCCTCGCGACGCTGCAGCGCTGCGACCGTATCGCGATCCTCGAGGAGGGCCGCATCGTCGAGCAGGGCCCGCGCGCCGCCCTCGCGCAGGACGCCTCCTCGCGCTTCGCCGGGCTGCTGCGCACGGGCCTGGAACCGGTGCTGGTGTGAGCACGCAGTCGCTCGGCACCGGGCGCTTCCTGTGGCACTTGACCCATTACCGGCCGTGGCTGTACTGGACCGACAACTTCCTCTGGACCGCCGTGTACTGCGCGCGGCTGCTCCCGGGCCTCGTCGCGCAGCAGGCCTTCGACACGCTGCAGCGCGGCACGGCCGATCCGCCGGCCATCGCGTGGCTCGCCGCCGCGTTCGTCGGGGCCGGCGTCGCGGCGGCCGTCGCGGAAACGGCCGGGATGACCGTGGACGTGTTCTTCCGCTTCAGCGTGAGCGCGGTGCTGCAGCGGAACATGCTCGCCGAGATCCTCCGGCGGCCCGGTGCGCGGGCGCTCGACCGCTCGCCCGGAGAGGCGCTCAGCGTGTTCCGCGACGACGTCGAGCACGCCGAGGACGGCACGGACTGGACCGTGGACATGATCAGCCTCTCGGTGTTCGCCGTCGCCGCGATGGCGATCCTCCTGAGCGTGAACGCGACGATCACGATCTTCGTCTTCGTGCCGCTGGTGGCGATCGTCGCCGTGGCCCAGGTCGCGACGCGCCGGCTGCAGCAGTCGCGGGCGGCCAGCCAGGTCGCCACCGGCCGCGTCACCGGCGCGCTCGGGGAGATCTTCGGGGCCGTGCAGGCGGTGCAGATCGCGCGCGCGGAGCGCGGCATCGTGGAGCACTTCCGCGCTCTGGGCGAGACGCGCCGGAAGACCGTGCTGCGCGAGCGGAAGATCACGCTCTTCACGGGGTCCATCTACTGGAACACGGTCTACCTGGGCACCGGCATGATCCTGCTGCTCGGAGCGCAGGCGATGCGGGACGGCAGCTTCACGGTGGGCGACTTCGCGCTCTTCGTGTCGTACCTGGGCTTCGTGACGGAGTTCAGCGGCTTCCTCGGACTCTTCCTCACTCAGTACAAGCAGCTCGGCGTGTCGGTGGGGCGCATGCTCGCGCTGATGCGCCGCGGCGCGACGAACGTGCCGGCGGCGGCGCTCGTCGACAGCACGCCGCTCGATCTGGCCGGGCCGCTGCCGGGCGAGGCGACGGCGCCGGCGCGCGGGACGTCGAGGGCCGCGGCCGACAGACCCGGCGAGGAGAAGCTTCAGCGGCTCGACGCACTCGGGCTGACGTATCACTTCGGGCGCGCGCCGGACGGCGCCGCGCGGGCGCCCGGCATCGAGAGCGTGTCGCTCACGCTGCGACGAGGCGAGCTCACCGTCGTGACCGGGCGCGTCGGCGCGGGCAAGACCACCCTGCTCCGCGTGCTGCTCGGCCTGCTGCCGCGCGACGCCGGCGAGATCCGCTGGAACGGCGATCTCGTGGACGACCCGGCGACGTTCTTCGTGCCGCCGCGCTGCGCCTATGTGCCGCAGGTGCCGCGTCTCTTCAGCGACTCGCTGAAGGCCAACATCCTGCTCGGCATCGGCGCCGTGGAGTCATCCGTGGTGCGCGCGGTGCGCGCCGCCGTCCTGGAGCAGGACGTCGCGGGACTGACGCACGGCCTCGAGACCCTCGTCGGCTCGCGCGGCGTGCGTCTCTCGGGCGGTCAGGTGCAGCGCGCGGCCGCGGCGCGCGCGTTCGTGCGGAACGCCGAGCTCCTGGTCGTGGACGATCTCTCGAGCGCGCTCGACGTGGAGACGGAACGCGTGCTGTGGGAGCGTCTGCTGGACCGGCG
>DATKCP010000134.1:0-17580 GCA_035513115.1 Candidatus Limnocylindria bacterium | reverse complement strand
ACCGCCTGCACCGCCGCGTCGTCGTCGCTGAACGCGGCCGCGGCGACCATGCCGCCCGCGACCGCTTCGAGATACGACGTCGTTGCCATTCGCGGGATGCTAGGCGAGCGTGTTCAGGCCCGCCACGCGAGGACCGGGATGCGCATCTCGTCCGCCGTCATCCCGCCGTGCGACCCGCGGTGGCGGATGGTCTGTCCTTCCACCTCCACGATCGAAGCCGATAGGTCCCGGTCGAGAAGTGCCACGACCTCGCCGATGCGGCGGCGCGCGGTCGTCGGATCGCCGCGCCCGAAGAGCCCCGCCTCGATCAGCTCGTCGCGGTCGAGCAGCGTGACCAGGCCCGGCCATCTCCGATCGACGTGATCGCGGACCAGCTCGGGCCGATCGGTGTGCAGGAACACCAGCCGCGGCTCGCCCGCGGGAGGGTTGCGTAGCAGAGCGCGGAGCTCGACGTCGCCCACGACGTCCAGCATCTTGTCCGGGTCGGTCGCCGCGTGTCCGTGATCGGCCGTCAGGATCACCAGCGTGTCGCCGGCACGGCGGTGGCCGAGCGCGCGCCGCAGGTCGAGGTCGAACAGGGCGACCTCCATCGCGGCCTCCTCGCTGCGCGGCCCGTGGACGTGCGACACCGTGTCGATGCCGGACCAGTACGCATACACGTAGGACGGACGCGGCGCGTCCAGGAGAGCGCGCAGCCGCACGCCCATCGACGAGGCAAGAACGTAACCGGCGTGGCTCGCCTCCGCCGCGTGCATGCGCGTCATCGCCTCCGCACGGAAGATCTCGGGTTCGATGATGTACGACGCGATGCCGCGATCGCGCAGCCGCGCGTGGATCGACGGCACGAGCACGAACCGCTTCGGATCGACGCTGGGATCGTCGAAGTACGAGCCGCGTCGCGCGATCGCGGGACCCCACCGGAGCATCGCGGTCACCTGCGCGAATTCCTCGAGCCAGATGAAGTACGCGATGTTGCCGTGCTCGAGTGGCGTCCGCGCGGTGTTCAGCGTCGTGATCGCGGCGGCGGTCGTGGACGGAAAGACCGTCGTCGCCTCCAGCAGCTGCGCCCGGTCGCGCGCGCGCGCCCGCTCGCGCAGCTCCGCGAGGAACGGCGCGTCCCCCTGGTCGCAGAACATCTGGAGCTGCCACCAGCCGAGGCCGTCGGCAAGGATCACGACCACCTGCCGGACGCCCTCGCGCAGCGCCGGGTCGAGCCCCGACAGCGGAGGCGCGTCGCCGGCCTCGCGCGCGCCGAGCACGTCGAGAACGGTCGCCGCCACGTTCAGCAGCCCTCCGCCGTCGTAGTCCGGCATCACGAAACCGCGCGCGCGAAGACGCTGGACGAGCGGATGCGGCATCGGTGGACGATACTGCCTCGCGATGCGAACGGTCCTCGAGATCGACGGCCTCTTCGACGGGACGGATCCGATGTCGGATGCGGCGATCGTGATCGAGGACGGCGAGATCGCCTGGGTCGGCAAGCGCTCGCGCACGCCGAAGACACCGAAGGGCGTGCGATCGCGCACGCTCGCGGCCGGTGGCACGTTCGCGCTCCCCGGACTGGTCAACTGCCACGCGCATCTCACCTTCGACGGCAGCGCGGACTTCGACGCCGAGGCGCGGCAGAGCGAAGCGGCGGCGACGCTGAAGGCGTTCCGCAACGCGCGCGTCACCGTGCGCAGCGGCGTGACGACGGTGCGGGACCTCGGCTCGAACGGTTCGATGGTCGTCGAGCTCGCACGACAGATCGAGCGCGGCGCCCTCGAGGGCCCACGCATCATCGCTTCCGCGCGCGGGATCACGATCACCGGCGGGCACGGCATGGAGGTCGGCCGCGTCGCCGACGGCGCGGATGCGGTCCGCGCCGCCACGCGCGAGCAGGTCGCCCTCGGCGCCGCCGTCATCAAGCTGTTCTCGACCGGCGGCGTGCTGGGCGAGGGCGCGGGGCCCGAGCTCGCGGCGTACTCGCCCGAGGAGACGCGCGCGGCGATCGAGGAGGCGCATCGCGCGGGCATTCGGATCACAACGCACGCGCACGGCGCCGAGGGGATGCGCATCGCGGCGGAGGCCGGCATCGACTCGATCGAGCACGCCACGCTGCTGGACCAGCGGACGATCCGTGTGCTGAAGGAGAAGAACGTCGCGCTGGTGCCGACCTTCTCGGCCCTGCGCCGCATCATCGAGAACGGGACCGCACTGCCCGCGCGCGTCATGGAGCGCGCGCTCGTCGTCGCCACCAAGCACCAGGAGGGAGTCCGCGCCGCGCACAAGGCCGGCGTGCGGGTCGCCGCCGGTACCGATGCCGGCACGCCGTTCAACACGCACGAGCGCTTCGCGCTCGAGCTGATCTATCTCACCGAGGCCGGACTCTCACGCACCGAGGCACTCGTCGCGGCGACAAGCCTGGCGGCGGACGTCGTCGGCCGCCCCAAAGCGGGACGCATCTCCGCGGGCTCATGGGCCGACCTGCTCTTCGTGGACGGCGATCCGCTGCGTGATCTGGCAGTGCTGCAGCGGCCGAAAGCGGTCTGGGTGCGCGGAGCGCCGGCTTAGACCGACTCGCCTGACGGCTCGACGCGGATCTCCGCCGCGCCGAAGCGCTCGAGCATCGCCCGCGCCTGGTCGGCGCCGTCAGCGGTCCCGCACACGACCGACGCCCGCTTGGACCGTGCCTGAGCGCTAGAGCGTCTCCAACCGGCCACGCGCCCGCTCGAGCTCGCGGCGGAGCGAGCCCTCGTCCGTCAGCGGAGCGGAGCAGGTGGTGCCGACGCAGACATACGCGGCCGTCCGGTCTCGCGCGTACCCGAGCTGGTCGAGGCGGGCGCCATCTGTGTCCGGCACCAGGCGCTGGACGCTTCGGGCCGGATCGTCGACCGACCGGGCGGCGTCCCAGAGAGCCTTGGCTGCCGCATCGTCCGCGGGCCCAACGACGGTGATGGCCAGCGGCTCGGTCAATGCCCGTGCGATGGCGTTCGCATACGACGAGGCGAACTGTCCCCAGCCGCGATACGTGCCGACGAACGACCGCAGCGTGCGTACGGCCGTCTCGCGCCACGCCTCGTCGCCGGTGAGCGCGGCCAGACGGAGCAGCGCGTCCGCGGCCATCGCGTTGTCCTCTATCGGCTTTTCGCGCAGCGCGACGCGCCCCGGCTCGGAGCGCTCCGGCGCGTCGAAGAAGCCGCCGTCCTCGATATCCTCGAGCCGCTCGCGCATCCGGGTGGCCACGCGCTGCGCGCCGACGATCCCGATCGGGTGATGGCCGGTCTCGTACGCGTCGAGCTGCGCGGTCAGGACCGCCGCCAGGTCGCCCAGGAGGTCCCGGACTCGAGGCCCCTCACCGCGGTCGTAGTGCGCGAGGCCCTCGCCTGGATCCCACATCGTCGACGCGATCGTTCGCAGCACGTCGAGTCCCCGGTCGCGCAGCCGCGGCTCGCTCAGCGCGTGCGCGGCGGCCAGGTAGGCCGAGATCCCCAGCGCGTTCCAACCCGTGTACAGCGTCCTGTCGACGAACGGCGCGCCGTGCTTCTCGCGGCCCGCGCCGTCGAGCTGGTAGTAGACCTCGTCGGCATCCTGCGAGCCGGCGAAGGCCTTCACGTCGTCGCGCCACAGCAGCGTGTCCATCCAGCGGACGATGTCGCGGACGACGCGGTCGTACCCCGCTTCCGGGAACGTGCGGTGCGCCTCCGAGTAGACCGAGAGCAGCTCGGCGTTGTCCTCGAGCATCTTCTCGTAGTGCGGGATCTCCCACTCGCGCGTCGTCGCGTAGCGAAAGAATCCACCCTCGATCTTGTCGTGCATGCCGCTCGCGGCCATCGCGCCGAGCGTCTTGTGCAGCATGTGCGCGACGTCCGGATAGCGGTGTCGCCGGTACTCGTCGAGGAGGAAACGAACGAGCCGGACCTGCGGGAACTTCGGCGAGCGGCCAAAGCCTCCGAACTGCGGATCGTACTGACCGCGAACGAGCGCGCCGACCGTGTCGACGATGTCCGCGGACAGCTCGCCGCCCTTTGGTTTCTGCGCCTTGGCCTCCTGCTCGCGCAGTTCGGCGACGCGCGCCGCGATCTCATCGCGCTTGGTGGACCAGACCTGGTCGACACCGTTCAGCGCCTGCCACAGCTGGTCGGGCGGAATGTATGTCCCGCCGTGGATGATCTCCCCTTCGGGCGTGAGGAACACCGTACTCGGCCAGCCGCCCATGTTGTAGCGGCGGTTCACATCGGGCCGCTCGTCGTTGTCGACGCGGACCGGAACGAAGCGGTCGTTGATGACCTGGATGATGTCGGGAACGCTGTAGCTGGTCTCGTCCATCACGTGACACCAGTGACACCACACCGCGCTTATCGCGAGCAGCACGGCTTTGTTCTGCTCGCGCGCCTCCGCAAAGGCCGCGTCGCCCCAGCTTCGCCAGTTGATCTCGCTCGCCCGGTTGGGCTTCGGCGAGAACCGGAACTCGTTCACTCGGGGATCTCGTCGAGCTCGATCTTGTTCCCGAATGGATCGAAGACGTAGCAGCGGCGCCAGCCCGGGATCGGCGTCGCCTCTTCGAAGCGCGCGCCGCGCTCGCGCAAACGGTCGCGCATCACGTCGAGATCATCGACCCGCAGCGCGAAGTGCCGTCGTGGATGCAGGCCGAGGTCGCGGTCCGCCGAGAGATGCACGTGGCCGGGTGGCGCGGAGTACCAGATCCCAGCCCGCTCCGACAGCGTCTCCGGACGCCCGATCTCCTCGAGACCAAGAGCTCTCCCGTAGAAATCACGTGCCTGTGCTTCCTCGCCGGGCGGGTAGAAGACCTGCGCGTGATGAAGCGAGATGGGCACGATTTCGAGTGTATGAGCGCAGCCCGCCACGCTTGTCCGCTGGCGCAGATCGCTTCGTACGCCGGAGTGGGTCGGCTATCATGTGGTCAGACCGAACCGCCAAAAGGGGATGCACCGAATGGCCATCGAGCAACAGGACACCGGCACTCAGACCGACCAGCCGGTCGTCACGATGACGGCGCGCGCCAGCGACAAGCTCAAGGAAGTCATCGCGAAGCAGGGCCGCGCCGATCTCGCGCTCCGTGTCTATGTCACGCCGGGCGGCTGCTCCGGCTTTTCGTACGGGATGACGTTCGCGGAGGGCCGCGAGCAGGACGACACCGTGGTGGAGACCGACGGGGTCCGCATCGTCGTCGATCCCATGAGCGCCATGTACCTCAAGGGATCCGAGATCGACTTCGTCGACGCGCTCATGGGCGGCGGTTTCGCGCTTCGCAACCCGAATGCCGTCTCGAGCTGCGGCTGCGGGCAGTCGTTCAAGACCGCCGAGCAGAGCGGCACCGCGAAGGCCTGCCACCACTAGCCGGCGCACGCGTCCTGGTGGTCCGGTCGTGAAGCGCGCGCTGATCGTCATCGACATGATCGAGGACTTCGCCCACGAGGGTGGCGCGCTGTACTGCGGTCCGACGATGAGCCAGATCGTCCCGGTGATCCAGGGTGAGCTCGCGCGGGCGCGCGCCGCGGGCGAGCCGGTCATCTATCTGACCGACAACCACGTCCCGGACGATGCCGAGTTCAAGGTGTTCCCGCCCCACGCCATCGTGGGCACGAAAGGCGCCGAGATCATCCCCGAGCTCGCGCCCGAGGAGTTCGACGACGTGATCCCGAAGCGCCGCTACTCGGGCTTCTTCGGCACGGACCTCGACATCACGCTGCGCGAGCGCCAGGTCGACACGCTCCGACTGGTGGGCGACTGCACGAACATCTGCGTCCTCTACACCGCCGCGGATGCGCGCAACCTCGGGTACGCGGTCGAGGTGGTCCGCGACGGCGTCACGTCGTTCGACGAGCAGGCCCACCGTGACGCGCTGCGCGAGCTGGAGAAGACGCTCGGCGCGGCCATCGTCTAGGTCGCGGACGGTTCCAGCTGCAGCGCGGTCGTGAAGGACGCGCTCTTGACGAAGATGCTCACGACCGTCGTCACCTCGAAGAGCTGGTCGTTCGTCATGCCGAGGCCACGCAGCACCTCGGCGCGGTAGAGCATCGAGAGCTTTCCGTCGTTGACGACGCTGGTCGCGTAGGCGACGAGCTCCTTGTTCAGACGCGAGACGTCACCCTCGTGAACGGTGGCGACCTCGCGGTCGAGGACGATCTTCGCGTACTTCGCGTCGTTCGCCATGTAGAGGAAATACCGCGGAATGCTTCCCAGCTTCTGTCGCACCTCCACCAGCACGGGCGCGGAGGGGTCCTGAGCGCGCATCGGCGCGTTGTCGTTGAAGGCGGCGATCGCCTTTTCGAACGCGTTGATGCTGGTGACGTGAGCGACCGTCGCGGCGAGCTCGACGATCTGTCCGCTGTCCAGGCCGTACTCGAGCTGAAGACTGCGCGTGTGCGCGTGGAGCTCGTACGGCGCGGATCTGGCCGCCGCGACGGCGAGGCCGACCATGTGGTTCTGCAGGTTCAGCAGTCCGCGCTTGGCCATGATGTGCGCGAGCTCCTGATGGTCGCCGATGAGGATCGAGGGCCGCAGGCCCAGCGCCCGCGTCGGCGCGGTCATGTTCGGCGCTTTCGAGATCTCGCGGATCATCGCGTCGACCTTCTTGACCATGTCGTTGTGCTCGGCTTCCTCGGGCAGCTTGATCGTCGCCATCCGTCTCCTCCTCAGGCTTGCGCGGAGTCTAGGGGCCGATCCGGGCCGCACGGAGTCCCGGTCACGTACTATCCTCCGTACGCGTATGGCGGACAGTACGACGAGCATCCGGCCGGTACCGGCAGTGGACAAGACCGCGCGCATCCTGCGCGCTCTGGCTGACGGCGGACGGCCCCAGGGCATCTCGGAGCTGGCCCGAACGCTCGGCGTCTCGAAGGGGACGCTCCGCGACATCCTCCTCACCCTCGACGCGCACGGCTTCGTTGTCCGCGATCCCGACACACGCTTCCGTCTGGGGCCGCAGCTGCGAGTGCTCGCGGACGCGAGCTCTCCGGATCTGCGGGCGCTCGCGCAGCCACACCTGACGAGTCTCATGGAGACGTTCGGCGAGACCGCGGTGCTCGGCCTGGTCCATGACGGCAAGCTCGAGATCGCCGCCCGCGCGGAGCCGGCCACGGGACTGCACATGAGCGCTCCGCTGGGCCGACGCCTGCCACTGGACGCGGGCGCGCACGGCAAGGTCCTGCTGCACGGCGATGCGATCGGCTACGACGATCAGGAGCTCTTCCGCGGCGTGCGCGCGGTCGCGGCGGCGGTGACGGACGCGCGCGGTCGGCGCGTCGGCGCGGTCATGGTCGTCGGGTTCAAGGACCGCATCGACCTGCGGACGCTGCGGCGCATCGGTGAGCGCTGCGCGAGCGCGGCCGCCGCGCTGTCCCGCCGCATCGGCTCGCCCACCCGCGACGAGGCCGCGAGCGCATGACGAAGTCGCTCATCACCCTCCGCGTCAACGGCGAAACGCACACCGTCGCAGCGGAGCCACACCACACGCTGCTCGAGGTGCTGCGTGAGGAGCTCGGACTCACCGGGACCAAGCATGGCTGCGAGCTCGGCGAATGCGGCGCGTGCACGGTCCTCGTGGAGGGCCGGCAGGTGCTCTCCTGCCTCGTGCTGCCGCAGCAGATCGGCACGGCGGAGGTGACGACGGTCGAGGGACTCGCGAACGGCCCGGAGCTGCACCCGCTTCAGACCGCGTTTGCCGAGGAGGGCGCCGCCCAGTGCGGTTACTGCACGCCGGGGATGCTGCTGTCGGCGAAGGCGCTCCTCGACACGCACCCGCGGCCGACCCGGGAGCAGATGGCGGACGCGATCAGCGGCAATCTCTGCCGCTGCACCGGCTACACGTCGATCTACGAGGCGATCGAGAAGGCGGCGAACGCATGAGTGAATTCTCGGTGGTCGGGCGCCGCCTCCCCAAGGTGAACGCGTGGGCCCACCTGACCGGTACCGCCCGCTACGCGGACGACATCCGCCTGCCGCGCATGCTGCACGGGCGCCTCCTGCGCTCCACCCAGCCTCATGCGCGCCTGAGGCGGCTCGACGTCTCGCGGGCGCTCGCGCATCCCGGCGTCGTCGCGATCGTCACCGGGGCGGACATGCCCGAGAAGATGGGGATCATGCCTTCGACGCAGGACGAGACCGCCCTGGCCGTCGACAAGGTGCGCTACGTCGGCGAGCCGGTCGCCGCGGTCGCCGCGCTCGACGAGGACACCGCGTACGAGGCGCTCTCGCTGATCGACGTCGAGTACGAGCCGCTCGAGCCCATCTTCACCATCGAAGAAGCGCTCGAGCGGGAGGACGTGAAGATCCATGAGGAGTCGCGCCGCGCGAACGTCTTCAAGGAGGTCCATCTTGCGTTCGGCGACCTTGAAGCGGGGTTCGCCGCGGCCGATCTCATCCGCGATGACTGGTCCTTCTTCGAGGGCAACACGCACGCCCCGATCGAGACGCACGCGTGCGTCGCCTCGTTCGACGGCGACGGCAAGCTCACACTCTGGACGGCCACCCAGGTCCCCCACTACCTGCACCGCGAACTGGAGAAGGTGCTGGGACTGCCGCGCTCGCGCATCCGGGTCATCGCGACGCCGAACGGCGGCGCCTTCGGGGGCAAGAGCGATCCGTTCGGCCACGAGTTCTCGGCGGCGCTCCTGTCGATGCGCACGAAGCGGCCGGTGAAGTTCACGCTGGACCGCGAGGAGGTCTTCTACGCGCACCGCGGCCGGCATCCGGTGAAGATGCACCTGCGGACCGGCGTGAAGCGGGACGGCGAGATCACGGCCGTGCACTTCCAGAGCTACCTCGACGGCGGCGCGTACGCGTCCTACGGCATCGCGACCACCTACTACACCGGCGCGCTCATGACAGTCACCTACCGCATCCCGGCGTACAAGTTCGACGGCGTGCGGGTCTACACCAACAAGCCGCCGTGCGGTCCCAAGAGGGGGCACGGCACCACGCAGCCGCGCTACGCCTTCGAGTGCCAGCTGGACAAGATCGCGACGGAGCTCGGCCTCGATCCGATCGAGTACCGGCTGCGGGTGCTGCAGCCCGCCAACACGCGCACCGTGAACGACCTGCGCATCACGACCATGGGCCTCGGCGACTGCCTGAAGGCCGTCCGCCAGGCGACCGGGTGGGACGCGAAGCGCGGGAGCCTGCCGAGGGGGAAGGGCGTCGGCGTCGCCGGCAGCGCGTACATCTCCGGAGCCGGCCTGCCGATCTACTGGAACCCGATGCCGCACTCCGGCGCGGAGATCCGCATCGACCGCGGCGGCGGCGTGACCGTGATGTGCGGCACGGCCGAGATCGGCCAGGGCTCCGACAACATGCTCGCCTCCGTCGCCGCCGAGACGCTGGGCGTCCTTCCGGAGGACGTGCACGTCGTTTCAGGCGATACGTCGCTCGCGCCCGTCGACCTCGGCTCGTACTCGAGCCGCGTCACGATGATGGCTGGCAACGCGGTCAAGGACGCAGGCCTGAAGCTGCGCGCGCTCCTGTTCGAGGCCGCGGCGGAGAAGCTCGGCGTGCCGGTGGAGCGGCTCGCCACGGCGTACCGGCGCGTGTACGACCTGCGGGATCCCGAAAGACACCTCTCGTTCATCGAAGCCGCGAACCTCGCCGAGGGCCGGCACGGCACGCTCGTCGCCGCCGGCAGCTACAAGCCACCGGCCGGCATCGGCGGGAGCTACAAGGGCGCGGGCGTGGGCCCGACGCCGGCGTACTCGTACCAGGCGTCGGTGGCCGAGGTGACGGTGGACCTCGAGACCGGCACGCTCACGGTCGACAGGATCACGACGGCGCACGACTGCGGCCGCGCGCTGAGTCCGGCGAATGTCGAGGGCCAGATCGAGGGTTCCGCGTACATGGGATACGGCGAGGCCGTCGCCGAGGAGCAGATCTTCCGCGGCGGCCTGCACAAGAAGCCGTCGCTCCTCGACTACAAGCTTCCGACGTCGCTTGACACACCGGAGCTCGTGGCGATCATCGTCGAGACCAACGACAGCGAGGGTCCGTTCGGCGCGAAGGAGGCCGGCGAGGGTCCGCTCAACTCGGTCATCCCCGCCATCGCGAACGCCGTCTACGACGCCATCGGCGTTCGATTCGATGAGACGCCGATCACCGCGGAGAAGATCCTCGACGCGCTCGGCAAGCGCGACAACCGGGGCGTGACGAAAGACCGCATCGGTCCCGATGGCCTGGGCGACGGCAAGGTCGATGCGAAGCGCGCGATGCGACGACTCGCGGCATCGACCGACGCGCGCGAGCGCAAGAAGGCCGGGACGCACTAGCGGTGCTGCGGCTCCCCCGCTTTCGCCTGATCGAGCCCACGACGTGGACGGAGGCCGCGGCGCTGCTCCGCGAGCACGGCGCCGCAGGCTCCGACGTCGCGCGCGGCACGCCGAACGTCCCGGTGATGCTCGTCGCGGGCGGGACCGACCTCTTTCCGAACATGAAGCGCCGGCAATTCACGCCGCAGGTCCTCGTTTCGCTCGGCCGCGTGAAGGGCGCGCGCGAGATCACGAACGGCACGGGGCTGCGGATCGCCGCCGGCGCGACGCTCACGGAGATCGCCGCACACGCGACGGTCCGCACGAAGTACACCGCGCTCGCGCAGGCGGCCGGCGCGGTCTCGACGCCGCAGCTGCGCAACATGGGCACGATCGGCGGGAACCTGTGCCTCGACACGCGCTGCAACTGGTACGACCAGTCCCTGTTCTGGCGTACCGCCGAGGGTTACTGCATGAAGACGCATCCCGCGGTCGTCTGTCGCGTCGCGCCGTCCAGCCCGCGCTGTCTCGCGGTCGCGAGCGCGGACACGGTCCCGGCGCTCATCGCGCTGGGCGCGAAGGTCACGGTCGAGAACGCGAACGGACGCCGCGATCTCGACCTCGCAGAGCTCTACCGCGAGGACGGCATCCGCTACATGGCCATCGGTCGTGACGACGTCGTCGTTTCCGTGACGCTGCCCGACGCGGCGGGGTGGCGCAGCACCTACGTCAAGCTCCGTGACCGCAACTCGTTCGACTTCCCGATCGCGGGTGTCGCGGCCGCGGTCCGCCTGGACGGACATATGGTCGCCGACGCCCGCATCGCGATCACCGGCCT
This sequence comes from Candidatus Limnocylindria bacterium, assembly GCA_035513115.1. Lineage (GTDB taxonomy): Bacteria > Chloroflexota > Limnocylindria > P2-11E > P2-11E > CF-39. The sequence continues at coordinate 6,507 of DATKCP010000134.1, read as the reverse complement.
CGGATCGCGCCCGGTGGCGGTCGACGCGTCTTCGCTCGTCGGAAGCAGGCTCGACGACGACGCGATCGCGGCGGCGGCCGAGACGGTCCACAAGCTCTCAAAGCCAATGGACAACACCTCGGGGACCATCTCGCAGCGCAAGCGCGCGTCGCGCGTCTTCACCGAGCGCGCCTTACGCTCGCTGCGCGATGCCTGACAACTTCCGCGCCGTCGCCGTCGTCACCGCGGCGGGGTCCGCCGAGCGCTTCGGCGGCAAGAAGCTCCTCGCGATGGTCGCCGGCGAGCCGCTCCTCGATCACACCATCCGCAGCCTGCTCGAAGGCGGCGTCAGCCAGGTGATCGTGGTCGTCGGGGCCGACGCGCGGCGCGAGCTCGCGCGCGACGTCAAGGCGTTCAACGACACGCGGGTGCGGGCGGTCGAGAATCCCGATCCCACGCGCGGCATGTTCTCGTCGATCCAGGCGGGTGTCGTGACCGCGACCGGCGACGCGCTCGTCGTGCTCCCGGGTGACATGCCCTACGTGCGGCCGGAGACGGTGCGAGCGGTCATCGCGAAGTATCGGGAGCGACCGGCGATCGTCTCCCCGCGCTACAACGGAAAGCGCGGGCATCCGGTCGTCATGCCGCTTTCCCTGCGCGACGAGATCGCGTCGACCGCGCCGACGGCGAATCTGCACGAGGTGATCAAGCGTCATCAGGACGAGCGGGTCGACCTCGAGGTCGATGATGCGGGTGTGGTGCGCGATGTGGATATACCGGCTGATCTGGAGCGCCCGAAAGGCTGATCCCGTGGTTTGCGCAAATGACGAGATCGGCGTCGTTGACGAAGGCTGGCGAGCCGTCTAACTTGCCGATGAGGACCTACCAGCCCGCGGCGCCATTCCTAGACCGAGGTGCACTGCGGTGAATTCAGGCCCTGATCAGCAGGACGGACAGACAGACGGGACGGACGTTTCGCGTCGCGACTTCCTGCGGGGCGCGGCACCGATCGTCGCGTTCGTGGCCCTCGAGGCGCTCGGCGGCGCGGCCGTGGCGAGCGCGGCGACGCCGCGCACGACCCGGTTCGCCGAGGGCGTCATCTTCCCCGACCCGGCGCTCTGCATCGGCTGTCTGACCTGCGAGGTCATCTGCTCGCAGGAGCACAAGCGAGTCGGTCTGTCCGATGCGCCGCGCATCCGGATCTTCAACAACCAGAGCGTGACGGTGGACCCCGCGATCCAGGCCGCGTATCCCGACCGCGGGTCATTCCACCAGGAGCCCTGCCTCCAGTGCCCCACCGCCGAGTGCCTGTACGTCTGCCCGGTGGACGCGCTGCAGGTCGAGCCGCGCACCGGCGCGCGCATCATCCGCGAGGACATCTGTGTGTCGTGCGGCCGCTGCAACGACGCGTGCATCTTCCCCGCCTCCGATATGGCGATCGCGACCAACCAGGGTCAGTCGCCGCCCCAGACGTCGCGCATCACGTACGACGTGGTCGCGGACACGTTCACGAAGTGCGATCTGTGCTTCTGGCGTGAGGGCGGACCCGCGTGCGTCGAGCGCTGCCCGATCAACATCCGCATCCGCGACGGGATCATCAAGACCGATCCCGGGCGGCTCTGCCTCGCGGCGCCCGAAGCCAACAAGGAGACCTGGGACAAGCTGCGCGCGTTCCAGACCTTCGAGGGCAGTCCGGCTCAGGGCAAGGCGTAGCCCGCACAGCGCGTGAGGATCGTGACCTGGCTCCTTGTCGTGGCCGGCCTGGCGCTCGCCGTGCTCGGCGTGATGGCGGTCCTCGGCCAGGCCGGCTCCGGCGCGCAGCCGTGGAGCGCCTCGCTCTCGGACAACTTCGTGCTCATCAAGACGCTGCCGTTCATCCTCGGCCTCGGCGTCGCCGTCGGCCTGCTCATGGCCAGGACGTACGGACCGAAGATCCGCTCCGATGGAGCGATCCGGCGCTGGAGCCCGGGCACGGTGTTCGGTCACGCCGTCCTGACGATCGGGTTCGTGCTGGCGCTGCCGACGGGGATGTGGCAGTACCTCGGCGGCATCCTCGACGTGCATCCGCCGTTCCCGCTCTACCTCCTGTACCGCATCCACTACATCGGCGCGGCGATCGTCCTCTTCGCCGTCGCCGCCTTCATGTCGTATCTCTGGATGACCGGCGACCGGTCGCTGCTCATCGGCCGAGGCCAGTGGGGTCGCCATCTGCTCGGGCTCGCGTACGAGCTTCCGCCGCCCATCCGCGCGCCGTACGCGAAGCTGCTGCGCGTCGATCTGAGCCAGCCGCGTCCGACGACCGGGCAGTTCACGTTCTACGAGAAGGTCGTCGAGTTCCCGAGCTGGTCGATCCTGCTCGCGTTGATCACGATCACCGGCATCATCAAGGCGGCCCGCTACCTGGTCCCGGTGCCGGGCTTCGTGCTGTTCGTCGCCTCGACCCTGCACGTCGCGGCCATGGTCGGGATCGTGGTCAAGCTGCTCGATCACCTCAGGTACACGTTCCCGCGCTGGCCGCTCATGGCCGCCATGACCACGACGTGGGTCAACGAGCGCTACGCGCGACTCCGGCACCCCGGCTGGCAGCAGGCCCCCCAGGGAGGCGCGTCGCCGGAGCGACGGCAGGGCGCGGGCGAGCCGAGCGGCTCGGGGGCGCCCGGCGTTGCCGGGGGTAGCGACAGGTGAGGCCGCTTGTCGCCGTATTGGGACTTCTTTGGAGCGTGGCGAACCTCGCCGTGGCCTACTTTTTCCTCACCAGCGCCTTCGTGGCCAAGACCGCCGCGAAGGAAGGGATTGTGGCACAGTTATCGCTTCTCCTGGGAGGCGTGTTGATCGCAGGCTTCGCGATTCTGCTTGCGCGCGAATGCGTCCGCATGTTCGCGCCCGCGGATGCGCCGACGGAGGCGTAGCGATGGGCCGCATGTACGCGCTGCGCATCCTGTATCTCGCACTCGGCATCATGCTGCTTACCGCACACGCGAGCGCGCTCGCCGCATCGCCCATCCGGCAGCTCACCAGCAGCACGGCCACGAACGTCCGGCCCGCCTGGAGCCCGGACGGCAAGAGCATCGCGTTCCAGAGCAACCGCGACGGCCCGTATCACATCTACGTGATGAACTCCGACGGCAGCAACCTCCGTCAGCTCACGAGCGGCGACGGGAACGACGATCGGCACCCGAACTGGAGTCCCGACGGCAAGACCATCGCCGTGGACACCGGGGATGAGATCAAGCGCGAGATCGCGCTGATCGATGTCGCGTCGAAGAACCGGACAAAGATCACGAAGCTCGGCATGACGGCCCAGTTCCCGAGCTTCAGTCCCGATGGCAGGACGATCGCCTTCTTCCTGTACAGCCTCGGGACGATGGACCTGTGGACGGTCGCCAGGGACGGCAGCAGAGCAGCGCAGGTCACGAAGGAGCTCGCGACGGAGGCGAACAATCAGTGCACGTTCGCCTGCCACGCCGCGCGGTGGTCGCCCGACGGCGGCCGCGTCGCGTTCTCCGACGGCGACAACGCGCGCGTTCTCCTGATGGCCTCGCTGACGTCGGGCTCGCCGACACCGATCTCGCCCGCCGGCGAGAAGAGCCACTTCCCCGTCTTCCTCGCTGACGGCCGCATCGTCTACGTGACCGAGACCGTGTCGCCGAGTCAGAGCTACACCGACCTCTGGATCGTCGATCCGAACAACACGGCCACGCCACGGACCCAGCTCGCGCAGAACATCCAGGCGCAGGGTCCGTTCGAGCTCAACAAGGATGGCACCGAGCTCCTCTTCTTCTCCCCGCGTACCGGCAATTTCGAGATCTACGCGGTGACGCTGGACGCGGCGGGCAAGGCCGCGCTCGCGGAGAAGGTCTCCGGCCCGACGGGCTTCGGCGTGACGCGCACCCCGACCGCACCGACGAGCTCCGTCCTGCCCTTCCAGGTCACACCCGAGCTGATCGTCCTGGGAGTCCTCGCGCTCGTGGCCATCGGCCTCGAGCTGACGGTCTGGATGTACCGGAGGCGCAGGACCGCGGCCTAGGTGAACTCCGCCTAAACCCGGGTCACACCCCGAGCTCGTAGCCAGCGCTCGGGACTGAGACCGCCAAGCGCGGTGTGCGGACGCTCGCAATTGTAGAAAGCGATCCAGCGGTCGAGGGCGTAGCGACGTTCGTCATCGCTGCTGAGATGCGTCTCATAGAGGCACTCGCGCTGGAGCGTGCGGATGAAGCGTTCGGCACGACCGTTGGTCCAGGGGTGGTACGGCTTGGTGCGTGTCCAACGGACGCCGGCGGCCGCGCAGGCCTCGGCGAAGGTGCGCTTGTATCCGGTGCCGTTGTCGGTCAGCACGCGTCGCACCGAGATGCCAAGCGCGTCGAACGCCGCGACGGCGTTGCGCAGGAAGGCTGCGCAGTCGACCGCCCCCAGTCCGCCTCGGACCTCGAGATATGTACGGCGACTCGCAGCATCGACGGCGACATGAACGTGCTGATAGCCGGTCACGCCGCGGTGGCGTCCGGTGGTGGACCGACCTGCACCGATCGCGCTGTGACGCGCCAGACCGGTGAGACGACCAAGGGTCTTGATGTCGATCTGGACGACCTCGCCAGGTTCGCGCGCGATGAAGGTGCCGCGGGCCGGCCGCTCCGGCGGAAAGAGCTCGCGCAGACGGTGCGCTCCGAAGCGCCGCAGGATTCGGTACGCCGTGCGACGCGGGATCCCGGTCATCGGCCCAATCCGGTCTGGGCCCCAGCGCCACTCCCAGCGCGCGGCGAGCAGTGCCGCCTCACGCTCGAAGCTGGTTCGGCGCGGCGACCGGTGCGGTCGGCAGGAACGATCGGCGAGCTCGCCGGCGCGATGGCGCCAGCGGTACACGGTCTGGCGACTGACGCCGATGTTCCGCGCGGCCTGTGACACACCGATGCGATTGGCTTCAGCTATCAGAAATGCGCGCATGCGCGGGTTGAGACGAGCGGTCTGGTACAAAGAAGTCCCTCCGACTAGCGGTGTTTGGTCTGATCACCGCGCACCCTAGTCGGGGGTCTCGATTTGTGACGGAGCTCTAGGCGGAGTTCACCTAGGTCTCCTTGTCACCGCCAAAGAGCAGCTCGCGCCGTGACCTGGGGGCTGCCCGCCTCTCCTGCTCCGCGAGCCACTTCGCGCGCTTGGGCGACGCCGCCGCGGGGTCGCTGGGATCGATCGAAGCCGCCGGCGCGCTCTCGGCGGCCTTCTGCGCCTCGACCTGCTCCGCGATGTCGGTGAGCTCGTCAAGGATGAGCTGGAGCTCGCTCGAATGCAGCTCTCTGAACGCGCGGATCTGCTGTTCGACGCGACGCAGCCGGGCGGAGAGATCCTGGGTCACAGGATGTCCACGCCGCGGTGGGTCATGATCTTCGGCTCTCCCGGCTGGACCTTCTCCGCGTACAACGTCTCACCGAGCTCGATCTCACGCAGGAGCTCGGCGGCGGCCGCGGGTGCCCCCGCCCGGCTCGTCACGATGAGGCGCGCGCCCGTCCGGAGGGCTTCCGCCGCCTCCTGGAGCTCGGACGGCACCACCAGGACCTGGAAGCTCTCCGGCAGGGCCTCGAGCGGGAAGAGGCGGACGCGGATCCGCAGTCCGGCCTTCTCCATCACGCGCTCGAAGCGGTGGAAGATCGCGAGCCACGGTGTCGGCAGCTCCGCCTGGACGAAGGCGCAGACGATCGTGCGGACGAGCCGTCGCTCCTGGCCGCTCGCGGTTTGACCGCTCAAAGCGCGGTCACTACCGTCGGCAGGGGGGTCGCAGGGGGTTCTCCCCCTGCGATGAATCGGAGGTGGGAACGCATGGACGACGCCAAAGCCCTCGAGGTCGCCACCAGGGCCGCGTTCCGGGGCGGTAGGACCGCTCTGGCTCGTCTGGGCGATCCCGGGTACCAGAAGTGGAAGGGCGAGCGCGACGTGGTCACGGAAGCCTCCTTGGACGTCCAGGCGCAGATCGTCGCGGTACTCCAGGCGGAATGCCCCGGCGAAGCGATCCTCGCCGAGGAGGGGCCTGAGGACGAGCCGCTGGCGGTCGACGCCCCCCGCCTCTGGATCGTCGACCCCATCTGCGGAAGCCTGAATTTCGCGCAAAGCATACCGTTCTTCGCCGTCTCGGTCGCCCTGCGCGTGAACGGTCTCCTGCGCCTGGGCGCCGTGTACGACCCGGTGCGCGACGAGATGTTCTCGGCTCGTCTCGGCGAGGCGGCCCTGCTCAACGGAAAGCCCATCAACGTCCTGACGGTGGCCCTGGGCCCTGAATTCTGGGAGCAGGCGTGGGTCGCCTGCGATCTCCCACACAGCGGCCCGCGTCGCAGCGAGGCGCTCGAGACGTTCGGCATCGTCTCGCAGGAGGTGCTACACCACCTGATCCTCGGCTCGCCGGCGCTGGCCCTCTGCTACGTCGCCGCGGCCCGCCTCCACGCGTACTGGAACATCGACGCACGGCCTTGGGACGTGGCCGCCGCGGGAGTGATCCTGAGCCAGGCGGGCGGTCTCATCACCGACGCCGAAGGAGGCTCGTGG
>DATKCP010000133.1:0-16495 GCA_035513115.1 Candidatus Limnocylindria bacterium | reverse complement strand
CCCCAGCTCGCGCTTCGTGTACTCGGCGAGCTCGCGTGCGCCGTCGTCGTCGATGCAGGTGACGAGCGTGCCGTCCGGCTCCAACCCTTTGGCGAAGATCCGGAACGCCTGTCGGTAGGACTCGCGCGTCGGGAACATGTCGACGTGATCGTGGTCTACCGTCGTGACGAGGGCGATCAGGGGCCGCAGCACGTGGAAGGTGTTGTCGTACTCGTCCGCCTCGATGACGAGCGCGTCGCCCGTGCCGGCGTGGGCGTTCGAGCCGAGGCCACGCAGCACGGCCCCGCAGATGAGCGATGCGTCGACGTCTCCCGCGCGCAGCGCGGACCAGACCAGGGCCGCCGTCGTCGACTTGCCGTGCGTTCCCGCCACCGCGATGACGCGTTTGCCCTTCGCGAGGATGCGCCAGGCGTCCTCGCGCTTCCAGAGCGGGATGCCGCGACGGAGCGCCTCGGCGACCTCGACGTTGTCCTCGCTGTACGCGCTCGAGCGCAGCACGACGTCCACGCCCGCCACGTGCTCGACGGCGAAACGTTCGTGGACGGCGGCGCCCCGGCGGGCGAGCGCTTCCGCCAGCGGCCAGCGGCCGGTGTCCGAGCCGGTCACCTGATGACCCGCCGCGAGCAGCAGGTTCGCGACCGCGGACATCCCGGCGCCGCCGATGCCGACGACGTGGATCCTCAAGCGCAGCCGCCAAGTGAGAGGAGATCGCGCGCGATCTCCTGTGCGGCCTGCGGACGCCCCGCCGCGCGGGCGGCGTTGGCCATGCGGCGGAGCCTGTCCGGGTTCTGCAGCAGCCCGGTCACCTGCGCGTTGAGGCGATCGCCGTCGAGCTCGCCCTCGCGCATGCTGAGCGCGGCGCCGGCCTCGACCATCGCGCGCGCGTTCGCCTCCTGGTGTCCTTCCATGGCGGCGCCGAACGGGATGAGCAACAGCGGCACCCCGAACGCGAGCGGCTCGGCGATCGACGACGCGCCGGCCCGGCCGATCGCGAGGTCCGCGGCGGCCAGGGCGCCCCCCATCTCGTCACCGAGGAACGCACGAACGATGTAGCGGTCGCGCACCTCCGCGGGGAGGTTCGCGCGGCGCGCCTCGGCGCGGGCGCCGTGCTTCTCACCGGTGAGGTGCAGGACGTACGCGGCGCGGACCACGCGGCCGAGCGCGGACCAGAGCGCGTCGTTCACGCGCTCCGAGCCCTGGCTCCCGCCGCTGACGACGACGAGCATCGCGTCCGCGGGGACGGCGAAGGCGTCGCGTCCCCGCTCGCGCGTCCACTTCAGCAGCGACGCGCGGATCGGGGTCCCCGCCAGCACGGTGCGGCCACGCGGCAGCGCACGGCGCGCCTGCTCGTGGCTGACGCCGATGCGCGAGCTGATCGAGGCGAGCAGGCGCGTGGCGCGGCCGGGCAGAGCGTTGCCGTCCCACAGGTACACCGGGACGCGAAGGATGCGCGCAGCCAGCGTCACTGGGATCGCGACCACGCCGCCGGTCGTGCAGCAGACATCGGGGCCGAATCGCACCAGTGCGGCGAACGCGTCGAAGAACGCCAGGGGCACGCTGACCAGGGTGCGCAGGAGCGCGAGGCGCGACTCCGGGTCTCGCAGCGACGGCATCGGTGTGGCGTGGAACGGAATGCCGGCGGCCGGCACGAGCTCAGCCTCGCGCCCGCGACGTCCACCGAGGAAGAGGAAGCCCACCTCTGGATCGATCTCGCGTAACGCCTCCGCGATCGCGAGCAGCGGGCTTACGTGCCCGCCCGTCCCGCCTCCGACGAGGAGCACGCGGCACGGTCGCCGGCGCCGGCGCGGCCTGTCGTCCAACGTTGAGGAGAATACCGACCGCGATGAGCCCGACGCACAGGGATGAGCCCCCGTACGAGATGAACGGGAGCGTGATGCCGGTCATGGGCACCAGGCTGGCGACGACGGCCATGTTCACCCACGCCTGGAACACCAGCCAGGTCGTGATGCCCGTCGCGAGCAGCCCGCCCATCGCGTCCGGCGCGCGCAGGGCGATGCGCACGCCGCGGTAGCCGAGGACGAGGAAGAGCGCAATGACGCTCAGCGTCCCGACGAGCCCGAGCTCGTCGCCCAGGATCGCGAAGATCGAGTCCGTGTACGGGAACGGCAGGTATCCGAACTTCTCCCGACCGGCGCCCAGTCCCTCGCCGAACAGGCCGCCAAGCGCGAGTCCGTACAGGGACTGGATGGCCTGATACCCACCGTCACGCGGATCGCTCCAGGGATCGAGGAAGGTGGTGATGCGCTGCAGCCGATAAGCGCTCGTCATCGCGCCCGCGAGCGCGAGCACGGCCGCGAGTGACGCGAACGCGACGAAGACGTGGATCCGCGCGCCGGCCGCGAAGTACATGATCAGCGCGACCACGCCGATGACGATCGCGGTCCCGAGATCGGGCTCGAGGAAGACCAGCCCGGTGAGCAGCCCGGTGACCGCCAGCACGCCCACCATCACGCCGGGCGAGGTGATCCGATCGCGTCTCGCACCGAGCCACGCCGCGAGATAGATGATCAGCGCGAGCTTGGCGAACTCCGCGGGCTGCAGCCCCACCGGTCCGGCACGCAGCCAGCGGGCGGCGCCGTTCACGCTCGTCCCGACGCCCGGAACGAGCACGGCGGCGAGGAGCACGATCGCGATGAGCAGCAGCGGGAGCGCGAGGACCCGGTAGCGGTGATAGTCGATGCGGGTCGCCACGAGCATGCCCACCAGGCCGAACGTGGCCCACAGCGACTGCCAGCCCAGGAAGTAGCGCGGGTCGTCCAGCGCGTCGAGCGCCCTGATCCCGCTCGCGCTGTAGACCATCGCGATCCCCACGAGGGTGAGCGCCAGCACGACGACGACGAGCACCAGGTCGTATGAGGTCCTGCGCGGCATCCGCGGCAGCAGCCTCACGAGCGCACCGGCTCGGTGAACGAACGAACCAGCGCCGTGAAGCGATCTCCGCGTTCGTCGGCGGACGTGAACATGTCGAACGACGCGCAGGCGGGCGAGAGGAGCACGACGTCGCCGGACCGGGCAAGCCTTCGCGCCGCGGCGACGGCCTCCTCCAGCGTTCGCGCGCGCTCGACCGCGACGTCCGCGCGGGCCGCGCCCGCGGTGTCCAGCACGCTCGCTATCTCGTCCGCCGCGGCACCGATGAGCACCGCGCCGCGCGCGCGCTTCACCAACACCCGGGCGAGCTCGCTGAAGTCCGCGCCCTTGCCCACGCCGCCGAGGATGACGAGGGCCGGGCGGTCGAACGCCTGGAGCGCCTTGATGGTCGCGTCGGGCGTGGTGGAGGCGGAGTCGTTCACCCACAGCACGCCGTCCTTCTCGGCGACCGTCTCGAGCCGGCGCGACACGCCCTCGAACGCGCGCAGCTCCTCTCCGATCACCTCGGGCGGGATGTCGAACACCTCTCCGACGATGGCCGCGGCCAGGGCGTTCGCGACGTTGTGACGGCCGGGGACGCGCAGCTCGGCCGCGGCGCAGATCGGAGTGCGCCGCTCGCCGTGGGTCAGGACGAGACGTCCGTCGGGGTCGAGGTAGCCGCCGTGGCGGGGTCGCATCGAGAGCGAAAAGCCACGGACGATCGAGGACGCACCGGTCTGAACCGCCATCGTCGTGGGATCGTCGAGATTGAGGACGGCGACGTCGTTGGCACCCTGCCAGGCCACGATGTTCCGCTTGGCCGCGATGTAATTCTCGCGCGTGCCGTGATGGTCGAGGTGGTCCTCGCCGATATTCGTCACCACGGCGACGTGCGGACTCCGCGCGAGCGTCTCCAGCTGGAACGAGGACAGCTCCAGCAGCACGATGTCGCCCTTCGTCATCGTGTCGAGCTCCTGGATGACGGCGCGGCCGATGTTGCCGCCGACGATGACGCGTCGTGCTCCGTGCGACAGGATGCCGCCGATCATCGTGGTCGTCGTGGTCTTTCCCTTCGTACCCGTTACGCCGACGATCGTTGCGGGGCAGAGCCGGAAGAACAGGCCCATCTCGGTGAGCACGGGGATGTGACGCCCCAGGGCGCGCAGGATCGTCGCCGAGCGTGGCCGCACGCCGCTGACGACGAAGACGAAGTCGGGGTCGGCGAGCGCCGCGTCGTCGCTCGACGGTCCGAGCACCAGCTCGACCGGCGTGTCGGCCAGCCGCGCGATCCCCTCGCCGAGCCGCTCGCGTGGGAGCGCGTCGGTGATCGTGACGCGCGCGCCACACGACACCAGGAAGCGCGCGAGCCCCGACGCCGTGCGGCCCTTGCCGAGCCCGACGATGGTCACGCGCCGCCCGCGGAAGTCCTCGCGGTCCACCTCGGCGTCGAACAGCAGACTCATGGCCGGGGGTCGGCGGGGGCGGACTCCCCGCCTGGTCGCCCGATGAAGCCGAGCTGCGTGCCGTACATCCCATCCGCATCGCGGCCGCGGTACGACCACAGGTCGGCGCCGCCCGAGAGCGTGCATACGCCGGACCTCTCGATGCGCGTCACGCCGACGGAGCGGAGCTGCGCCGTGTTCGCCGCCCAGAGGTCCATCACGATCCGCTCGCCCACCCTGCGCAGACAGCCTTCGCCGATCCGCTCGTTCACGATCGCCGCACGCTCCATGTCGATGGCATAGCAGCACGGGCCGATCGCGGGTCCCAGCGACGCAACGAGCCGCTCGCGCGCGGCTCCCCCGGCGACCATGGCCTCGACGAGCGCCTCGGCGACGCGCAGCGTGGTGCCCTGCCAGCCGGCGTGCGCGGCACCGATCGGCCCGTCCGGATCGGCGACGAGCACGGGCACGCAGTCAGCCGCCGCGACTCCGAGCAGCACGCCGCCCCGGTCGGTCCACAGCGCGTCCGCGGTGGGCCAGGGTTCGGCCGGCGCATCGAGGCGAACGACGTCCGTTCCGTGGACCTGCTTGACGCGGGCCACGCCGGAGAAGCCCAGCGTGCGCGCGACGCCTTCTCGGTTGCGCGCCTGCTCCTGGAGCGGATGGCGCGAGCCGGCCAGGCTGCCCTGCGCCCGGGTCGTGAAACCGGCGACCAGACCCAGCGACCCGAGCAGCGGCGACCAGAGCATGTCGCGCTCCTCGACCCAGGTCCCGCGCCACGTCTTCTTCGGCGCGCGCGGCGTGCCGCGGGCGGCGCGGCTCACCGTGGCGTCGCGAACGCGAGGATGGCCGCGGCGATCCCCGCGACCGCACCGATGAGCCAGAACCGGATGGTGACCTTCTCCTCCGCCCAGCCGATGAGCTCGAAGTGGTTGTGCAGCGGCGACATCCGGAAGATGCGTTTCCCGCGCAGCTTGAAGCTGCCGACCTGGATCACCACCGAGGCGGTCTCGGCGACGAAGATGACGCCGAGCACGGGCAGCAGCAGCGCGAAACCGGTGGTCAGGCCGATCGTGGCCAGCGTCGCGCCGAGCGCGAGCGCGCCGGTGTCGCCCATGATCACCTCCGCCGGATGCACGTTGAACCAGAGGAACGCGAGGAGGGCGCCGACCATCGCGGCGCAGAACACCACGAGCCAATCGAACCCGCGCGCGGCCGCGATGAATGCGACAGAGAGGAACGCGAACACCGCGGTCCCGCCGGCAAGGCCGTCCATCCCGTCGGTGAGATTCACGCCGTTGGACATCGCGACGATCGTGAAGAGCGCGAGCGCCACGAACAGCGCGCCGCCGATCTCGAGCTCGCCGACGAGCGGGATGTAGATGCCGGTCACGCCGAAGTGCCGCTGGATATAGATCGCGGCGACCAGGCCGACGATCAGCTGCCATACGAGCTTGTGGCGCCCGCGGATCCCGAAGCCGTAGCGGACGTTGACGAGGTCGTCGATCGCCCCGAGGACGCCGACGAAGATGAGCGTGCCCATCGGCACGATCGTCTGTGGGATGAAGAGGTCCCGCTCGACCGTGGGCAGCAGCAGAAGCACGAACAGCCACAGCGCGAACGTGACGCCGATGAACAGCGCGCCGCCCATCGTCGGGATGCCCTGTTTGACGTAGTGGCTCTGCGGGCCCTCCGGTCGGATGTTCTGGCCGATCCGGAAACGGCGCAGGAAACGAAGGTACGGCGCGCCGAGCACGAGACCGAGGAGGAACGCCGAGAGCAGCACGCCGAGGGCGAGGATCTCCAAGTCAGACCGCGACCGGGCGCACGAGGGTGTCCGCGAGGCGGTCGAGGGCGAGCGAGTGGGAGCCCTTCACGAGGATCGTGTCGCCGGGCTGCTGCTTGCCGCGCAGCACGACCAGCGCCTCGCCGAGCTCGCTGGCCCAATATGCCTCGGCCATTCCTGCAGCCCGCGCGGCATCGACCGCGGTGCGCGCGAGCTCGCCGATGCCGATGAAAACGTCGGTACTGCGCGCGGCGTCGCGACCGAGCGCTTCATGCGCGTCGGCGGAGAACGTGCCGAGCTCGAGCATGTCCCCGAGCACCGCGATGCGGCGTCCCTTTACGCCACGCAATACCGCGAGCGCGGCCTGCACCGCCGCCGGGCTGGCGTTGTAGCTGTCATCGATGACGGTGACACCGGCGCCGCGCTTGATCTCCATCCGGTGCGGGGGTTGTTCGAGCGTCCCAAGTGACACGGTGGCCTCCTCGAGCGGGACGCCGAGCGCGCGCGCCGCCCCCAGAGCCGCGAGCGCCGCGGGGACGAGCTGCCGACCGGGGATCGGCAGCGCGACGGGAACGCGCGCGCCCTCGTACACCGCGGTGAAGCGCAGTCCCGCGAGACCTTCCGCGTGGACGTCGACGGCGCGGAGCTTCGCGTCCTCGCTCTCTCCGAAGAGGATGACCTGCGCCCGTGTGCGCGGCGCGAGGGCACGGACGCGCGGACTGTCGGCGTTGAGCAGCGCGAGGCCGTCGTCGGGCAGCGACTCGATGAGCTCCGCCTTCCCCGCGGCGATCGCATCGACGCTCGGGGTGCGCGCGAAGTGGACGGGCATGGCGGGGATCTCGGTGATGACGCCGATCCGTGGACGAACGAGCCGGCAGAGGTCCGCGATCTCGCCCGGCACGTAGAAGCCGAGCTCGATCACCGCGACTTCGTGCGTGGGCTCGAGACGCAGGAACGTGAGCGGCACGCCGATCTCGTTGTTGAATGAGGCGGCGGTGCGCAGCACGCGGTAGCGCGCACCGAGCGCCGCGGCGGTGGCCTCCTTCGTGGTCGTCTTCCCGACATTGCCGGTGATACCGACCGCGGGGATCGGATGCGCTTCGCGGAGGGTCTCCGCCAGGCGGCGCAGCGCGTGGAGCGGCTGGGAGACCTCGATGAGGAGCGCGTCGTCAGGGGCGTCGACGGAGTGTTCGACGACCGCGGCGCGCGCGCCGCGCGCGAACGCATCGGCGACGAACTGGTGCCCGTCACGCTGGTCCCGCAGCGCGAAGAAGACCTCACCCGGCTGCACGATCCGCGAGTCGAACGCGCCGCCGGAAAATCGCTCATCCGCGCGTGGCATGCCCTGCAATACGCGACCCGCCGTCGCGGAGAGCAATTGTTCGAGCGTGAACACCACCGAATGGTACCGACCGATCAGGGCCGGTCCGGTTGTACGCGAGCGTTCCTGAGGACGTCGACGGCGAGGTCGTGGAACGCATTCATCGCGGTGACCGTTCCCAGCAGCTTGGACTGCGGCCGCTCGAGCACGACGACCGCGACGAAGTGAGGATCATTCGCCGGCGCGAATCCCGCGAACGACGAGATGTACGCGTCGTCGACGTAGCGGCCGTCCTCGCTGGGGATCTGAGCGGTGCCCGTCTTCCCTGCGACGCTGAAGCCCGTCAGGCCCGCGCCTCGCGCGATGCCGTTGTCGACGGTGGACACGAGCATCGCGCGCAGCGTGTCGGCGGTCTCGGCCGAGATCGGACTGCGGACGGCGGCGGGCGCGGTGCGGTGCTCCCCGTCCGCATCGCGCGTCGCCGCCACCACGTAGGGCCGGTACAGCGTGCCGCCATTCGCGATCGCCGCGTACGCCATCGCCAGCTGCAGCGGCGTCACGGCGATGCCCTGACCGTACGCGACCGTTCCGACGTCGACGGGATACCACTGCGCGAGCGGACGCACGGCACCCGTGGCCTCGGCCGCGAGATCGATGCCCGTCGCACTCCCGAAGCCGAAGGCGCGTAGGTACTGATGTAGCGGATCCTGTCCGAGCTTCGATGCGACGAAGACCGCGCCCGTGTTCGCGGAGCGCTCGAGGATCTGCGTCACGGTCATGGTCCCGTACACCTTGCCCTGCGCGTTGCACAGGCGCCGTCCGCCGATGACCGTGCAGCCTCTGTCGTCGTACGTCGTGCTCGGTGTGACCACGTGCCTGTCGATGCCGGCGGCGATCGTCACGGCCTTCATCGTCGAGCCCGGCTCGAAGGTCCACGACACCGCGCGGTTGCGCAGCGACTCCGGATCGGCGGCGGCGACGCGAGCGGGATCGAACGTCGGCCACGACGCGAGCGCGCGGATCGCGCCGTCGCGAGGATCCAGGACGATGATCGAGGCGCTGGTCGCGCGCTCCCGCTCCATCGCTCGCCGGAGCTCGCGCTCCGCGGCGGCCTGCACGGCCAGGTCGATCGTCAGGACGAGGTCGGCGCCGTTCCTGGGTGGGACCACGGTCCGGAGTCCGAGAGCGAGCTCGCGGTCTTTCGGATCGCGTTCCACGACCAGCCGGCCGGGCACGCCTCGCAGGATCTTGTCGTAGATGCCTTCGAGTCCGTACTGGCCGGCGCCGTCGTCGTTCACGAACCCGAGTAGATGCGCGGCGAGCGTGTCGTTCGGATACAGCCGCTTCGGCTCCGGCTCGAACCCCAGCCCGGGGATCGCGAGTGCCTCGACGGCGCGCGCGACCGGCTCGGGCAGGCGCCGCTTGAGGTAGAGCCACTCGGCACCGGAGTCGAGGGCGACCTGGAGCGTCGCCGCGGGTGTGCCGAGGATCGGCGCGAGCTTCGCCGCGGCCTCCGCGGTATCCGGTATCCGCTGGGGAATGGCGTAGAGCGAGCGCAGGTCGACCGTGGTCGCGAGGAGGGCGCCGTTCCGGTCGCGGATGACACCTCGCTGGGCCTCGATGACGAGATCGCTGCGGAGCTGATCGGTCGCCGCCTCCAGCAGGGCGCTACGTCCGATCGTGTGCCAGTAGCCGACCCGCAGCGACAGCAACAGCGTCGCCACGGCGAAGAGCGCGAACAGGACGCGCAGCCGCGTCGGCGAGATCCCTTCCGTCACTCTTCCTCCGTGATGAGGCGCTCGCTCCCCAGCAGCGCCTCCCGCGACGTCAGCGCTTGGCGGCGATCGGCTCCGCCTGGACCACGGCGATGCTTGCGGCGCGTACCAGACCGAGGCGACTCGCTTCGGCCTCGATGCGCGCGGGGGAATCGAGTCGCGCGCTCTCCACTTCGAGGAGGGCGTTCTGGCGGCGGAGCTCGTCACGCACGCGCTCGAGGCGCTGCGTTTCGTAGCCGTTCGTCGCGACCGCTGTGGCGTGCGAGAGATAGAGGACGACGAGAAGGAAGATCGCGCAGATCGCGGCCGACACGACGGCGAAGGTGCGCACCTCCCAGGTCGCGCCGGCGGCGTGCCGGCGGCGCGGCTTCGCGTGCCCGCCGCGCGAGCGCGCCGGAACCGGGCGGCGCACCGGCGCCGCCCTGACCGCCTGAGCGGCGATCAGGAGATCTTCTCCGCGACGCGAAGAGCTGCGCTGCGGGCGCGCGGGTTGCGTGCGACTTCCGCCGAGTCCGCACGAAGCGGACGCCGGGTGACGACACGCAAACCCGCGCGATGCCCGCAGACGCAGGTGGGGAGGTGGGGAGGACAAATGCAGTCGCGCGACTCCCGCACGAAGAACTTCTTCGTGATCCGGTCCTCGAGCGAGTGGAAGCTGATGACCGCGAGACGCCCGCCGGGGCGCAGCGCGCGAACGGCGGCCTCGAGGCCCTGCTGAAGATTCTCGAGCTCGCGATTGACCGCGATGCGCAGCGCCTGGAAGACGCGTGTCGCGGGATCGATGCCGCGGCGGCGCTGCGTCTTCACGCCCGCGACGAAGCGGCCGAGGTCGTCGGCCGAGAGGAACGGCTCGCGCGAGCGCCGGCGAACGATGGCGGCCGCCACGCGACCCGCCTCGGTCTCCTCGCCGAGCTCGCCGAACGCGCGGCGCAGCTCGCGCTCGTCCCAGCTGTTCACGATGTCGGCCGCCGTGACGCTGAGGTCCGGGTCGGCGCGCATGTCGAGCGGTCCTTCCGCGCGAAAGCTGAAGCCTCGCCGATCGTCCGCGAGCTGGAGCGAGGAGAGACCGAGGTCGAGGAGGACCCCGTCGAGCGGCGCGAGACCGTGCTCGCGAGCAACGACGTCGAGAAGCGCGAAGTTGGAACGGACGAGGACCGCGCGCTCGCCGAAACGTCCGAGGGCGCGCTGAGCTTCGGTGAGTGCCGCGGGGTCGACGTCGAGTCCGATGAGGCGGCCGTCGGGCGCGGTGCGCTCCAGGATGGCCTCGGCATGGCCGCCCGCTCCGACCGTGCCGTCGAGAAAGCGGCCACCTTCGCGGGGATCAAGCTGGGCGAGTACTTCGGCCAGGAGAACCGGCTCATGACGACGCCACCGGGGGCCTCCGCCCCCCGAGGACCCCCCAGGTGATCGAGCACCATCCTCAGATCCCAAGGTCCGCGAGGTCGTCCGCGATCTCGCTTTGGACCGTGGCGAGGTTGGTGCGCCAGCGTCCGGGCTCCCAGATCTCGAGGTGGTCGGAGTTGCCGATGACGATGGCGTCGTTCTTGAGTCCCGCGTAGTCGCGGAGGTGCGCCGGGATGGTGAGGCGCCCTTGCGCGTCCGGGTCCGCTTCATGCGCTCCCGCAAGGATGAAGTGCCGGAAGCGCGTCGCCTTCGGATCGGTGCGCGGGCGCCGGGTGATGTCGGTGTTCAGGGCGACCCATTCGGACTCGGGGAACACCGCGAGGCACTCCCCACCGCTCACCCAACGGGTCACGACCGCTCCTTCTTTGAAGCGGCCGCGGAACTTCGCCGGGATGGCGAGCCGGCCTTTGTCGTCCAGGGAATGGGCGAACTCGCCCGCGAAGAAACCTTCCACTTACCCTTCTCGTCTTGGGGGAGGATGCCCCACCCTTCCCCACTACTCACCACGCGAATGGGATTCTCCACCACTTCACCACTCTGTCAAGAGCCCAGTTCGGCCCGCGACCCCACTGAGACCGCGCGCGTGCGCGTCGGGCCCTGTCGACGGCCGCGCCGGAGGCGCGACGCCGCGCGCGGATCCGCTCCGGTGAACGCTCACAGCGCAGCGCGCGCAGCGAGAACGCTGTCGGCGGGCGCGGTTCCTTGAGCTAGGCCGGAGCTGGCCGCCACAGATCGATCTCGGGGAGGCCGTGCGCGCCGAGGATCTGTGAGATCTCGCCCGAGTGATAAGCGTCGTGCGTGAGAAGCCGCATGAGTACGGACTGCCGTGTGTGGCGCTGAGTCTTTCCGCCGATCTCGCGCGTGTACTCCTCACTCAGCATGGGCGTCGTCCAGGTATCCAGACACCGCGCGACGATCGCCCACGACGAGTCGAGCGCTGTCACGAGCTCGCGCGATCCTCGCGGTCTCCTCTCGTCGTCTTCCCAGCCAAGACCGCTCGCGGGATCGGTGAACGGCGTGCTCTCCGCGCCACTCTCCTTGAACACGCCGCAGAGCCAATAGACGCGAGCGCCGGCGGTATGCGCGGCGATCGCCCAGATCGGCCACTTTTCCGGAGCAGCTCGCAGCTTCAGCTGGTCGTCGGCCAGCGAGCGGATCGAATCGACGAGACGCCGATTGTGCTTACTCCAGCCCTCATAGAACGTCCCGACGCTCTCATTCCCCATAGACGGAGAGCGTACGGCGGCGGCCGCGGGGGAAGTGACGGACGCGACGATGGAGCAGGCGCCGCACATGGCACGCGCCCGCGGTCTCCCCGAGACCGCCTACGCCGGCCGGACGCGGTCCACGACGTCCTCGAGCGCCTCGCGCGCGCGCTCGAGCGGACCAGGCGTCCGCACGCCGTCGTGCGTCCCGAACCACTCGAGCACCGACGCGCCCCACGTGAAGCCGCCGCCGAAGGCCACCAGGAGCACCTTGTCGCCGCGGCGCAACCGTCCGGTGGCCTCGGCCTCGCAGATCGCGATCGGGATGGACGCCGCGGACGTGTTGCCGTAGCGCTGGATGTTCACGAACACACGCTCCATCGGGAAGCGCAGGCGCTTCGCGACCTGCTCGATGATGCGGAGGTTCGCCTGGTGCGGGATCATCAGCGCGATGTCGTCGAGGCCAAGCCCGGCCTCCGCCAGCGCCTCTTCCGCCGCGTCCGCCATCGACTTCACGGCCAGCTTGAAGACATCTCCGCCCTGCATCGTGATCAGGTGCTGACCGCGGTCGAGCGTCTGCTGGGTGGCCGGGATGCGCGCGCCGCCGGCGGGGATCATGAGCTTGTCGCCCTGCGAACCGTCGCTGTGCAGGATCACGGACTCGATGCCGACCGACGCGTTCGTCGCCTCGAGAACGACCGCGCCGGCGCCGTCGCCGAACAGCACGCACGTCGTGCGGTCCTTCCAGTTGAGGAATCGCGACAGCGTCTCCGCCCCGATGACGACCGCGTTCTGGATCGCGCCCGAGACGATCATGCCGCGCGCGACCGCGAGTGCCGACACGAAGCTGGTGCACGCCGCCTCGATGTCGAATGCGCCGGCCTTGGTCGCGCCAAGGTCGTTCTGGACGAAGCAGGCGGTGGCGGGAAAGACGTAGTCCGGGGAGCACGTGCCGACGATGATCATCTGCACGTCCTGCGGACGGAGGCGCGCGCGGTCGAGCGCCATGCGCGCCGCGCGCGTGGACATCGACGACGTCGTCTCGCCATCCGAGGCGATGCGCCGCTCACGGATGCCCGTGCGCGAGGAGATCCACTCGTCCGAGGTATCGACGATGCGCTCGAGCTCCGCGTTGGTCATCACGCGCGAGGGCGCGTAGAACCCCCAACCGGTGATGACCGCGTTCTTCGCCACCTATTAGGTCTCGGTCGAGCCGACGACCTTTCCCTTGGCGGCGAATAGGGCGCGCACGTCTCCATCGAACTGCTCGAGGAATTCGTGTGCATCGATGACCTCATCGAGCGAGACGGGTGGCCGCCGAACGCGCGCCGTCCGGTCGCCCGTCGGCGCGAGAGTGGCACGCCCGCGGTCGGCATACACAAGGAGCTTGATCGCGGTCGCGCACTGCCAGCACGTGACTCGGACGATCCAAGCCGCTTCAAGCCTGCTCAGGAGACGGATGTCGGAGCGCGCGTGGTTGGCGCCGCAGACCTTGCAGTCGTAGTCCTTCGCCTGTTCGCGGAGGCGCCGGAGGATATTCACCGTCGACCGAGCATAGCCGAGCCCGCCGGGTCCAGGCCAAGGCGCCAGGCCAGGAACGAGTATTGGTCCGCGAGATCGTCGACCTGTTTGTCGAGCGGCTTGCCGATGCCGTGTCCGGCGTCGCGGTCGACGCGGAGCAGTACCGTTGCCTCGGGATCCTCCGCGGACTGCGCCTGCAGCAGCGCGGCCATCTTGCGCGCGTGCATCGGATCGACGCGGCTGTCCCCCTCCGCGGTCGTGAACAGGACCGCGGGATAGCGGACCCCGGCGCGCACGTGGTGGTACGGGGAGTACGCGCGGAGCCAGCGGTACTGCTCGGGGTCTTCCGCGCTGCCGTACTCGGCGATCCAGAAGCGCGCGATCAGGAAGTTCTGGTAGCGGAGCATGTCGAGCAGCGGTACGGCGCAGTAGACCGCGCCGAACAGCTCCGGCCGCTGGGTGAGCGCCGCTCCCGTCAGCAGTCCGCCGTTCGATCCGCCGGCGATCCCGATGCGCTCCGGAGGCGTCCAGCCTCGCGCGACCAGCGCTTCGGCCGCGGCATGGAAGTCATCGAACACGTTCTGCTTGCGCTCGAGCATGCCCCCCCGATGCCAGCGCTCGCCGTACTCACCCCCGCCGCGCAGATTGGGCAGCGCGAAGAGCCCGCCGGCCTCGACCCACGCCGCCGCGCCGGCGATGTACTGGGGCATCCGCGAGACGTTGAATCCGCCGTAGCCGTTCAGCACGGTCGGCACGGCACCGTTCGGGCTCACGTCACTCCGATGCACGAGGAACATCGACACATCGGTGCCGTCCTTGGACGCGTAGGCGGTCTGCTCCACCACGATGCTCTCGGGATCGAGTCCGGCCGGCGCGGGAAGACGGACCAGCTCGCGCACGACGCCACTGCGTGCGTCGACGGCGAAAGCGATCGGCGGCACGGTGAACGACTGATAGGTGAAGCCGACGAGCTCGCCGGCGTGGTCGCCGCTCACGAGCTCCACCGTCCCAAGGCCCGGCAGCTCGACCCTGCGGTCGTGGCGGCCGTCCCTGGTCCAGAGATCGACCTTCGAGGTCGCGCGCTCGAGAGTGACGACGGCGACATGGTCGCGCGTCAGGTGGAACGCCTCGAGCGCGTGTTCGCTCTCGGGCACGACCGTCTTCCATGTCGCGCGCTCAGGCGCGTCGCACTCCGCGCGCACCACTCGATAGTTCGGCGAGTCGATGTTCGTGCGGATCCAGAGCGCGCCGTCGCGCGGGAAGCCCTCGCTGATCCCCGGCTCTCCCTCGACGACGACGCGCAGGCCGCGTTCGGGCGCGCGTCGATCGAGCAGATACAGGTCGCTGCGCGTCCAGCCCTTGAACGCGTGGAGCAGGACCCACCGGCCGTCGGGCGACGTTCGCGCCCACACGATGTCCTCCTTCGGCCGGCCCTCTCCGAACACGGTCTCGTCGCGCGCGGGGTCGTCACCGAGACGGTGAAAGCGAACGCGCCGGTGGTAGTGCTCGTCGCCGGGCGCCACCGAGCCGGGCGCGGGGTTCGCCGCGTAGTAGAAGCCGTCGCCCGTCCACGCCACGGTCGACCGCTGCGTGTGCGGGATCCGCTCGGAGAGCTCGCGGCCCGTGCCCACCTCGATGACGTGGAGGATCGACATCTCGTCACCGCCGCGCGACAGCCCGTACGCGACGTACCGCGCATCGTGCGACGGGTAGTACCAGTCGATGGTCACCAGACCCTTCGCGTCGAGCGCGTTCGGATCGACGAGTGCGCGATCCACGCCATCGACCGCGTCGCGGACGTACAGGACCGCCTGCCGCTGCGCGCCCGCCCGTCGCGTGTGGAAGACGCGGCCGCTCACCGGGCGGGGCGTGTCCAGCAGCCCGACCGCCAGGAGATCGCGCAGGCGCTGCGCGAAGTGTCGGCGCTGCGGCAGTGCATCCAGCACGGCACGCGTTCGCGCGTTCTGCCCGTCCGTCCACGCACGCGTGCGCTCGCTCTCCGTATCTTCGAGCCAGCGGTACGGGTCGACCACTCGCTCTCCGTGCCATACGTCAGCCACATCCTCGCGCGGGGTCGGCGGTGGCGGCGGCAAACGCATCGGCTGAGATTAGTCGGGGCGGCCCGGGGTCGCAGTCGCCGTGTCGCGGCGATTGGCGCATGCTGCGCGCGTGGGCGACCTGAGCTGGCTCTTGCAGATGCTCGAGATGCGGCGCCACGCGGCGATCCGCGCGATCGAGCAATCGCGGCACTCGCGGACGGACCGCTAGGCGCCGGCCACGGGCACGTCCTTCAGAAAGTTGATGCTCCCCACCCAGGGCTCGTATCCCATGGACGCGTTGATGTGGAGGATGGGGTCGTTGGCGCCGTCGTTCCCGGTGCGCACGCGATCGACGCCGAGCGCGAGCGCCTGCACGAGCGTCTCGCACTTCAGCGCACGCGCGATGCCGCGGCCGCGCACGCGTCGCGCGGTCGCCGTCCATTCAGTGCCGACGAGGCCGCGGACCGGCGGATAGCCGAGCACCGAGGCGCCGACGAGCTCATCGCCCTCGCGCGCGATCCAGAACCGGTCCTCGCGCAGGCTCGGCGACCGGAGCCAGCGCATCGTGTCCTCGAACGACTCCTCGACGATCGGAAGCGTCGTGGGCACGTCCTGCGACGCCTCCTCGTTCATCCGCCAGAGCTTTCGGTACTTCTCGGGGTCGTCGTCCTGGTCGAGCGTGATCATCTGGATCCCCTCGACGCGCATGCGGTCGCGGCTCTTCGCGGTCATCGCCACGATCCGCTCGCGACTCTGCACCAGGTCCAGGACCCAGCGCCGCCCTCGGCGATCCTCGCGGAAGCCGCGTCCGAGTATCGCGGCGATCCGGACGTCGTCGTCCTCATTCGCGCGCACAGCGACGCGTCTCGCGCCTTCGGCGACGAGCCGACGCTCCATCTCCGCGAAGAGCGCTTCGAGCGTGGTGCGATCGCGCAGGTCGGGCAGCAGCTCGCCGCCGATGTCCCCGTGCGGGTCCGGCAGCCGCGTCCAGGCGGGATGGTCGAAAGACGCGACACCGATGTCCCGGTCGCCCTGTCGGACGATCCAGCGGCGCGAGACGAACGTGTCGTCGGGCTGCTCCCACCAGTAGCGCTCGACGACGGGATCGGTGGGCCGCGCGGGATGCACGAGCGT
>DATKCP010000132.1:0-10196 GCA_035513115.1 Candidatus Limnocylindria bacterium | reverse complement strand
GCGACCACGTAGGTCACGCCCGCCGCGACCGACTTGCAGATCGCCTTGTGCATCGCGTCGTTGTTCGTGTTGCCGCAGTTGCCGTCATCCGAGCCGGATCCGCCCAGGCTCATGTTCGCGACCTTGATCTTCAGCGTCGCGGCGTTCGCGGTGACCCAGTCGATGCCGCAGATGACCGACGACCACGAGCCGGAGCCCTGGTTGTTGAGCACGCGGACCGAGTAGATCGGCGCGCCGGGCAGGACGCCGACGACGCCCGCGCCGTTGAGCTTCGCGGCGATCGTCCCGGCGACGTGCGTGCCATGCCCGTTTCCGTCGGCATAGCTGGGCTTGCCCTGCACGCAGTTCTTTCCGCCGGCGATGTAGAGATCGCTGTGCGGCCCGCTTCCGGTGTCGATCACCGCGACCGCCGGGCCGCTGTTGTTCGCCGTTGCCTTCGAGCTCTTGTCGGCCACGATCCGGGCCACGCCCGTCGGGACCGTGTCGGTGGCCCAGACCTCGCGGTCTTCGGAGATGAAGGCGACGCGAGGATCGCTCGCGAGCGCCGCCAGGGCGCCCGCGGGGATGTGAGCCGCGTAGCCGCGCAGCGCGGCCTCGTACACGTGGGACACGGCGGCCCCGTAGCGGGCCCGGTGCTGAGCCGCCACCTGATGCGAGTCGACGCCGTCGCGCAGGACGACGATGACGGAGTTCGCCTGGGCCGCGGTGGCCACGCTCGCCGATCGCTCCAACCCGATGCCGGCGACGAGCAGCGCGACGGCCAAGAACGCGGCGGAATGCCCAAGACGCTTCATTCGTTCCCTTCCCTCTGTCGTGTCGAATGGCTTGTCCTCGGCGTCCCCAAAACGCCGACCGCGACGCATCATGCGGCCAGCCGGCGGTCCTTGGCGAGCATTTAGGTTGCAATGCCCGAGAGGACCAGGTTGCACTGGCTACCGGGCCGCCCCCGATCTGATCCCGCCCGCGTCGCGAGCGACCGCCGCCAGCGCCCGGATGAACGCAGCCTGTGTGTTCGCCATCGCCACCCGCCGGTAACGGAGGCCGCAGGCGCGCGCCTCCTCGGCCGCGGCGACGTCGAGGTCGTACAGCACCTCGAGGTGGTCGGCCAGGAACTGCACCGGCACCACCAGGACCTCGGACGCGCCGAGTGCGGCGAGCGTCGGGAACAGCTCCTTGAGGTCGGGCCGCAGCCATTCCTCCTGCGTGTGGCCCGCGCTCTGGTAGGCCCAGTGCCACCGCTCCCGCTCGAGCCCCGCCGCGGCCGCGACCAGCTCGGCGGTCTCGTGGAGCTGTGCGATGTACTCGGGCTCCGTCTCGAAGACGCGTCTCGGGAGGCTGTGCGCCGTCAGCACGATCGCCGCCCGGGCGTCGGCGCCGGCAAGGGACTCCCGCAGACGCTCCGCGACCGCGCCGATGAAGGCCGGCTCGCGGTACCACGCCGGAGCGATGACCGAGGGCACGCCCGCGCCGGCCGCGGCCTCGCGCAGCGCCTCCTCGTAGCCACCCATCAGCCGCGGCGACCACTGCGGCGACATGCAGATCCCGACGACGCGGTCCGCGCCGCGCTCGACGAGCTCGCGAACGGCACCCGCGACCCGGGGTTCCGAGAAGCGCATGCCGGCCGCGGCGACGTGGCCCTCACCGAGCTCGGCCTCGAGCGCCGCGGCCTGCGCCCGCGTGATGCGCACCAGCGGCGAGCCGCCGATGAGCGCGTAGCGCCGGCGCATCTCCGCGACGAGATCCGGCGCGGGCTCGCGGCCGCCGCGCACGGCGGCGAGATAGCGCGGCAGATCCGCGTCGTCGTGCGGCGCGCCGTAGGTCATCAGGACGACGCCGGTCGTCACGCCGGCACCGCCGCGGTCCGCTCGCGCACCAGGTCCGCGAGACGCGCGAGCGTGTCGGCATCGGTGTCGGGCAGCACGCCGTGGCCGAGGTTGAACACGTGCCCGGGCCTCCCGGCCGCGCGCCGCAGCACGTCGTCCGTCCGCGCCGCGACGACCTCCCACGGCGCGAGGCAGACCGCGGGATCGAGATTGCCCTGGATCGCGTGGTCGTACCCGATGCGCTCCCACGCGAGGTCGAGCGGCAGCCGCCAGTCCACGCTCACCGCCTCGCACTCGGCGGACGCGACGAGCGGCAGCAGCGCGGGATTGCCGGTCGTGAAGTGGATGCGCGGAACCGCGTCGCCGACCGCACCCAGGACGCGCCGCGTGTACGGAAGGACCGAGCGCTCGTAGTCCTCGGGCGCGAGCGCGCCGGCCCACGAGTCGAAGAGCTGCACGACGTCGACGCCGGCCGCGACCTGCGCGCGCAGGTAGCGCGCCAGCACCTCCACGATCGTGTCCATGAGCTGCGCCCAGAGCCCCGGGTCGCCGAGGAGCATCGCCTTCGTGCGCGCGTAGTCGCGTGACGGACGGCCCTCGATGAGGTACGAGGCGAGCGTGAACGGCGCCCCGGCGAAGCCGATGAGCGCGATGTCGCGCGGCATGTCGCGCCGCAGCGCGCGGATGGTCGTGAACAGATACGGCGTGGCCTCCTCGGCGGCGACGACCAGCAGCGCGGCGACGTCGGCGGCGGATCGCACCGGGCGCTCGATGATCGGACCGAGGTCCGGCTGGATGTGGAACGGCACGCCCATCCCGTCCAGCGGCAGCATGATGTCCGCGTAGAGCACCGCCGCGTCGACGCCGAGGCGGTCGACGGGCATGCGCGTCACGCGAGCGCACAGCTCGGGCTCGCGCGCGATCTCGAGGATGCCGTGACGCTCGCGCAGCGCGCGGTACTCCGCCAGGCAGCGTCCGGCCTGCCGCATGTACCACACCGGCGTGCGCTCGACGCGCTCGCGCCGCAGCGCGCGCACGAGCAGCGGCTCGCTCACGACACCGCCTCGCGCACGGTGGCCCCGTCGATCGCGTCCAGCGCGCGCTCGAGCGGCATCGCCGCGCCGACGAAGATCGGCGTCTCGCGCTCGGTGTACGCCGACGACTCCGTCTCGCGCAGGTCCGCGACGAGGGCGAGGAAGCGGCGCACGTCGGGCACCTCGAACGACACGACGAACTCCTGATCGTCGATGCCGAAGCTGTACCCGGTGTGGATGCGGATGTCCGGATACTTGTGACCGGCCGCGAAGTGCGCGCCCATGATGCGCGTGCGCTCCTCATGGGGCAGCGCGTACCAGGAGCGCTTCTTCGTCATCGGGTACACGACCACGTAGGGCATGTCGCCCACGGGTCCCGCCGTCCCGCGCGCGTGCTCGCTCCCCGCGTGCTCGTGACCCGCGAGGTACTGCGAGCGCCGGCGCGCGGCAAGATACGCGTACGGGCGCGTGCTGAACGACCACAGCGCGGTCGACGCGAGCCGCTGCTCGAGGTCGCGCAGCACGTCGAGGTCGTCGCCGACGCACCACAGCAGGAGATCCGCGTCGGCGCGCGTGCCAACGAGCGAGTACGCGTGCACGCGCACCGTCGCGCCCGCGGCCGCCGCGGCGAACTCCCGCTTCTGCGCCGTTCGCTCTCGCTCGTCGAGGCGCCGCCACTCGGGCGACACGGCAAGGGTGAGGTAGCGGTAGAGCTCGTTCATCGGGTCTCCTCCATTGACGCGGCGGCGGCGTCGCTCACCGCGTCGATCGTCGCCTCGTCGTGCGCGAGCGAGAGGAACAGGCACTCGAACTGCGAGGGCGGCAGCAGCACGCCACGACGCAGCATCGCGCGGTGGAACGCGGCGAAGCGGTCGCGATCGCTCGTCCTCGCGTCATCCTCGTTCCACACCTCGCGGTCGGTGAAGAAGAGCGTGAGGAGCGAGGCGACGCGCTGCACCCGAGCGGCGACGCCGGCTTGTCGCGCGGCGGCGGCGAGCCCGCGCTCGAGTCGCGCCCCGAGCTCTTCGAGCCGCGCGAACGCCGCGTCGTCGAGCAGGCGGAGCGTGGCGATCCCGGCGGCCATCGCCAGCGGATTGCCCGAGAGCGTTCCGGCCTGATACATCGGGCCCAGCGGAGCGACGTGGCTCATGAGGGCGCGCGGACCGCCGTATGCGCCGACCGGGAGACCGCCGCCGATCACCTTTCCCAGGCAGGTGAGGTCCGGCCGCACGCCGGTGCGCCCCTGCGCGCCGCCGGGTCCGACGCGGAAGCCGGTGATGACCTCGTCGAAGACGAGCAGCGCGCCGGTGCGGTCGGCCACGCGCCGCAGGCCCTCCAGAAACCCCGCCCGCGGGGGCACGCAGCCCATGTTGCCCGCGTACGGCTCGACGATGATCGCGGCCAGCGGCGTCGAGTCCGCGACCCGCTGGGCGGCGCCGAGGTCGTTGAACGCGACGGTGAGCGTCGCCGCCGCCGTCGCGGCCGGCACGCCGGCGGAATCCGGCAGGCCCAGCGTCGCGACGCCGGAGCCCGCCTTCGCGAGCAGCGCGTCGGCGTGCCCGTGGTAGCAGCCCGCGAACTTCAGGACCGCGTCGCGGCCGGTGGCCGCGCGCGCCAGGCGCAGCACGCTCATCGCGGCCTCGGTCCCGGACGACACGAAGCGCAGCATCTCGACGCTCGGCAGGGCCGCGCCGATCAGCTCGGCGAGCTCCACCTCGCCCGGCGTCGGCATGCCGTACGAGGTGCCACGCGCGGCCTGCGCGACGATCGCGGCGACGACGGCGGGGTGCGCGTGGCCGGCGATGAGCGGACCCCACGAGCAGACGAGGTCGACATACTCGCGGCCGTCGGCATCACGCACGCGGGCCCCGTCACCCGCGACGATGAACGGCGGCTCGCCCCCGACCGCACGGAACGCGCGCACCGGACTGGAGACCCCGCCCGGCATGAGCCGCTCGGCACGATCCCGCAGCTGCGCGTTCGACGTGGTGAGGGTCATCGCTCGCGCAGCCACGTCGCGGCGTCGAGCGCGAAGTAGGTGACGATCACGTCGGCGCCGGCGCGCGCGATGCCGGTGAGCGACTCGAGCGCGGTCCGCCGCAGGTCGAGCCAGCCGCGCTCGGCGGCGGCGTGCAGCGCCGCGTACTCGCCGCTCACCTGGTACGCGGCGAGCGGCACGTCGAAGCGCTGACGAGCGGCCGCGAGCACGTCGAGGTACGGACCGGCGGGCTTCACCATCAGCGCGTCCGCGCCCTCGGCGAGATCCGTGGACATCTCCGCGAGCGCCTCGCGCCCGTTCGGCGGATCCATCTGATAGGCGGTCCGGTCGCCGAACGACGGCGCGCAGTCCGCGGCGTCGCGGAACGGGCCGTAGTACGCGCTGGCGAACTTCGCCGCGTACGAGAGGATCGCGGTCTCCGCGAAGTCAGCCCGGTCCAGCCCCGTGCGGATCGCCGCGACGCGGCCGTCCATCATGTCCGACGGCGCGATGACGTCGGCACCGGCGCGCGCGTACTCGACGGCCGCGTCGGAGAGCAGCGGCAGCGTGGCGTCGTTGTCGATGCCCTCGCCGCGCAGGACGCCGCAGTGGCCGTGGGTCGTGTACTCGCAGAGGCAGACGTCCGCGATGAGCGCGAGATCGGGCACGCGCGCGCGGAGCTGGCGCAGCGCCGCGGGCACCGGTCCGAGCGGGTCGGCCGCGGCCTCGCCGCGATCGTCCTTCTCCAGCGGCAGCCCGAAAAGCAGGAGACCGCCGATCCCGGCACGCGCGGCCCGCTCGCCGATCTCGGCGACGCCGGCGGCGGGCCAGCGCGACTGGCCCGGAAGCGAGGCGATGGGCGACGGCGCGTCGATGCGCGCGTCCACGAAGACCGGCAGGACGAGCGCCCCGGGCGCAAGACGCGTCTCGGCCACGAGACGCCGGAGCGCGGGCGTGCGCCGCAGGCGGTGGTGACGTCGATACGACAGCGCGGCGCGCTCAGCGGTGAGCGACACGTGCGCCCTCCTCTTCCATCAGCGATACGTCCACTTCGACGCCGAGCGCATCGCGCACGGCCCGCAGCGTGGAGCGGCCGAGCACGTGGATGGACGCGCGCGCGAGGAGCAGCGGCTCGACCGCGCCGAGCATGCCCTCGACGGCGCTCGGCGAATGGAACATCACGGACACCGGCCCCTGCGACGAGAGCAGCTCGCGCACCCGAGCCACATCGCCCTGCGCCTCCGCGATCGTCCGGTACGCGACGACCTCGCGCAGGGCGAGACCGCGCTCGCGAACGCCCGCGGGCAGATCCGGCAGCGCGCGGTCCGATCGCGCGAGGAGCACGACACCGGGGCGCGGCGGCAGCTCGCGCGCGAGCGCCGCTCCGCTCGGCTCGCTGGGCTGGAAGGCGACACGCAGCCCGTGCTCGCGAAGCCGCTCGGCGGTCGCGCCCCCGGTCGCGGCGATGGCAGCGCGGATCTGACCGCAGCGCATCACCGCGTCCGCGCCGTGCCGGCTGGTGACGACGAGCCAGTCGTCTTCACCCAGGGCGGCGAGCGCGTCGCGGAGCGGACCCGTGTCCCCGAGCGGCTCGACGCGGACGCACGGAAGCTCGATCACGTCCGCGGACCAGTCCCGCAGCCGCGCTGCGAGCGGGGCGTTGTCCTCCGCCTCGCGCGTGAGGATCACCGTCACGCCGGCGAGCTCGCTATACATGCGCCGCTGCCCCCAGCGCATCGGCGGCGCGCCGTGCCACCTCGAGCGGATCGGTGCCGCGCGCGGACGCGCGCCGTACTCCGTCAAAATCCGCGATCGCGGCGTCGAGCGCGACGATGCCGTCCTCGTACCGGCCGATGGCTCCGAGTGGGATCTCGCAGGACGCGCCCATCGCGCGCAGCAGCGCACGCTCGGCGGTGACGGCCGCGCGGGTCGCGGGATCGTCGAGCGCGGCGAGACTCGACGCAAGGCGGTCGTCACCCGCGCGGGTCTGCACCGCGAGCGCGCCCTGGCCCGGCGCCGGCGGGCAGAGCTCGAGCGGCAGGGCCTCGCTCTCGTCGAACGCGGTGCCGAGCCTTCGCAGACCCGCTGCCGCGACGATGACGGCGTCGTATTCGCCGTCGCGCACTTTGCGCAGCCGCGTGTCGACGTTGCCCCGGATGTCGCGAGCGACAGCATCCGGCCGCAGCACGCGCAGGAACGCGGCTCGCCGGGGACTGGACGTGCCCACCACGGCCGCACGGGGTAGCCCCGCGAGCCCGTCGCGCGCGCGCGTCACGAGGACGTCGCGCGGATCTTCGCGGATCGGTATCGCGGCGATGACGAGGTCCGCCGGCTCCTCCGTGGGCAGGTCTTTCAGCGAGTGAACGGCGACGTCGATCTCGCGCGCCCGCAGCGCCTCCTCGAGCGCGGCGACGAACACGCCGTCGCCGAGCTCGCGGATCGGGCGGTCCGAGGCGTCCCCGGCCGTGCGGAGGACGCGGATCTCGACATCCGGACCCAGGCGCTCCGCGACGAGGCGCGTCTGCGCGAGGGCGAGCGCGCTTCCGCGCGTGCCGATCGTGATCACGGCTTGCGTCCGATGCCGAAGAGCTCGCGGGCGCTGTCGCTACGTGAGGGCTCTTCGCGGAGCGCGACCGTGGGCGCGTGCAGGATGGCGTTGGTCACCCCGCTCGACAGCGCTTCGACGATGCGGCGGTCGCGCTCGTCCAGATGGCTCAGACGGCGCAGCGCGCGCTCGAGCTGCGTTCGGCGCAGGGTATCGGCGCGGGCCCGGACATCCCGTATGACCCCGGCCGCCGCGCGCTCGCGCCACTCGCGCATGAACTCCGCCGCTTCCTCCGAGCAGCGCTCCGCCGCGCGCTCGACGTCGGATGCGGGCACGTCCACGTTGTCGGCCGCGAGGTCATCGACCGTGCGGTAGCGAAGGCCGTCCAGCTCGCGCGCGTCCGGCGCGACGCTGCGCGGCACCGCGATGTCCACGATCACGAGGCTTCGCTCGCGCAGGCGGTCGGACAGGAGTTGACGCGTGAGGAGGGTGCCGCGTGTGTCCGCGGCTGAGATCACGACATCGGCGCGCGCGAGCGCCCCGGGAATCTCGTCCAGGCCGAGCGCCACCGCGTCGCTCCCCGCGGCGAGCATCTCGGCACGAGACCGGTCGCGGTTGGCGACGAGCACGCGCCCGACGCGGCGCGAGAGCGCTCGGACGGCGAGCTTTCCCATCTCGCCCGCGCCGATGACGAGCACGGTCGCGGACGCGGGATCGCCGAAGGACCGCAGCGCGTCGTCGACCGCGAGGGAGCCGACCGAGCGGCGCACCATGCCCAGCTTCGTGCTGCGGCGGATCTCGCGCCCGACGTGCAGCGCGCGCTCGAAGAGCCGCCGGAGCATCGGGTGCAGATCGCGCGCCGCGGCTGCATACGAAGCGCGGACCTGCCGCAGGATCTGCGGCTCGCCGGCGACGGCCGAGTCGAGGCCCGTCGTGACGCGGAACAGGTGGACCGCGGCCTCTTCGGCGAGCAGCGTGCGCATGTCGGGGAACGCCTCGATCCGATCGACGGTCTCGTAGACCTCGACGCGGTGACAGGTCGCGAGGACCACCCGCCCGGGCGCGTCCAGGACCGTACCGAGCAGGCGCTCGCGCGTGTCGAGCGCGGCGTCGCGCTGGTGGACGACACGGGCGACGAGATGCGTCTGAGCCGGCACCGTTCCGGCACCGTACGACGGAGACGGCGGGCATGGAAGGTCGTTACCGAACTTTCCGTACCTTCACCGCGTGAACGAGGTGCCCCGCCGGGTCGACTAGCGGGGTTTTTCCAGAACCCAGTGCCACGTCCAACCGACCGCCGGCGACGTGACGAGGGCGGTGGCGGCGATGAAGTCGAACGGCGTCGCGCCCGTGGCGCCGGCGTAGACAGCGAGCAGCAGCCAGGCAGCCGAAAGCGGGACCGCGATCCGCAGCTTGCTCAGGACTCTTCCCATCCTGATCCGAAGATATCTCGCGACCGACGAGGCTGCCAGTGTCCGCGGAGGGCTACCAGTGTCCTTTGTGGATCACTTGCTCCGCCGGACGATGGCCGCGCTTCAGCGAGGGCGACGGGCGGTCGTGTGGCTTCGCGTATCCGATCGCGATCGTGCCGATGGCCGTGAGCTCATCGGGCACGCCGAACGTCGCACGGAACTCGGCCTGGTCCGACACGCCGAAGTACACCGCGCCGAGGCCGGCGTCCACCGCGGTCAGCAGGATGAGCATCGCGGCCATTGCCGTGTCGATGTCCCAGAACGGCACCGGCCAGCGCTTCTCGTCCATGTCGGTCCACCCTTTGTCGGGCTCGGCGTACCTCTTCAGGTACTGGCTCTTATTGCTCAGACACACCACCAGCAGCGGCGCCTTGAACATGTCGGGCCAGCCGAACTCGGCGCGCCGCTCCTCCGGCCAGAGCGCATCCCAGTAGCGCGCCGTCTGCTCCGAGCCCTCCAGCGCGAGGAACGCCCAGCCCTGGCTGAACCCCGCCGACGGCGCCCGCTGCGCGTTGGCCAGGATCTGGTCCACCACCTCGCGCGGGATCGGGCGGTCCTCGAAGCTGCGGACCATCTTCCGTTTGCGGACGACGTCCTGGAACTCCATCAGACTCTGCGGTAGCGGCCCGACGCGCGGCGCAGCAGCTTCTCGTCGACCAGGTAGCGCCGCAGCATCGCATGGTCGGCGTGGACTCCCTGCAGGATGCGATTGACTTCGGACTCCTGGTACTCGCGCCCCGGCTCGAAGCGCTGCGCCAGATGGCGCAGCACGGCAACGCGATCGGCGCGGCCTGCCGGGATCGTCTCGAGGTGTCCCGCCTTGAAGAACCGCGCCAGCTCCGGGGGGCCGTCGAACTCCTCGATGCGGCGTTCGTTGCCCTTCTTCAGCACGTCGAAACTGTACGCCGCGCCGTCCTAGGATGACCGCGAGCGAGCGACGGAGGTGGATGTCGTGGCCTATCAAGACCCACGGGCACGTCCCCGAGCACTCGCTGGCGCTCAGCCTGCGCCCGAGGGCCATCGCGGCGTACCGGCAGGTCGTGGACATCGTTCTCGCGGCATCGGCGCGCTCGTTCATCAGCAAGGCGCTCGACGGGCTGGGCGCGCAGGCCGACGCGGAGTACCTGACCGATCCCGTCCTGAGTCGCGCGGCGTCGTTCCCTCGCTGATCCGCGTCCGATGAGCGAGCGGCTCCCGACCCGGGTGCAGATCGTCGAGGTCAGCCCGCGCGACGGGCTGCAGGCGGAGTCGCGCACGCTTCCGACGGAGACGAAGCTCGCACTCATCGATCGGCTCGCGGACGCGGGGCACACCGTCATCGAGGCGACGTCGTTCGTGGATCCC
>DATKCP010000131.1:0-9295 GCA_035513115.1 Candidatus Limnocylindria bacterium | reverse complement strand
CATGCGAACGCGGTGGCCGAGCACGCGACGTCGAGCGGCGCCGACGTCGTGCTCGCCGGCGCGACGCTCGACGGGCGCGACCTCGCGGCGCGCGTCGCGGCGAAGCTCGGCTGGGCCTACGCCGCGGACTGCACGGATGCGTCGGTGAAGGACGGCGCGCTCGAGGCGAAGCGCACGATGTACGCGGGCAAGGTGCGTGCGACGCTGCGCGTGCCGCTGCCGGCCGTGCTCTCCATCCGCCCTGGCGCGTGGACGCTCGCCGCCGAAGCGGGCGAGGTGAAGCCCACGACGATCGCGGCCGACGCGAGCGCCGAGAAGCTGAAGTTCACGCGCTTCGAGCCGACCGCATCGTCCAGCAAGCGCGTCTCGCTCAGCGAGGCGCGCGTCATCGTGTCCGGCGGTCGGGGCCTGAAGGGGCCCGAGAACTGGAAGCTCGTCGAGGAGCTCGCCGACGCGCTCGGGGCGGCGACGGGCGCGTCGCGCGCGGTGACCGACGCCGGATGGCGTCCGAACGAGGAGCAGGTCGGGCAGACGGGGAAGACCGTGACCCCGGACCTGTACATCGCGCTCGGCATCTCCGGTGCGATCCAGCATCTCGCCGGCATGACGTCGAGCAAGGTGATCGTGGCGGTCAACAAGGATCCCGACGCGGACATCTTCAAGATCGCCGACTACGGCGTGGTGGGCGATCTGTTCGAATTCCTGCCCGCCTTCACCGAGGCCGTGAAGAGGACGAAGGCCGGCGCCTGATGAACCCCGAGGCGGGCCAGACGGAGCGCGAGCTGGCTGGCGCGGTGCGCGACTGGGCGGCGGGCCTGTCGCCGCGTATCGCGGACGCCGAGCGCGAAGGCGCGCTACCCGCCGACGTGATCCGTGACCTCAGCGAGCTCGGTGTCCTCGGCATGAGCGTGCCCGAGGCGGACGGGGGTCTCGGCGCGTCGACGGTCGTGTTCGCGCTCGTCCTCGAGGAGATCGCCGCGGCGTGGCCGTCGCTCGCGATCGGAGTCTCGGTGAACAGCGGCATCGTCGCCGGCTCGATCGTCCGCTACGGGACCCGCGAGCAGCGCGCGCGCTGGCTGCCGCGCCTCATGGACGGCTCCGGGCTCGGCGCCTTCGCGCTCACCGAGGCGACCAGCGGTAGCGACGCCGCATCGCTGCGCGCGACCGCGCGGCGCGACGGTGACGGCTGGGTGCTGAACGGCCGCAAGGAGTTCATCACGAACGCGAAGTACGCGCCGCTGGCCGTCACCTTCGCGCGCGTGGGAAGGGCCGAGGAGGGGAAGCCGCACGCCGGCATCACCGCCTTCATCGTGCCCACGGACGCGCGGGGCGTGAGCCTCGGTCCGTCCGAGCACAAGATGGGGCTGCTCGCGTCGGACACGAGTGCCCTCGTTCTCGAGGACGCCCGCGTCGCGGCCGACGCCGTACTGGGCGAGGTCGGCCGCGGCTTCGGCATCGCGCTCGCCGGACTCGACGGCGGACGTATCGGGGTATCGGCGCAGTCGATCGGTATCGCGCGCGCCGCGCTCGAGCGCGCGATCGGCTACGCGCGCAAGCGGCACCAGTTCGGCCAGCCGATCGTCGAGTTCGAGGCGATCCGTTTCTCGCTCGCCCGCGCGCGCACGGACGTCGACGCGGCCCGGCTCCTCGCGCTCCGGGCGGCGTGGCTGCGCGAGTGCGGAATGCCGTTCACGCGTGAGGCGTCGATGGCCAAGCTGTTCGCGAGCGAGGCGGCACAGCGCGTGACGTACCAGGCGCTTCAGGTCTTCGGCGGATACGGGTACATGCGCGAGTACGAAATCGAGCGTTACGCCCGCGATGCTCGCGTCACGACCCTCTATGAAGGGACGAGCGAGGTGCAGCGCATGGTGATCGCACGCTCGCTGCTGGCCGCATGACACGCCACCGGATCATCGCAGGGGGAGAACCCCCTGCAACCCCCCAGGGGGCTGCGCCCCCCGAGAACCCCCCGACTCGTGCGAGTTCGACGAAGCAGCGCTGGCTCGACGAGGCGTACGGCCCGGCGGTGAAGAAGCGCGCGGAGCGCAAGGAGCGCTTCACGACGCTGTCCGAGGTCCCGATCGACCCCGTGTACACGGCCGACGACCTCGGGGGTTTCGATGCAGCGACGCAGCTGGCCGCGCCCGGCGAGTTCCCGTACACGCGCGGTATCCACCCGACGATGTACCGCTCGCGTATCTGGACGATGCGGCAGTTCGCGGGCTTCGGCTCGGCGGAGGACACCAACGAGCGCTTCCACTACCTGCTCGCGCACGGCGTGACCGGTCTCTCCACGGCGTTCGACATGCCGACGCTCATGGGACGCGACTCCGACGATCCGTTGTCGCGCGGCGAGGTCGGCCGCGAGGGCGTCGCCGTCGACACGATCCGCGACATGGAGATCCTCTTCGACAAGATCCCGGTGGACGAGGTCACGACCTCGATGACGATCAACGGGCCGGCGTCGATCGTCTGGGCGATGTACCTCGCCGCGGCGGAGAAGCGAGGCTACCCGCTCACCGCACTGGGTGGCACGATCCAGAACGACTGCCTGAAGGAGTACATCGCCCAGCGGGAGTGGATCGTGCCCGAGCGCCCGGCCATGGACCTGGTCATCGACACCTTCCGCTTCGGGTCGCGCGAGGTGCCCAAGTGGAACACCATCTCCGTCTCCGGCTACCACATCCGCGAGGCCGGCTCGACCGCCATACAGGAGCTCGCCTTCACGCTCATCGACGGCCTCGAGTACGTGAAGTGGGGAGTCGCGGCCGGCCTCGATCCGAACGACTTCGTTCCGCGCATGTCGTTCTTCTTCGACGTGCACAACGACTTCTTCGAAGAGATCGCGAAGTTCCGCGCGGCCCGACGCATCTGGGCGCGCGAGATGGAGCGCCGCCACCACCCGAAGAACGCACGGGCGCTCCAGCTGCGAACGCACGCGCAGACGGCCGGCGTGTCGCTCACGGCGCAGCAGCCGTATAACAACGTCGTTCGCGTCGCGCTGCAGGCGCTCGCCGCCGTGCTGGGCGGGACGCAGTCGCTGCACACCAACTCGCTCGACGAGACCTACGCGCTCCCGACGAAGGAGGCCGTGACGCTGGCGCTTCGCACGCAGCAGGTCATCGCGCACGAGTCGGGCGTCGCCGACACCGCCGACCCGCTCGCGGGCTCCTATTACCTCGAGCATCTCACGAACGTCATGGAGGAGGGCTTCGACCGCTACCTGGCCGAGATCGAAAAGATGGGCGGCATGGTCGAGGCGGTCGAGCGCGGCTACCCGCAGCGCGAGATCACCGAGGCGTCTTTCCGCTTCCAGGAGGAGGTCGAGAAGGGGGAGCGGACGATCGTCGGCATCAACAAGTACGTGACCGAGGCCGAGCCGGCGATACCGCTGCTCGAGCTCGACCCGGAGGTGGAGCGGAGGCAGGTCGAGCGGCTCGCGGATGTGCGCGCGAAGCGCGATGCCGGCCGCTGGCGCGAGGCCATGGATCGCCTGCGCGCCGCGGCGAAGGCGCGGGGCGAGCTCATGCCCGAGTTTCTCGAGTGCGCGCGCGCGAATGCCAGCGTTGGCGAGCAGGTGCAGGTGCTCAAGGAGGTCTTTGGTGTCTATCACGACCCCGGTTACTTCTAAAGGCGACCTCCTGGCGGAGATCGAGCACGGCTACGTCGCCTCGCGCGCTGTGCTCGACGCGCTGCCCGCGGAGCGCTGGACCGAGAGGCTGCCGGCCGGATGGACGCTGAAGGAGATGGTCGGACACCTCGGCTACTGGGAGGGCACGGTGCCGCCGTTCGTGGAGTCGCTGCGGGGCGGCTCCGCTCAGACGTCGGCGGGGAGCGTCGACGAACAGAACGCGAAGGCTGCCGCGGCCACGAGGGATATGACGCGTGACGACGTGCTCGAGCGATGGGCGAACGATCACGCGCGCGTCGTGAAGCTCGTGCGCTCGCTGAGCGATGACGAGCTCGCGAACGAGCCGCTCATCGCGAAGCTCGCCGGCGACACGTACGGCCACTACCCAGACCACTTCGCCGACCTCGGCGCGGCGATCAAGACCGGGGCGGAGCTGGCTGAGATCGCGGCCCGCGCGGAGGTGCCGTTCCGCCTGGCCGTCATGTCGCTCGGCCTCGGCGGGCTCGACGCCGCAACGTCCACCGGCTGGACGTACAAAGATCTCGTCGCGCACTGCGTGGCCCCCTTCGACCTGACCACCGATCGACTCGCCCACTTCCGCACGACCGGCCAAACAAGGGGACCCGGGACCGAGGCGGACGACATCAACGCCGCCGTCGTCGCACGGACGCGCGGCGGCGACCCCCGCCAGATCCTGAAGGAATTCGATGCGTCGATGGACAAGCTGGTCGAAGAGATCAAGAAGCTCGACGCCGCTCAGATCCACGCGAACGAGGATTGGGTGATCGCGATCGTCGCGGGCAACACGTACGGGCACTTCGCCGAGCACCACGTCGAGCTCTTCGACGCGGTACCGAAGCGCCCATCGCAGGTCGTGGAGCTGATGCGCGAAGGGTGGCGCCTGTTCCGCAGGCCGCTCGCGCGACTCGGGCTCGCACCGCTCTCGCAGACGACGCCGGCGGGCTGGACGTACAAGGCGCTGCTCTCGCACATCGCGTACTGGATGGAGGTGCTGCCCGACGAGCTGCCCGCGCGCCTCGAGGGAAAACGCAAGAGCGGGGTCGAGTTCGAGGACGAGAACGCGCGCGAGGCCGCCGACTCAGGCGGACGCTCCGCCCACGACACGGTCGCGAGGGTCGACGCCGCGTACAAACGGGTCCTGGAGGTCACGGGGGCGCTGCCCGAGAGCGGCGATCTGCACTTCATGGCGGTCCGTCTCATCGCGGGCGAGACGTACGGGCACTTCCTGGAGCACCTGCACGAGATCGAGGCGGGCCTCCCGCGCACCACGGCGGAGGTGCTGAAGCGATACGACGACACCTGGCGCCTGTTCCGCGAGGCGGTGCGCGAGCGGGGGCGCGCCGGCCTGATGACCGCGACGCCCAGCAAGTGGTCGTATCGCGACATGTGCGCGCACGCCGCGAACTGGCTGCAGCTGGCCGCGGCCGAGCTCGCCTCCGGCGAGTTCCGGAGCTGGAACGCGGAGACGATCCAGGCGGAGAACGACCGGGCGGTGGAAGCGCATCGCCTCGTCGGGGCCGAAGCGATGCTGGACGAGCTCGACACCTCGCACCGCCGCCTGCGTGAGGCGATCGCGGCCATCCCCGACGATAGGATCCGGGATCCGAAGGTCTTCGGCGTGATCGCGTTCTATTCGTACCTGCACTGGGAGGAGCACCTGGGACCGGACCTCGGCGTGACGGTGTGAAGCGCCCGATCCGCGTGGTGGTCGCGAAGGCCGGGCTCGACGGTCACGACCGCGGAGCGAAGGTCGTGGCACGGGCGCTGCGGGACGCGGGCATGGAGGTGATCTACACCGGCGTGCACCAGACGCCCGAGCAGGTCGTGGAGACCGCCCTCCAGGAGGACGCCGACGTGATCGGCCTGTCGCTCCTCTCCGGCGCCCACAACTACCTCTTCCCGCGCATCGCGGAGCTGATGCGCGAGAAGGGCATGGACGACGTGCTGCTTTTCGGCGGCGGGATCATCCCCGAGGCGGACGTCCCCGGGCTCCAGAAGCACGGCGTCGGCAGGATCTTCCCGCCCGGTGCCTCGCTGGATGAGATTGCGGAATATGTGCGCGAGACAGTTGGCGCGAAACACGCAACAGCGTGAGAAGCCCTTGAAAGGGGTTCGAAGATGGCTGGTCTGTTCGGCAGCAAGAAGGACACGCGACCCCTTGATGTCGGCCTGGCATCGCTGATCGGCAGTGACGAGGCGACGGCGGTGGATTTCTGGAAGAAGCGCCTCGAGCTCACCGCCGCCGTACCGAACGACATCGCGCGCGTCGGCGCGCTCACGCCACAGATGCGCGAGCTCACCCGCATCGACAACCTCGAGGAGCGCAAGCGCTTGACCCGCGCTCGGATCATCGCGTTCGCGAAGCTCGCGGCGGACCAACGTCAGCTGATCGCCGCCGCGCGCCGCAAGGCATTCGACGTCGACCGAGGCGTGATGGAGGCCGACCAGAAGCTGGTCGATGAGCTGCTGCCGACCCTCGACGCGTCCGTGCGCTCGGCTTACCCGCAGGCCTAGTGCGATTCGACTACCGCGACGATCAGACCGCCGCCCGTGACGCCGTGCGTGACTTCGCGCGCGGCCGCATCGTGCCGAATGCCGAGAAATGGAGCGAGGCGGGCGAGTTCCCACTGGACCTGCTCCCCGAGCTGGCGCAGCTCGGTCTTACCGGCCTGGCGGTCCCCGCGGATCTCGGCGGTGCCGGTCTCGACACGCTGACCGTCGCGCTGGTGATGGAGGAGCTCGGCGCGGCCGATGGATCGATCGCGCTCACCATCGCCGCGCACAACAGCCTCTGCATCGGACACCTTCTGGTCGCGGCGAACGAGGAGCAGAAGCGCCGCTGGCTACCGCCGCTCGCGCGCGGCGAGTACCTCGGCGCGTGGGCGCTCACCGAGCCGTCGTCGGGGTCCGACGCGATCGCGGTCCAGAGTCGCGCTCGCCGTGAGGGCGCCACGTACATCCTCGACGGGACGAAGCAGTTCATCACGAACGGATCGCTTGCCGGATTCGCCGTCGTGACCGCGGGCGCGGGCGAGCGCAAGCTGTCGGCGTTCGGCGTGACGCGCGGAACGGCCGGGTTCCGGCCGGGGAAGCGTGAGCGGAAGATGGGGCTGCACGCCTCCGACACGTCGCAGCTCGTGCTCGAGGGCTGCCGCGTCCCGGAGCGCGACCGCATCGGGGCCGACGGCCAGGCGTTCGATGACGTCAAGAAGGTGCTCGACAAGGGCCGGATCGGCATCGGGGCGCTCGCGCTCGGGCTGGGGCGCGCCGCGCTGGAGACCGCGGTCGCCTACGCGAAGCAGCGCCGTCAGTTCGGCCGGCCGATCGCGGAGTTCCAGATGACCCAGTGGAAGGTGGCGCGCGCCCGCACGCAGCTCGACGCGGGGCGCCTCCTGGTGCACCGCGCCGCGGCGCTCGCCGACTGCGGCAAGCCGTTTGGCGTGGCTGCGTCGAAGGCGAAGCTGTACGCCACCGAAGCCGCGAGCCGCGCCGCGAACGACTGCCTCCAGATCCTCGGCGGGTACGGCTACCTGCGCGACTACCCGGTCGAGCGAATCGTGCGAGACGCGCGCCTCATGGAGATCGGTGAGGGGACCAGCGAGGTGCAGCGCATCGTCATCGCGAAGGACCTGTCGCGACAAGCCTCGTGACCGTCGCCGCCTCCGATCTGCTCGAGCGCGCTCGCGCCGGTGACAAGCGCGCCACCGCGCGTCTACTGTCCGTCGTCGAGAACGACGACCCCGGCGCCGCGGACGCGATGCGCGCGCTCTATCCCCTCACCGGTCACGCCGAGATCGTCGGCATCACCGGTCCGCCCGGCGGCGGCAAGAGCACGCTCGTCAACCGGCTTGCGGGCGCCTACCGGGCGACGCACGAGCGCGTCGCCGTCGTCGCCGTCGACCCGTCGTCGCCTTTCACCGGCGGCGCGATCCTCGGCGACCGCATCCGCATGCGCGAGCGGTTCCTCGACGAGGGCCTTTTCATCCGCAGCATGGCGAGCCGCGGTCACGCCGGCGGCCTCGCGCGGGCGACCTCACGCATCGTTAACGTGCTCGATGCGCTCGGCTACGGCGTCGTGCTGGTCGAGACGGTCGGCGTGGGGCAGGAGGAGGTCGAGGTCGTGCGCGTCGCCGACACCGTGTGCCTCGTCACGGTCCCCGGTCTCGGCGACGACATCCAGGCCATCAAGGCCGGCGTGCTCGAGATCGCCGATGTGCTCGTCGTGAACAAGGCCGATCGCCCCGGAGCGGACGAGACCGCCCGCGATCTCGCGCAGATGCTCACGCTGGGCGCGCCGCGCGTCGCGTGGAAGCCGCCGATCATCCGCACCGTTGCCGCGACCGGTGAAGGCACCGATGAGCTCGTCGCCGCGATCGGGAAGCACCGCGCATGGTCCGCCGAGAGCGGCGAGCGCCAGGCCCGGCGCCGCGGCGCGGCACGGGCGGAGGTCGAGGCGCTGCTGCGCGAAGCGCTGGTGCGCCGCCTGCGAGACCGCCTGGGCGAGGATCGCGTCGAGGCTGCGATCGCGCGCGTCGCCGAGCGCACGGTCGACCCGTACGCGGCGGTGGACGAGCTGCTGCGCGAGTGAACCACGCGCATCGCGCGCCGGCGCCGGGCCCGACGCATCACGCCCCCGCGCCGGATGCGACGCGTCTCGCGCTCGCCGCGACACGCCACTGCCTCACCGGGTGCGCCATCGGTGAGGTCCTGGGACTGGCGATCTCCGGCGCACTGGGCTTACCGATGGGTCCGGCGATGCTCACCGGCATCGGTCTCGCGTTCGTCTTCGGCTACGCGCTCACCTTCGTGCCGCTGCTGCGCTCGGGCTTGGCGGTCGCGGCGGCGGTGCGGATCACGCTGGCGGCGGACACGATCTCCATCGTCGTGATGGAGACGGTCGACAACCTGGTCGTGCTGCTCGTGACCTTCCCGGTGAATCGCTGGCTGATCGCGCGCGGACGCGGCCACGCCATCGTTCACGGCGCTCACGCATGATCGAGCTCGTGCTCCTCCGCACCGGTGCGGTCGACATCGCTCGCTCGGCGTTCCAACCGTGGCTGGAGGGCGCCGCGCGCGAAGAGCGCGTCGTCGCGCCGGTGTGGTCGGCGCTGCTGCGCACACCCGAGGGCAACATCGTCTTCGACACCGGTCTTCACCCCGTGCACGTCGATCGTCCCGACGCCACCTTCGGTCCGCAGAGCGGGCTCAAGGTCCTGATGGGGCGCGAAGACGCGATCGTCTCGCGTCTCGCTGCCGTCGGCGTCAAGCCCGACGACGTCGCGATCGTCGTGAACAGCCACCTGCACTTCGACCACGCCGGCAACAACGGCGCGTTCCCGCGCGCGACATTCGTCGTGCAGGCGGAGCATCTCGCGTTCGCCAAAGGCAAGCCGAACTTCCCGGGCGTGTACTGGGACATCGCCGAGCTCCGATATCTGCCGGTGACCGGGCGCACGCGCGTGGCGACCGGCGTGGAGGTCGTGCCGACACCAGGCCACGCCCCGGGCCACCAGTCGCTGGTCGTCGACCTCGCCGAGACCGGGCGCGTCGTCCTGGCCGGCGACGCCGCGTTCACGCTGATGAACCTCGAGCGTGGCGAGATGCCGGCGATGGACCAGGAGGCCGCGAAGGCGTCGCTCGCGC
>DATKCP010000130.1:0-7082 GCA_035513115.1 Candidatus Limnocylindria bacterium | reverse complement strand
TGTCGTCGCTCGCGCGGACGCGGAGCTGAGAGCCTTGAAGCGAAGCCGCGCGGAGCTGCACGCCTGATCCGCCGGCATCGCGACGCGCCGTGAGACCCCGTCGCCCGCGCTACGCGCGTGCGAACGCCACGACGGCCTCGGCGAGCTCCTTTGGACGATCGAGGGCGACGTTGTGTCCCGCGTCGAGCTCGACCAGGCGACCGTCCGCTGAAGCCTCGACCATGCGTTTCGCGACGTCGGCGGAGAGCACGTTCGACCGCGTTCCGCGCACGACCAGCACCGGGCAGCGGACGGCGCGAAGCGCCACCCAGAGGTCGCTCCCGCGGCTGGACATGATCGACGCGAGCGCGTCGCGGCCGGAGCGCCACACGAAGTCGCCGAAGTCCTCCTTGAACAGCCAGCGCATCCGGTTCCTGTAGACGTCCTCGGAGTAGCCGGGCGACGTCCGGCGCAGGTAGGCGAGCGCGTCGTCGCCGTATTCGAAGCGCTCCTGGCGCTCGAGCGAGAGGCGGCGCGCGCGCTCGGACCCTTCGGGCAGCGGCTCCGGACCGGCGTCGACCACGACGAGGCGCCGGACGCGGTCCGGGTGCGCCGCGGCGAGCCGGATCGCGTGCGTGCCGCCCATCGAGTGCCCGACCAGGAGCGCGCTGTCGATCGCGAGCGCGTCGAGGATCGCGACCGCGTCGGCGACGAACTCCTCCGGTGCGTACGCGCCGGCGGGCTGGCCGCTCTCGCCGTGGCCTCGCGCATCCGGCGCGACCAGTCGCAGCCGTCCCGCGACCGCCTCGGCGAAGAAGTCCCAGTACCGCCCGTAGTTGCCGATGCCGTGGAGCAGCAGGCAGGGTGGCGCGTCACCGGCCCACTCCCAGAGCTTCAGGGGGAAGGAAGGGCGCGCGCCGGCACGACTGTCGATGACCCGCGCCGTGGGACCCGGGGACGCAGCTTTCTCCGTATGTTGAGAGTTCCGCTCTGACATTGGACATACAGTGCGGGCAGCGCAGCGGAGGCGCTACTCGGTCCGGCGCGACGCCCGCTCATAAACGTGCTTCCGGTGCAGGATCGCGAGAATGAACACGTCCGGTGCGCTGATCTTGAAGACCACTCGATAGTCGCCGACTCTTAGCTTCCAGTAGCCGCGCAGCGACCCTGTGAGTGGGACGCCGTAGCGCTCCGGCGCCGTCGTCAGGCGGGTATCGATCGATCTCGCGATCCGTCTGCGGGTCTCCGCTGGAATGGTCTTCAGGTCCTGATCAGCCACCCTCGGGTGATAGCGGAGGGTGAACTGCACTCAGCGTCGCTTCGATCGGGGCCTGCGACCCCATACCGCGTCATGCGTCAGTGTCTTCGTCCGGTCCAGCGTACGGTCGCGCTCCGCGGCGATCTCCGCGAGCACGACGTCCTCGTGCGTCTCGAGTGCCTCGCGCAAGAGGTCGCGTGCTTTCGTTGACAGTGACGCGCCCTCTCTCTTGGCAAGCCGTCCCAGCGCGTCGTATAGGGGACGCTCCAAGACAACGTTCACGCGCGGGTTCTTCGCCGGCACATCCCCAGTGTACCACTAGTGACGCACCACCGATCTTGCGCAAGCGGCGACGTCCGCCCCCGTGTCGCAGCGCATACTCGGCGCGTGATCGCGCGGAAATTGCTCGTGATCCCGCTCGTCGTCGCCGGCCTCACGATCTTCGCGTGTGCTACACCGTGATCGCGGACCTCGGCGCGCTCATCGAGCGGCGCGAGCTGCTCGGCGACTTCGCGTGGCGGCAGCTTCGGTCGCGCTACAAGGGATCGGTCCTGGGGTTCGGCTGGAATTTCGTCATCCCGCTGCTGCAGCTCCTCGTGTTCTGGATCCTCTTCGGCGTGCTGCTCGGCACGCGACCGCGCACCGAGACGGGGGAGCAGTCCTACGCGATGTTCCTGTTCGTTGGCCTGCTGCCCTGGACGTTCTTCGCGAACTCGCTCCAGGCGGGCGCCGCCTCCATCGTCTCGAACGCGACGATCGTGAAGAAGGTGCGCCTGCCGCT
Organism: Candidatus Limnocylindria bacterium; assembly: GCA_035513115.1. Classification (GTDB taxonomy): domain Bacteria; phylum Chloroflexota; class Limnocylindria; order P2-11E; family P2-11E; genus CF-39. The sequence goes on along the minus strand of DATKCP010000130.1, from coordinate 5,064 downwards.
CCAGCTGCTCCCGGCGGCGAGCGTGCTGTCGTCGCTCGCGAACTTCCTGCTCAGCCTCATCGTCCTCTTCGTCGTCCTCGCCGTGTTCGGGCCGCGCCATCCCGAGGGGCTGCTGTGGCTGCCGCTTCTCATCGCCGTGCAGATCGTGATGAACCTCGGCCTCGCGTATCTGCTGTCGGCGCTCGACGTCTTCTACCGCGACGTCGAGCACATCCTCGGGGTCCTGTTGCTGGCCTGGTACTTCCTCACGCCGGTGCTCTTCCCGATCAGCCTCCTCGCCGATCGGCCGCGCGAGCTCTTCCTCCTGCAGCTCAATCCGATGACCGGTGTCGTCGTCGGATACCAGCGCGCCCTTCTCGACGGACTTCCGCCGGACTGGACGATGCTCGGCTACTCGGCGGCGGTCGCCCTCGTCCTCTTCGTCGCGGGCTTCGCGTACTTCCGCCGCGCCAAGGACGACTTCGAGGCCTACCTCTGAGCCGCGCCGCCCTGCTCGCGGCGGCGTTCGTCGCGCTGACCGCCCTCGTCGCGTTCGGTGCGCTGCGTCAGCTCGATCGCTCGATGCTCGATCTCGTCCAGTCGGTGCGCGCGCCGTGGCTCGACCTCCTCTCGTCGGCGGTGAGCCTCCTCGGCCAGGCCGAGGTGACCGTGGGGATCGCGCTGGGACTCGCGGCCGCGCGCTGGCGCCGCCGCCTCGACACCGCCACCGTCCCGCTGCTGCTCGCCGTCGTCACCGCCGTCGAGGTCGCCCTCAAGCTGACCGTGCCCCAGCCACCGCCCCCGGCGGAGCTCTCGCGCAGCGTCGAGCTCGTGCCGTTCGTCCACGTGCCGTTCGCGGGCGCCTTTCCCAGCGGCCACGTCGCCCGGACGGCCTTCCTCGCCGCCATCGCGGGGGTCCCCGCCTGGCTCGCGGTCGGCGTCGTGGCGCTCATGGTCGTCACGCGCGTCTACCTCGCGGACCACTGGCCGAGCGACGTCCTGGGAGGCCTGCTGCTGGGCGTCCTGGTGGCCCAGCTGGCGGCGGTGGCGGAGCGGCGCCTCCGCCGTCACTAGGGGCGCCCGAGACCGTTGAGTCCCGTGCATGGCCGTTAGAGTGGCGCCTTGAGGCTCGTGCTCGTCGCCGCGCTCGTCGTCGCCGCCGCCTCCGGCGGCGGCCGCCCGGCGGCCGCCCAGCAGACCGTCTACGTCGAGGGGCGCATCACCCCGCAGGCGACCGGCGCGCCGCTCGCCAACGTCTGCGTGACGCTCGGGCCGCCGGTGCTCTGCACCACGGCCACCGACGCCGACGGCTATTACAAGATCGACGGCTTCGTGCCCGGCCCGACGTTCTGGGTCTTCTACTACAACAAGGAGGGCTACAACCGCCTCGAGGCCCACAACGTCCAGGTCATGTCCAACCGGCGCCTCGACTGGGCGCTCACCCCCGGCACGGCGACGTGCGCGCGGCCGGCGACACCCAACACCACGGTCTACCTGCCGAACATCACCAAGACCCTCGGCGGTCCGTCCGGCTGGTACACGCCGTTCATCGTGCAGAACACCAACCGCTTCAGCATCACCTCGCTGCAGGTCGACTTCTACAGCTTCGCCACCGGCGTGCTCGTCGCCCGCCGCGACATCTGCGCCGTGAGCCCCGGCCAGTCGTTCGCCGATGTGCCCAACAACGACGTCGATCTCGCGAACGACTCGCAGTACGCCGTCGTCGTGAAGAGCTACATGACCGACATCGTCGCCGTCGTGAACGAGCACCAGGGATCGGGCGCCGGCGCCGAGGCCGGCTCGTACGTCGGCGCCACGATGGGCGCGACGAAGGTGTCGCTCCCCAACATCGTTCGCAGGTTCTTCGGATTCGTGACGCCGTTCATCATCCAGAACGTCGGCACCTCCGGCACGACCGCGACCGCCTCGTTCATCTCGTTCGACGGAACGAAGACGGCGAGCATCACGCGGCAGATCGAGCCCGGCCGGTCGAAGTTCATCGACCCGAACTCGGAGATCGACCTCGCCGACCAGACGCAGTACTCGGTGACGGTCACGGCGAGCCAGCCGATCAGCATCATCGTCAACACCCACAAGGACGCGCCCGGCGACCCCGCGCCGGTGATGTACTCCGCCAACGGCATCGTCGGCGGCGCCGACACGCTGTACGGACCGTACGCGGTGAAGAACGTCGCCGGTGTGGGCAAGGGGCTCTCCACGATCGTCGTGCAGAACACCGGCACCGCGAGCGCGACGCCGACGCTGGTGTTCACGCCGCTGGGCGGCAGCGGCATCACGTCGTTCATCGGACCCGCGCTCGCGGCCGGCGCGGCCTGGGCCTTCGACCCGCGCTACACGACCGGCAACACCACGCTTCCGCTGTGCGGTGCGGGCGCGTCCGCGGGCTGCCTGGCGAACGGCGAGTACTCGTTCGTCGCGAGCGCCGGCGCGGGGAGCAGCATCGCCGCCGTGGTGAACGTCATCGGCGAGACGACCGCGGCCGGCTACTCGGCGGCCACACAGCCCGCGGCGCGCATCTTCATGCCGAACGTGACGCGCCGCCTGGGCGGCGCCGACGGCTGGACGACGCCGCTGCTGCTGCAGAGCGTGACCGCCACCAGCCTGAAGCTCTCGTGGTACCGCTTCGCCGACGGTGCGCTCGCGGCGTCGCAGGACGTGCCGATCACCCCGAAGCAGTCGATCCGCATCGACCCGCGCGACGTGCTCGGCCTCGTCGACGAGACGCAGTACGCGGTCGTCGTGGACGCGGTCGGTGGCACCGCGACGGGCATCGTCGTCGAGCTGAACTTCCAGGGCGGCGACGGCGCGATGATCTACGAGGGCTTCGCCCGCTGACGACCGCCACTCCCTAGCATGCCGCCCATGCCGGGCATGGTCGCGATCCGGGCCGAACATCTGGGAAAGCGCTACCGGCTCCGCACCGGACGCGCGCCGACGCTCAAGGAGCTCATCCTCCGGCAGATCGCGCCCGCCGAGGCCGTCCACGCGCTCACGGACGTGAGCTTCACCGTCGAGCGGGGCCGGTGCTTCGGGGTCGTCGGGGCCAACGGATCGGGGAAGTCGACGCTCCTGAGGCTCATCGCCGGCACGGCGAAGCCGACGACCGGCACCATCGCTGTCGCGGGCCGCATCTCGGCGCTGCTCGAGCTCGGCGCGGGCTTCCACCCGGACTTCACCGGACGCGAGAACGCGCACCTCAACGGCTCGCTGCTCGGACTCACGCGGCGCGAGACCGAGGCCGCGATGCCCGCGATCGAACACTTCGCGCAGCTCGGCCGCTTCTTCGACGCCCCGATCAAGACGTACTCCAGCGGGATGGCCGCGCGCCTGGGCTTCGCGGTCGCGGTCCACGTCGATCCCGACGTGCTCCTGGTCGACGAGGTGCTCGCGGTCGGCGACGAGTATTTCCAGCACAAGTGCTATGCGAAGATCGCCGAGTTCCGCGGAGCGGGGAAGACGATCGTGCTCGTGTCGCACGACATCGGCCTCATCCAGCGGCTCTGCGACCGCGCCATCTGGCTGGATCAGGGGCGCGTCGCGGCCGGCGGCACGGTGCGTGACGTGGCCACCGCGTACCACCTCGAGGTCGGCGAGCGCGAGCTCCGCGAGCGCGCGCTGCGCGGCGAGGTGGGCGGCCGCACCGGCTCGGGCGAGATCGAGATCGTCTCCGCAAAGGTCATCGGCCGCGACGGCGCGTCGCAGACGCTGCTCGAGATCGGCGACCCGGCCTCGTTCGAGATCCGCTACCGCAACAGGTCCGGCGTCGGTGACGCGGTGTTCGGCGTCTACGTCTACCGCGATGACGGGACCGGGATCTACGGCACCAACACGATGCTCGACGACGCCACGGTGCCGCTGCGCGACGAGGGCGTGGTCCGCTTCGCGATGGATTCGCTCGCGCTCCTGCCCGGCGCGTACGACGTCGACGTCGCCGCGACGGATCGATCGGACCGCCACTACGACTACCACCAGAAGGCGCTCAACTTCCGCGTCGTCGGCTCGTCGCGCGAGGTCGGCATCGCGCGCCTCCCGCACCGCTGGGAGTTCGAGTAGTGCCGCCGTTTGACTGTCGTCGCCGAGTAAGGAAGACTTGCGGAAGTAAGGAGAGTGCGGAATGGTAAGAGCCCGCATCACGTCCAAGGGCCAAGTGACGCTCCCGGTGGAAGTCCGGCGCCGCTACAAGTTGGAGGCTGGTGACGAGATCGCCTTTCAGATGGAAGACGGTAGCCTTCGCATCCTCCCCCTGAAGAAGCGTCGTCTGACGGAGTTCCGTGGCATGTTTCCAGCGACGAAGCCGTACATCGGTGTCGAGGCGACACGGCAAGAAATAGCGCGTCAGCTCGGCCTGGAACTCGAGCGCAAGACTCGTAAGCGTTGAATACGGCCTGGCTTGACGCGAACGTGCTCATTCGCGTTCTGACCGATCAACCCGCGGACCTCGCGCGCAAGGCGCAGACGCTCTTGGGACGCGCGCAAAAGGGTGACCTCTTGCTCGTGCTTTCCGTCGTGGTCGTTGCCGAGGTCGTGTGGGTCTTGGGGCGTCATTACGGTTACGACAGGAGCCGCATCGCACTCGGACTTCGAGAACTCGTGACAGCAGACGGCATCGCCGCCGAAGGTGCCGATGATGTTCTCGATGCGCTCGCGCTCATGGTCGATCACAACGTCGACTTTCCGGACGCCTATCTCGCTGCCGCGGCGAACCGGCGCGGTGACTTGGTCGCGACGTTCGACACGGACTTCCGGAAGCTCGGCGCGCGAATCGTCGCGCTCTAAACGGATGAGGCGTGCATCGATCACTCAGGTACATCGCGAGACGGATCGAAGCTAGTGACGAACCAGCCGCCCATCGACCTCGACGCGATCCTCGCCGAGGTCCGCGCCCGCGTGCGCAAGAAGCGCGAGAGCGGCGAGTACGGACCTGATCTCGACGCCGCACTCACGCTCCCGCTGCCCGGCGGACGGCCGATCTTCAGCGAGGAGCTGAAGGACCCGTTCCAGGCGCTCCCCGAGGTCCTCGACGAGGACGTCACGTACGACGCGAAGAGCCGCAAACGCTACGTC
>DATKCP010000129.1:0-13815 GCA_035513115.1 Candidatus Limnocylindria bacterium | reverse complement strand
ACCTGGTCGCGGGCATCCTTCACGGATCCATTCGTGTTCACGAACCACTACGGGCAGAAGATCTACCTCTCGCCCGGCCAGACCTGGATGCACATCCTCCCGATCGACTGGCACGTGCCCTCGAGCTAGTTAACCGGCACGTCCTTTAGCCTGCGGCTGTGCCCCAGGCCGTTCCCGTCCTCGAGATCGGCGTCGTGCTGCTCGCGGCGGCGCTCGCCGGCGCGCTGAGCCGGAGTGTCGGCCTACCCGCCGTCCTCGGCTATCTCCTCGTCGGGCTTCTCATCGGCCCGTTCACGCCCGGATACGTCGCCGACCGACAGCAGATACAGGTCCTCGCCGACGTCGGTGTCGTCCTCCTGCTGTTCGAGGTCGGCATCGAGCTCGACCTGCGCGCGCTGCGCCGCGAGCCGCGCGGCATCCTCCTTGCCGTTCCGCTGCAGATCGCGATCGGCACCTTTGCCGGTGCGCTGGCGTTCATGTGGCTGGGCACCGGCACGCTCGGCGCGGTCACGCTCGGCCTCGGCGTGGCGCTCTCCAGCTCCGTCGTCGTGGTGAACATCACGCGCAGCCGCAGGCGCACGACGGACGCCACCACCGACCGCGCGCTCGTCGTGTGGGCGATCCTGCAGGACGCGGTCACTCTCGTCGCGGCTTCGATCCTCGCCGTGCTCCTCGCACCGAGCGGCGACGCGCCGGTGATCGCGTTCGGCAAGGCGATCGCGTTCGTCGGCTTCGCCGCGGTCGCGCAGCTCGTCGTCATGCCCTGGCTCCTGGCCCGCGTCCGCGAGCAGCCCGACACCTTCCTCATCATCGCGGTCTCGTTCGCGCTCGCGAACGCCGGCGTCGGTGCGGTCGTGTTCGGCGTCCCCGTGGCGCTCGCGGCGTTCGTCGCCGGCCTGCTGCTCTCGATCCGGCCCGAGGCGCTGGAGGCGCGCCGCGAGGTGCTGCCCTTCCGCGATCTCTTCGCCGTGATGTTCTTCGTCGCCATCGGCACGCTGGTGCAGCCCGCGTCCCTGCTGAGCGAGGCCGGGGTGTTGCTGATCGTGCTCCTGCTCGTCGGGCTGAAGATCGTCACGATCGCGGCGCTCGCCAAGCTGTTCTCGGTGCCGGCGAGGCACGCGCAGCTGGGCGTCGGCCTGGGCCAGATCGGCGAGTTCAGCTTCGTCGTGATGGGCCTCGGCCTCGCCGCGGGCGTCCTGTCGCCGGGCCAGTTCAGCGCGGTGCTCGCTGCGGCCGCGATCACGATCGCCGCGTCAGCGGTGGGCGCACGTCTCTTCCCAAAGGCGACGAGGGCGCGGCCGGACTAGCCCTCAGGGGCGTGTGAGCCGCGGCACGAGCATGGGGACCCTGCGCGCATACGCCTCGTACTCGGCGCCGAACCGATCGCGAAGGAGACGCTCCTCGGCGCGGGCACGTAGGTAGAACGCCGGGTACGAGACGAGCAGCGTCCCGGCGACGAGCAGGAGGTTCCCGGTCGCGAGGCAGGCGCCGGCGAAATGCAGAGCGAGCCCCGCGTAGACAGGGTGCCGCACGAGCGCGTACGGACCGCGGCGGACCAGCTCGTGATCCTGATGCACCTCGAGCACGAGATCGTAGTGCCGGCCAAGGGTCGCGATCGACCACAGCGAGATCACGACGCCGAGCGCGATGAGGGCGACGCCGGCCCAGCCCAGCGCTTCCGGCACGGCGAGCTCCGGGCCCGGCCGGAGCGCGATGACGACGTAGGGCACCCAGAAGAAGTACGGGAGCAGCGCGGCGAGGCCGCCGGCGCTCGCCACCGTCGCGCCGCGTCGGGCAAGGGCGCGGCGCTGCGCGAGCTGCGCGTACGCGATGAAGGCCAGTCCGCCCGCAGTCGCCACCGCGGTTATGAGATCGCGCGTCGCAGCCGCTCCGCGGACAGGGCGTTCGACCCGTCCTCGTCATGGCGGAAGTACGCGTAGACGTCGGTGCCGGCGTCCAGCAGGGAACGCAGCCGCTCGGCCCACACGTCCACCGCGCCGTCCGTGTAGCCGCTCGCGTTCCGCAGGCGCGCGTACGCGAACGACGCGGTCTCGGCGAGGGTGTCGACCGGAGAGGGCGCCTTCTCCCCCTCCGCGTGCACCAGCGCGACGTTCGCCGTGCGCAGCAGCTCGTAGACCTCCGGCGCATACCAGGACGGATCGCGCACCTCGAGCGCGCACCGCAGGTCGCGCGGCAGTGCGGCCAGGAACATCGCGAGCCGGTCGTCGTCGCGCCTCACCCACGGCGGCGTCTGGAACAGGATCGGTCCGAGCCGCCGGCCCAGCAGACGCGCGCGCTCGAAGAAGATCGGCAGCGTCTCCGCGGGCTCTCGCAGCTGCATGCGGTGGGTGATCTGCCGCGAGGCCTTCAGCGCGAAGACGAACTCCTCGCCGGAAGCGGCCACCCACTCCGCGACGTTCTTCTCCGTCGGCAGGTGGTTGAAGGTGTAGTTGATCTCGATGGTGCCCAGTCGCGTCGCGTAGTGGCGCAGGAGGCCGGCGCTCTTCGTGCCCTCGGGGTAGAACCTGGGCCGCCACGACGTGTACGACCAGCCCGAGGTGCCGACATACGCGCGACCGCTCACCGCGCCCTAGTCCTCGACGCCTTTCACCGCATGTCTACCCAGGACCGCGTACGCGACACCGGCCCCTAGTGAGTTGATCCGCTTCAGATTTGCGAGCAGGTCGAGGTGGATGCTGGAGGTGTCGATCGTCTCGCGGAGCCCCTCGTGCAGACGCTGGATGTGAGTCTGGCGGAGCCGACGCTCTAGCACGTTCACGACGCTCTTGTGGCGGATGACCTTCTCGGCGATGGTCGGGTCGTTGGAGGCGAGCGCGGACGTCGCGAGCTCGAGGTTCTCGACGACCTTGGCGTGCAGCTCGCTGATCTCGGACCAGCCCTGCTGGCTGAACACGTGGTGCCCCGTGATCTTCTTGGCCGCAAGCTCCATGAGGTTCTTCTCGATGACGTCGCCGATCTCCTCGAGGTTCGCGATCACGAAGATCAGAGCCGTCTCGCGCTCGGCCTGCTCCTCGGTGAGGGACTGCTGGCCGAGGCCGATCAGGAACTGCTTGATGTCCTCCTCGAGCCGGTCGATCACGTCGTCGCGCGCGATGACCTCGCGCATGAGACGCTCGTCGTCGCGGCCGAGCACCACGAGCGAGTCGCGCAGCGACTGAAGGACGACGTCGCCCATGCGCAGGGTCTCCCGGAGCGCCTGCCCGAGCGCGACGGCCGGCGTATCGATCGTCTGCGGGTTCAGGTAGATGGCGCCCGTCGACGTCGTCGCCCGGTCCGGCACCATCCGCGTGAAAAGATCCGCCGCGATGTGGGTGAACGGCAGGAAGATCGCGGCGAGGATCACGTTGAAGAGCGTGTGCGCGTTCGCGATCTGGCGCGGCACGTCGGGCGCGGTGCGCGCGACGAGGTCGGCGAAGAGACCCGTGAATGGAATGAACAGCATGACGCCCAGGACCTTGAATGCCGCATGTGCCGCCGCAACGCGCAGCGCCTCGGCGTTCTGGCCGATCGCGGCGATCAGCGCGGTGGCCGCGGTGCCGATGTTGGCTCCGAAGATGATCGGGATCGCGCCGGACAGCGGCATCAGGCCGCTGGCCGCGAGCGACAGCGCCAGTCCGATCACCGCCGCGCTCGAGCGCACGAGCGCGGTGAAGAACGCTGCGACGAGGAGCAGGATGAGCGGCTGTTCGGTGAGTGCCGCCAGCAGGTCGCGGAACAGCGCGCTGCTTGCGAGCGGCGCGGTGCCGTCCGAGACGAGCTTCATGCCGAGGAACAGGAAGCCGAAGCCGAGCACTGCCTGACCGATGTAGCGAAGCGTGCCCCGACCGATGGTCCAGGTGAGCCAGCCCAGGAACACGACGAGCGGTGAGACACCGAGGAGATCGAAGGCGAGGACCTGCACGGTGAGCGTCGTCCCGACGTCCGCGCCGAGGATCACGCCGATCGTCTGCCGCAGCGAGAGCAGGCCCGCCGACGCGAATCCAACGAGCATCACGGTCGTCGCACTCGAGGACTGCAGGACGGCCGTCACGCCGGCACCCACGGCGAGCGCCTTGAAGCGGTTGCCGGTGAGCGTCGAGAGCACATGCCGCAGTCGTGTTCCCGCCGCGCGCTGGAGACCCTCGCCGACCAGACGCACGCCATAGAGAAGCAGCGCGGTGCCCCCCAGCAGCGAGAAGAGGACGAGGTCGGCCGCGGTCATCGTGGCAGTATCGCCGGGTCGCTCAGCGGGCGACGGTGAGTGTGGCCCTCCCGGATGTGCCGGCGGCGAACACGACGACCGCGGCTTCGACCTCGTGCGCCGGCGCGGCGAACGCGATCCGCGCGCTGCCGAGCCCGTCCGTCACAGCACTTCCGATCGTGATGACCCCCACCGACAGCGTCGCGACCGTGCCGATCCTCGGGATGCCGTTCTCGGTCACGCTGATGTTCGCTACCACGATCTCGCCGGGACGCACCCTCGCGCGGTCCAGCGTCACGCTCACCACGGTCGCGGCCGCGGTCGGCGCACGCAGCGTCACGTTCGCCCTCGCGGTCGTCTCGTTGCCCGCTCGGTCGCGCGCGACGATCGTGATCGCGACCGGCCCGACCGGCGGCGTGAACGTCTCGCTGAACGAGCCGTCCTGTCCGGGCACGATCGTGCGTCCGTTCACGGTGACCGCGGCGCCCACTTCGGTCGTGCCATGCACGACGACGTTCGGTCCGTCGACGATGGCGCCGCTCACTGGTCCGAGCACCTGGAGCGGTGGCGGCTCGCGATCGAGAATGACCGTGTAGGCGGAGCGCGCGACGACGTCCTTCCCGGACAGGAGCGTGAGGCCGATCGCGTTGGCACCGTCCTTCAGCGCGAGCGACGCGGCGAATGTGCCCGTGTCGTCCAGCTCCGCGTTCGCGATGACCGCGGCGTTGAGCACGATCTCGACGCTGCGTCCCGGTGCGATGGCGAAGGAGGGAACGCGCCCGGATAGCTGCAGCTCGGCATCACGCGTGAAGTCGGGCAGGCCGTTGACGACCGGCGCCGCGCTGGCGACGCTCCCGGCACTGCCAGGCAGCTCGATCTGAGCCCTGCCGGGCTGGCCCACGAGCGACTCGCTCATGTTGGCGGTGATCTGGCGGACGCCTTCGCTGAAGCCCGAGCTGACGATCGGACCGGTCATGATCAGGAACCCACCGGCGATGGCGAGGATCGCCGCGTCGAAGATGAGCTTGCGCCGCGGCAGGCGGGGAGCGATCCCCACCGCGCGCGCGGTCGCCCGATACATGTCTCGTGGGACGCGGCTACGACGCGCCCGAACCACAGCTCCTGCCTTCACCGTTCCTCCGCGCAAGATAGCGAAAGGGCGCCGGCCCGATGGCCGCCGCCCTCCGCTGGTGGGTGGGATGAGGGGCTTTCACTTCTGGCGGGCACCCCTAGAGTGCCTAACGCGGCCGCGCCGCGTCCGTTTCGTCCTCCCCACAGGGTTTAGTCACGACAGACCCTGCGCGCCGGACTGTACGCCGGGCCCGAGTCCTGTGCAATAGGACGGGGCGGCCAAGCAAGGCCAGGCGTCCGACCGACACCGTTATGCGACACTCGGAACGTGACCGACGAGAGTCGCTCGAAGGTCGCCACGCGGGGCCTGGAGGGCGTCGTGGCGACCACGACCGCCATCTGCAAGGTCGAGGACAACAGCCTCGTCTACCGCGGGTATCCGATCGACGAGCTGGCGACGAAGGCGGAGTACGAGGAAGTCGCGTACCTGCTCCTGAACGGCGACCTTCCCACGAAAGAGCAGCTCCGGGGTTTCCAGGCTGATCTGGTGAAGCACCGCACGCTGTCACCGTTCCTGCGACAGATCCTGCAGGAGATGTCGGAGAGCGGAACGGCCATGGACGTCCTTCGCACCGTCGCGTCAGCGTCGGCGCTCGAGGACCCCGCCGAAGGCGACAACTCCCCGGAGGCCGAGTACCGCAAGGCGATCCGACTCACGGCGAAGCTGCCAACGATCCTCGCGAGCTATATGCGTCGACGCCGGGGCGAGCAGCCGATCCCGCCCGACCCGTCGCTCGGTCACGCCGCGAACTTCGCGCGCATGGCCGGCGTCGACGAGGGACGTCCCCGCGCCGCGGAGATCCTGAACACCTGCTTCATCCTGCAGGCGGAGCACGGCCTCAACGCATCGACGTTCACCGCGCGCGTCGTCGCCGGCACCAACGCGGACATGCACGCGGCCGTGACCGCGGCCTTCGGCGCGCTCAAGGGTCCGCTGCACGGTGGCGCGACGGACGGCACGATGAAGATGCTCGACGAGATCGGCTCGCCCGACCACGTCGAGACCTTCGTCGACAAGGCGATCGAGCAGAAGTACAAGTTCTCCGGTTTCGGGCACCGCGTGTACCTCACCGAGGACCCGCGCGCCAAGCATCTCCGGCGCTTCGCGATGGAGCTCGCGAAGGACTGGAAGGGCAAGCCGTACTTCGAGACCCAGGAGCGTCTCGCGAAGGCGATCGCCGCGAGAAGGCCGAAGATGTCGCCGAGCGTGGCGGCAAAGGTCAACGTCGTGAACGTCGACTACTACGCGGCCACGACGTACACGTTCCTCGGCATCCCGGCCGATCTCGGAACGTCCATCTTCGCGCTCGGACGCATCGCCGGTTGGTGCGCGCACATCATGGAGCAGCACGGCGACAATCGCCTCATCCGCCCCGAGTCCGAATACACCGGTCCCTCCGGGAAGCGCTACATCCCCATCGCGGAGCGCTAGGCCAGCCGGCTCTTCGACGCAGCCGTCAACGCGCGCGTGAGCCCATCCCACGTGAGCGGACCGTGTATCACCTGACGCACGATGTGATCGCTGTCCAGGATGAAGGTCTGCGGCAGAAGGCTGGGGCCGATGTCCTTCAGGACCTCACCGCTGCCGGTGAGCGGCCGTAGCCGCCGGTGATCCTTCACGACCTCGAGCGCCGACGCTTCGGTCTCGTCCACACCGAGAGCGATGATCTCGAGCCTTTTGCCGATCGCGACGTCGGAGAGGAGTCCGAGCTGCTGCGTGCACACGGTGCAGGCCTTCGTCCACAGCGCGACAACGACCAGGCTCCCCGCAAAGTAGTCCAGCGATTGCGGCGCGCCGTCGCTCAGGCGCCACGTCAGCTCCATCTTCTTGCCGACGGCGGCATTACGCGCGGAGCGAACGGTGCCGGCGATGGCGTTCGGCGAGATCGCCGCGGTCACGGCGCGCGCGGGAGCGGCCCGCGCCGCGACGCCATCGAGCACGTACGGCGCGCCGTCGTCGTCGAAGACCAGGAAACGTCCGCGCGACAGCGCGTATCCGGTCGCCTGCAGGAACCGGCCCACGTCGACCTCGTGCCACTTGTCGTCGCGGTCGATGTCGAGGACGCGGACCCAGCTACGGCCGGGACTTGAGAGGAGCGTCCTTGCGGACATCGTTGTCGGCTGCACTCCGTCGTCGCCGACGATCGCCAGCAGCGGACGCGTGGTGCCGGTCGTGATGTCGTAGGCACCGAGAGCGCCTCCAGGCGCATACGTCACCGCCTCATGCGCCGTGAGGCGTATGTAGAGGGGCGCGCCTGTCTTGTACGCGCGCAGCTCGCGCGCGACGAGCGTGCGCTCGGCGCTATTGCTCTGCGCGGCGCCGGGGAAAGCGCCGTCGGCCTGGATGGTGAGCACCGTCGCGGCAGCGTCGGTCGTGCGGGCGCCCGGCCAGATGTCGATCGCCTTCAGGCCGGTCGGCAGCCCGAGCGGGACGCGATAGCGGCTCCCATCGGCCCGGGCGGCGTCGAGCCCGTCGCCGCCCGACCAGTACACGACGTGGCCATCCGCGTCCCAGCTGAGGACCCGCAGCTGCGTCGGCGCGCTCGCGATCTCACGCGGCGCGCCGCCCGTTCGCGGAACGATCACGACGCTCGACGGGCAGCACGGCGTGTCGAGCGCGAGCGCCAGTCCATCGGGGGAGACGAGCTGACCCTCGGCGCGGGGGTAGCCGACGCGCTGTGCGATCCCGCGGACGTTGCCATCCGGCTCGAGGATCGAGACATCGAGGAGGTACGGACCACCTGCTTCCCTCTCGAGACGGCGTCCGACGATCACACCCGACGAGTCAGGCAGCCAGAACGGATTCATCCCGATCTCGCCGAGCTTCAGCGAGGCGAGGCTGCGGCCGGCGAGGTCGTAGATCGTGTGCGCGAATCCATCGCGCTCGACGACCAGCAGCATCTCTCCGTTGGGCGACACGCGGATGCCCTGCTCGCCGAACTTCGCCGCGATCGCGAGCTCGGACAATACGATCGCCGGTGCGGGGCGGGCCGACGACGGCACGGGCGCGTCGCTTGGACGCGACTGCTCCCCCGTCGTGCACGACATCACGAGCGCGGCCAGAGCCGCGAAAGCGGTCAGGGTACGCATCACGCTATATGAACGCACGCCGGGACCGAACGCGCGGTGTCATCGGGATCGCAGGCCTTCCCAGCACCCGGTGTCCTCCCAGCGGCACCGGTCGATGGCCTGGATGACGAACGGGTCCAGCACCACCGCGAAGACCGTTCCGAAGATCCGCTTCGTGGCCTCCTGCCGGTGCTCGAAATCCACGGCGAGGATGATGTCCTCGTCAGTGTGCGCGCCGCTCGGCGAGACGTAATACGCGCGATCCTCCGGCGTCGTCTGCACGGTCGACTCCGACGTGCATGCGCGGCCGTCGTCACCGAAGCGGATCACCGTGTATCCGTCGCGTCGCGGCAGCACCGGACAGGAGCCCAGGGCGTACTGCAGGACGACGTGACCGCGGTAGCCGTCGGGGATCTCGAACTGTAGCGGCAGCTGCGCTGGCGCCTCCGACGCGAACGGCGACGGGAGATCCACCTCGCATGCGACCGCGAGCAGAAATAGCAGCGCCATGGCTACTCGTCGTAACACGCGAGCACCGCGTCCCACGCCAGCTCGGACGCGACGACGCCGATGCCGACCTCGTCGAGCGCGGCGTCCTCGACGGCCTGCGTCGAGCACGCGTACAGGATGTCGCCGTCCCAGCGGGAATGGAACGGTTGGATCGCTCGGGCCATCGACGAGTGGACCTGCCGCGCGATCGATCGCAGCTGCAGCGGATCGAGCCGCTGGTCGGTCGCGACGCACGTGAGCGTCGTGTTGCGCGCGCGCGGCTCCGCCGGCGGTTGGTAGGCGCCGGTCGCGCTCACGATCTCCGCCGCGTGCTGCCGCCTGCCTGTCGCGTCGCGGTTGCCACGGACGACGTTGCCGGCGCGGTCGACGATGGCACCGTACGCGTTCACCACCGTGAACACCGCGATGCGGGCCTTGCCGACGACCCGGTAGGCGGCGCCCTGTCCGGACAGCTCCGCGGTCTCCCCGTGACCCGCGGTCGCTGAACAGCCCGCGCCATGCGCGCCCAGGGGGAACACGCCGGGCCGCAGCGCGCGCGCGGCCGCGCGGCCGAGCTCCTTGTCGGGGTAGATCGCGTTCTGGCGGCGGCCGTAGTCGAAGATGATCGCGCCCGAGACGAGCGCGATGTCCATCCACTTCGTGGAGTAACCGCGCTTCGCGAACAGCTCCGCGGCGACGCCGGTCGACGCTTCGAGGCCGTAGAGCGATCCGCCGGCGAAGCAGATCGCGTTGATCACGGTCAGGTGCTCGCCGTTGATCCCCGGCGATCCACCACGAACGTCGATCTGCATCGAGGCGACCTTTGGGAAGTGGACGACGGTGCAGCCCGTCGGACCCTCTGCGTACTCGGCCACTCCGATCTCGAGGCCCGGAAAGTCGAATTCGAGCACGCGCCGAGCCGCGATCTCGGTTCGCGGCACCGGGTGGGTCTGGTCGTTGCTGATCACGGCGCTCCCACCGCGGTCAGCCCCGTCACGCACGGAGTGTCGCGCGCAGGCCCGCGTCGGTCGCGATGCGCAGGGCCGCGGCGGCCAGGATCTCGGCGGTGATCATCGCGTTGCGATGCGCGAGGTCGCTCGCGGACGCCTCGCGCATGACATGCGAGTGGCCGGAGATGGCCTTCTCGCTGACGGGGAAGCCGATGTAGTCGGCCGGCGCGACCTGCGAGACGTTCCCGAAGTCGGTGGATGCCAGCACGAACTTGCCGCGCACGGTCGGTAGCGCCCGTCGCTTCAGCTCGTCCTCGAGGAGGTCTCCCACGCGGGCGTTCGGCTTCACCGGCGCGTAGAGGCGCATCTCATCCTGGATCTCCGCCGTCGTCCCGGTCTGCATCGCCGCGCCCTGGACCATCTGCGCGAACATGCGCTGCATCTCGTCCAGCTGCTCCACCGTCGCGGCGCGCAGGCCGATGTCGCACTCCGCGAGCTCCGGGATGATGTTCTGCGCCGCGCCCCCTTTGGTGATGATCCCGTGAACGCGCGTGTCCGCCGGGAGATGCTGTCGCCATCCATCGATCGCGACGAAGAGGCGGATCGCCGCCGACAGCGCGTTGCGTCCGAGGTGCGGGGAGTACGCGGCATGCGAGGCGACTCCGTGGAAGATGACGCGCTTCGCGACGACGCCGAGCGAGCTCCCACCGAACTCCCAGTCCGGATCCCCGGACGGATGCGACGAGAGGACCGCGATCGACTCGCGGAACACGCCAGCCTCGATGAGGTCGATCTTCCCGCCGCCGGCTTCCTCCGCGGGCGTCCCCACGAGCTCGACGCCGACCTGCAGCTCTTTCGCGCGATCTGCCGCGAGGAGGAACGCGCCCACGTTCGACATCGCGATGAGGTTGTGGCCGCAGGCATGCCCGATCTCGGGCAGCGCGTCGTACTCGGCGAGCAGGGCGACGGCCGGACCCGCAGGACCGATGCGCGCGCGAAAGGCGGTCTCGACGCCGCCGAGCTTCCGCTCGACCTTATGGCCATGACCGTC
Organism: Candidatus Limnocylindria bacterium; assembly: GCA_035513115.1. Taxonomy (GTDB): domain Bacteria; phylum Chloroflexota; class Limnocylindria; order P2-11E; family P2-11E; genus CF-39. The sequence continues at coordinate 2,924 of DATKCP010000129.1, read as the reverse complement.
GAGCAGCGCCGCGATGTTCTTGACCGCTGTTCGCTCCTGAAACGCGAGCTCCGGCGTACCGTGGATCGCGCGCGAGAGGGCGATGAGCTCCGAGCGCAACGCGTCCTTCGTCATGCGGTCGCCTTCGCGCCGTCCTGTATCGAGCGGCGCAACGCCGCATCGGACGCGACGCGGTGTGCCGCCGCCGCCAGCGCCTCCACGACGAGCAGGGCGTTCCGATGCGCGAGGTCGCTCACGCTCGCGTCGCGCATGGCGTCGGAGTGGCCCGCGATCGGCTGCTCAGTGACCGGGAAGCGGATCCAGTCGGTGGGAACCTTCTGCGAGACGTTGCCGAGGTCGGTCGAGGCGGTCACGAGCACGCCGCGCTCCGCCTCGATGCCGCGGCGGCGCAGCTCGTCGGAGACGACGTCGCCGAGTGCCGTGTTCGCGGCGACCGGCGCGTAGAGGGGCAGGTAGTCCGTGATCTCCACCGTCGTGCCGGTCTCGAGCGCCGCGCCCTGCGCCACATCGGTGAACGTGACGACCATGGCTTCGAGCGTAGCGAGGTCCCTCGCGCGGAGCCCGAACTTCGCCTCCGCCCGCGCGGGGATGACGTTCACCGCGTCGCCGCCGTGAGTGATGATCCCGTGCACGCGGCTGTCGGTCGGAAGATGCTGCCGCCACGCGTCGATGCCGATGAAGAGGCGGATGACACCGTTCAGCGCGTTCCGCCCGCGCTCGGGCGACGACCCCGCGTGCGACGCGGCCCCGCGGTAGATGACGCGCTTGCCGACGATCCCAAGGCCGGTGCCGCTCACTCCCCAGCGTCCCTGCGCCGCGGGATGCGTGGAGAGGGCGAAGGCGACCTCGTCGAACACCCCCGCATTCAGCAGGTCGATCTTGCCGCCGCCGTCCTCCTCCGCAGGTGTACCGATGATCTCGATCGCCATCCCGAGCTCCGTCTCGGCGGCCGCCTGCAAGAAGGCTCCGACATTCGTCATGGCGATGAGGTTGTGACCGCAGGCATGACCGACGCCTGCCAGCGCGTCGTACTCGGCGATGAGCGCGACCGAGGGTCCGGGCGGACCGACGCGCGCGCGAAAGGACGTCTCGAGGCCACCGATACCCATTTGCACCTCGTGCCCGTGACGCTGCAGCAGCGCCGCGATGCGTGCCGCGGCGCGGCGCTCCTGATACGCAAGCTCCGGATCGTCATGGATCTCGCGCGAGAGGCGCACCAGCTCATCGGCGACCGTGGAGGAGAGCGGCTTCACCACGCTGTATACTCTCCTATAGCGACATTTCCCCTATCGGCCTCTGCCGGGCGCGAGCGCACCTCGAATGCGCCCCCCGGTCCCCACAGGACGTAAAGCAGCGGCGTCAGCACAGAGCAAGGAGCAGAAGACCGGTTGGACACCCCAGACCAGACCCAGCCACAGGCACCCGAAACGACCACCGGCCCCGCGGCGTCTCCTACGTCAAACGACGCGAGCGTCACCAATGGAGCGAGTGGTCCGAGCAACGGTGCGACGAATGGACCTGCCGCGCCGCCAGCGCGCCGCGATGCGGCTCCGGCGGCGCCCAGCCGCAAGTACTACACCATCACCGAGCTGAACGAGGCGAAGCCCAAGGACATGCTGGCGATCGCCAAGGAGTTCGGCGTCACCGACATCACCCCCGCGACCAACAAGCCGGAGCTCATCACGCGCATCCTGCAGGCGCAGACCGAAGCGCAGGGGAACATCTTCGCCCAGGGCATCCTCGAGATCGTCGAGGACGGCTTCGGTTTCCTCCGCCGCCGCAGCCTCCTTCCCTCGCCTGACGACGTGTACGTCGGCTCGAGCCAGGTTCGCCGTCTCGGTCTGCGCACCGGCGACTATGTCACCGGGCAGACGCGGCCGCCCAAGGACAACGAGAAGTACTTCAGCCTGCTGCGCGTCGAGGCTGTCAATGGCGTCGACCCCGAGGTCGCGAAGCGCCGACCGCTCTTCGAGGCGCTCACCCCCGTCTTTCCCGACAAGATGTTCAACCTCGAGATCGAGGGCGCGAACCTCAGTCAGCGCCTCATAAACCTCGTGAACCCCCTCGGCTTCGGGCAGCGCGCGCTGATCGTGTCGCCGCCAAAAGCGGGCAAGACCACGCTCCTCAAGGACATCGCGAACGGGATCGCCGGCAATCACCCCGACGTGCACATCATGGTCGTGCTCGTCGGCGAGCGCCCCGAGGAAGTGACCGACATCCGCCGCTCGATCAAGGGTGAGGTCTTCTCGTCCACGTTCGATGAGCCGACCGAGAACCACACGCGCGTCGCCGAGCTCGCGCTCGAGCGCGCGAAGCGACTGGTCGAGACGGGTCGCGACGTCGCGATCCTCCTCGACTCGGTCACACGACTCGCGCGCGCGTACAACCTCGCCGTGCCGCCGTCGGGCCGGACGCTCTCCGGCGGTATGGACCCCGTCGCGCTCTATCCGCCCAAGCGGTTCTTCGGCGCGGCGCGGAACATCGAGGGGGCGAACGGCCAGCCCGCCGGTTCGCTTTCGATCTTCGCCACCTGTCTGGTGGACACCGGCAGCCGCATGGACGACGTGATCTACGAGGAGTTCAAGGGCACCGGCAACTCCGAAATGATCCTCGACCGGAAGCTTCAAGAGCGCCGCACGTTCCCCGCGATCAACATCCCGGCATCGGGTACACGGCGCGAGGAGATGCTGCTCTCGCCGGAGGTCATGAAGCAAGTGATCCTGCTCCGAAAGATGCTCTCAGCCGTTGGCCAGATAGAGGGCACCGAGCTCCTGCTGCAGCGCCTCGGCAAGACGAAGACGAACAAGGAATTCCTCACCTCGATCGCCAAGGCCATGGAGGCCGACAGCAAGAACTAGGCAGCACGACTCGCACAGGATGCTGTAGCGAGGCTAAGGCTCGCTTGACTGGCGGGTTACGGTTCG
>DATKCP010000128.1:0-5075 GCA_035513115.1 Candidatus Limnocylindria bacterium | reverse complement strand
CGCGCTGCCCGGGAGCAGAACGGCGACCACGCGAGCGCGCTCCATGGCGCGCAGGCCCTCGGTGGAAGCGCGCGACACGTGATCGGCCGACCGCGCGTCGAGACGCGCCGCGAGCGCCGCCGCACCGACGTCGTTGAGCTGATCGGCGTGAAGCGTGACCGCGAGACCGAGCGCGGCGGCCTCACGCATCAAGGGCTCCACCTCGGACCCTTCGAAGACACCCTTCTCGACGAAGGCGTCGACCGACTCCGCCAGCCGCTCCTTGGCGACGGTCTCGAGAGCCGCGCGGGCCGAGCGAAGGAAGCCCCCCCGGTCCGCGGCGGCACGACCCGGCAGCGCGTGCGCGGCGAGGTAGGTGGCCGAGACATCAACGAGAGATTCGGCTCGAAGCTTCGCGATGAGCCGCAGGTGCCGCAGCTCCTCCTCGGGCTCCAGGCCGTAGCCGCTCTTGATCTCGATGGTGGTCGTTCCGGATGCGATCGCGCGATCGAGACGCGAGCGCATCAGTCCGAGGAGCACCTCATCGCTCGCGCCCCGGGTCGACCTGACGGTCGCGTGGATCCCGCCGCCGCGCTCCAGCGTCGCGAGGTAGTCGGACCCGCTGCGCCGCGCCGTGAACTCGTCCCAGCGCTCCCCCGCGTAGCAGAGGTGCGTGTGCGGATCGACGAAGCCTGGCATCACGACGCGCCCGCCGGCGTCCTCGACCCGGCCGCCCTTCACCAGGTCGAGCCGCTCCCAGCTCGAGCCGGTGCCGGTCTCCACGATCGTGCCCTTGAGCGCGGCTACCCAGCCATTGCGCAGGACACCGAGATCGGCCGCGGCGTGGCCGACCCGGGGCCGCTCCTCCCCCACCGGAGCCAGGGTGAGCAGGCGCGCGCCACGGATGACCAGGTCGACCTCTCTGCCGAGGGCCACGGATCAGCCTCGCTCGATGAAGTGCGACTCGATGATCCGGTCGCGCTCCAGCCCTTCGAGCCTGAGCGCGTCCGCCGTCACGCCGACAGCGGCATCGAGGGGCATCAGGCCGATGAGCTCACCACGGAGGATCCCCACGCCCGCGGCGGTCGCTCGCGTCTCCACCTCACGCCACACGCGCGTGAGCGACGTGACCGACGTATCGAGGAGGTTCATGGACACCTGCGCCCGGGGCGGATCCGTGAGCGCGAACCCGAGCGCCTGAACGGCGGGGAGCCCGCCGGAGCTCTCGCGGATCTCCTTGGCGATGCGCTTCGCAAGAGCGACGTCCGTCGTGTCCAGCTCGATGTTGAACGCGATGAGCGGCGGTCGCGCGCCCACCACCAGCGCCCCCGCGCTCGGATGCACCCGCGCGGGACCCGCGTCGGGCGCGTGCGTGGTGGCCATCAGCTCCTGCAGACCCTCGAACTGCGGCCTGCGGATGTCGGGCAGCCGCACGCGCTCCGGACGCTCGGCCGCGCGCGCGTAGAAGTACACCGGCAGCTCGTGCCGATCGGCGACCTCTTTGCCGAAGCGGTGCGCGATCGCGACGCACTCGTCCATCGTCGTGCCCGCGAGCGGGACGAACGGGACGACGTCCACGGCTCCGATACGAGGGTGTTCGCCCTTGTGCGTGCGCAGGTCGATCTCGCGTATCGCTGCTTTGACGAGCGCGTGGGCGGCGGCCTCGACCGGCGCCGCCGGACCGGCGAAGGTGAAGACGGTGCGGTTGTGGTCCACGTCGCTGGTGCGGTCGAGCAGCCTCACGCCCTCGACGGCTCGAATGGCGGCAGCCAGACGGTCGACGACGTCGCTCTGCCGTCCCTCGCTGACATTGGGCACGCACTCGACCAGGCCCGGCACGCGCGGAAGCCTACCCGCTAGTCGCGGATCTTCGCCTCGAGCTCATCGAGCTTCGCGAGATACCACGGCGCGCGTGCGCGCACGGAGAACTCCCGCGACGCGGCGAACGGCGCGCGCCACGTCGGTCCGAGGGTCACCCCGCGGTCGAGGACGGCCTCGGCCGCGAGGATCGCCGGCGTCGCGAACGCGCCCCACCCGCGACTGGCCATGGCCTCGTGCTGAGCGGCGACCGCCCGCGCACAGGCTTCACCATCCAGAGCGAAGATCGCGCGCCCGGTGGCGAGGGCCGTGCGGCCGAACTCAGCAGCGCCTGGATCCTCGGGAAGCGCGTCCTCGAGACGGTCGAGCCAGGTCTCGTCGTCGAACCCGGCGGCGAGCGCTATTGCGAAGAACGCCGGACCGAAGGCGAGCACCCGGGCAACGCCCGGATCGGCCTCGGCCCTCGCCGTCAGGATCCTGAACCACTCCGCTGCGTGGTCCTTCGACCGCGCGTGAAGGTGGAAGACCCCCATGTTCCCGGCCGCGGGCGCGAAGGTCTGCGCCTCCTGGCTCTTGATCTCCTCCCGGGCGCTGGGCTCACGCGTGGCGACGGCGCGCGCGGGGCCCTCGCGTCCCAGCGCGATCCACGACAGGGTCGCGATGGCACCGCGTCGCCAGAACGATCCTTCCGGCACGGACTCGGCGAGCACTATCGAGCGGTCCCACTCGGCCTTGCGCCACAGGTCGAACGCCTTGCCGGAGCGGAGCATCGGCGCGTCGCCGAGGCCATGCTGCGTGAGGTACGCCGTCGCTTTCTCGAAGAGCGCGTCCTGCTCCGGACCGGAGCGCGGACCGCTGCTTACGAGCAGGTTGTTGTACCCACGCGCCGCGGTCTCGGCCAGGCCCTCACGGATGGCAAGATCGACCCCCTCCCGAATGAGGCTGGTGCCCGCCGCCCAATCGAGCCGCGCGAGGGTCGTGCCCTTCGTGACCTGGGCTTGCGCGATCGTCCAAGCGTCGGCGAAGCGCCGCCCGATCTCGATCGCGCGCTCGGAGAGCTCGAGGGACTCCTCGTCGGCGCGCGCCAGCATCCGGAGCGTCGCCAGGTTCGCCGTCGCCCGCCCGAGCTCGGCCGTCTCGTCCTGCCCCGCGAGGGTGTCGATCGCTGCGCGAGCGACGACCGCGGCGCGGTCGGGATCACCCTGCTGCCAGAGGTTCCGGCTCACCAGACGCAGCATCCGCGACTCGCCGCGGGGGTCGGCGCGCTCGCGATACAGCCGGCCCGCCTCTTCGGCGGTCTTCCGCGAGAGCGCGTAGTCGAAGAGGTGGTAGGCCTCCGCGAGGCGCTCCATCAGGCCCGGAAGGTCATCGCCCGTGATCCCGACGTCGATCGCCTGCTCGTAGTGGGCCACCGCCTCGCGCGGGGCGTACGCGCGCCACGCGCGCTCGGCCGCGGCGACCAGGTGCGGGATCGCGGCGGCGCCCTCGCCAGCGGCGATGAGGTGGTGCGCGACAAGGGCCGGCTCCGCCTGCCCGTCGCGCGCGAGCGCATCGGCAACGCCGCGGTGAAGGCGCTTGCGCTCCCGGACGAGCAGGTCGTCATACACGACCTCTTTTGTCAGCGCGTGGCGGAAGCCGTACTCGTCATCGTCACCGCCGAGCTCGACCGTCAGCTGCTGCTCGATGAGCTCGCGCAGATGAGCCTCGAGTTCCGCTTCCGGCAGGCCACGGATCGCACGCAGCAGCTCGAACGGCACGCGAAGACCGAAGACCGATGCGGCGGAGAGGGTGACCTGCGCGTCGGGGCTGAGACGGTCGCTGCGCTCCCGCACCGCCTCGCGGACCGAGCCCGGTATGCGCAGCTGGTCGATCGGCTTGTCGCGGACCCAGCCGGTGTCGGGCTTGAAGTACAGGTCTCCCGACTCGACCAAGGACTTGAGCAGCTCCTCGGTGAAGAACGGGTTCCCCTCGGAGCGCGCGTAGATCGCGTCGCGGAACTCGTCGGTGATCTTGATGTTCGGGTCCTTCTGCCGGAAGGTCGCGTCGATGAGCGCACGGACCTGCTCTTTGTCGAGCCGTCCGAGCGTGATCTCGGCGACGACACGCTCGCGCTGCATCGTGCCGAGCGCGCGCAGGAACGGATGCCGGCGGTGCATCTCGTCACTCCGGTACGTCCCGAGTAGCACGACGCGCGCGTCGCGAAGCTCGCGCGCGAGGTAGTGGAAGAGGCCGAGGCTCGCCTCATCGGCCCAGTGCAGATCCTCGACGATCACGAGGACGGGGGCCTCTCGCGCGAACGTCGAGAACAGACCGAGGAAGGCGACCGAGAGGCGATGCTGCTCGACGGCCGACGCGCCCTCTGCGCGCTGTGCCTTCCCGAGCTCCGGGAACAGCTGCGCGAGATCGGGCGCGGCCTGCGTCAGTACGCGTCCGAGCCGATCGCGGGCGATGCCGCGAAAGCCCGAGCGCACGGCCGAGACGAACGGGGCGTACGGGAGTCCCTTGTCGGACTCGAGCGTCGCGCCGTAAAGGACGCGAAAGCCAACGCGGCTGGCCGCGGCGATCGAGTCGCGCACGAACGCGCTCTTCCCGACGCCGGCTTCGCCCGCCAGCACGACGGCCTGACCGCGACCCTCGGCGGCCAGCGACAGGATCTCGCCGAAGCGTGCGTGCTCCGCGTCGCGTCCCACGACGATCGGGCAGACGATCTGACCCGGCGCCGGTGAGACGGCCGCGCCGACGGTCGGCGCAAGCAGGGGGAGCGGCAGGACCGGCGCCTTCTCCGGGGGCGGGGCGGTCGCCTCGCGCCACTCGACGCTCCACGCGCGGACTCGCTCACCAACGCCCTTGAGGCGCAGCGGACCGCGGTCATCCATCTCATGTCGTACCTGGGTGCGCACGAGGCCGCGAAGGGTGTCACTGGCGACGATCTCGCCGGACTTCGCCTTCGAGGCGAGACGCGCGGCGACGTTCACCGCACTGCCGACGAACTGGTCGTCGTACGGCACGGTCTCCCCCGCGTGGAGGCCGATGCCGACCCGGATCGGCGCACCCGTCCCGTGGCTGGCATGCTCGTGCGCCGCTCGCTGGATCGCGACCGCGCACTCGAGCGCCGCGCTCGGCGACTCGAACACGACGTAGAACGAGTCGCCCTCGGTCTTCACCTCGGCGCCCGTGTGCCTCGCGACCTCTGCTCGAACGAGCTCGCGATAGGCGCGCAGGAGATCCGCGGCGGCCGCGTCGCCGTGAGCCTCGACGAAGGTCGTGTAGTCACGCAG
>DATKCP010000127.1:0-7904 GCA_035513115.1 Candidatus Limnocylindria bacterium | reverse complement strand
GGAGCGGCGGCGGCCGCGGGCTTCGCGGCGGCGGGGGCGGGCGCGGGGGCGGCCACGGGTTTCGCGTCGGCGGGAGGCGCGACCGTCGGCGCCGCGGGCTGCGTTGCCGGCGCGCCCTGCGCGTCGCGGCGGACCGGATTCATGACCATGATCATCGATCGGCCTTCGAGCAGCGGCATGCGCTCGACCGTCCCGTGGTCCTTCAGGCGTTCGGCGACCTGCAGCAGGAGGACGCGGCCACGATCGGGGTGCGCCAGCTCGCGGCCGCGGAAACGAACCGTGACCTTGAGCTTGTCGCCCTCGTCCAGGAACTTCGAAGCGGACTTGATCTTGGTGTCGATGTCGTGGTCGTCGATCTTCGGCGTGATCCGGATCTCTTTCCAGGTCACCGAGCGCTGGCGCTTCTTCGCTTCCTTCGCCTTCTGCTGCTCCGCGTAGCGGTACTTGCCGAAGTCGAGGATGCGGGCGACCGGCGGGGTGGAGTTCGGCGCGATCTCGACGAGGTCGTATCCGAGGTCCTGGGCGTGCGCGAGCGCGCGCTGCGTCGGGACGACACCGAGCTGCTCGTTGTTCGGGCCGATCAGGCGCACGGCGGGCACGCGGATGCTCTCGTTGATCCGCGGTTCGGGAGCGGCTATACGCGCGCCTCCGCTGTCAGCAGAGGGACGGCCCGCCGGTGAGAGAAGTCAACTCGAAAGAGGATATCACCGCGCGAGAAGTCCACGAAGGCGCTCGCGGACCGCCGGCCAGTCGCCGCGCGTGATCGCATAGACAACGCTTGTTCGAATTCGTCCGTCGTGCGAGACGCGGTCGTCGCGGTGCTCCCCCTCTCTGACCGCGCCCAACCGCTCCATCGCGCGCTGCGAGCGCTCGTTGAGCTTGTCTGTCTGTAGCCATACGCGGTGCGCGCCCAGGTCCTCGAACAGGTGTCGCAGCTGCAGGTACTTCGCCTCGGTGTTCGCGACCGTGCGCCGAGCATCACTGCCAACGAAGGTCCAGCCGATCTCGGCGGTCTTGTTCGCTCGGTCGATGTGCAGGAAGCGCGTGCTGCCGATGGGCGCGCCGTCGCTCGTGCGCCGCGTGAGGAACGCCACCTGGCTGCCGAGGATCTGCTCCTCGAGGGCCGCGCCGATCCAGCGTTCGAGCTCGACGACCTGGCGCGGCATCGGAACGAGCATCAGGCGCCAGATGTCGTCGTCGTGCGCCACGGGAAAGAGCTCGGCCGCGTGCTCGCGGCGCAGCGGCTCGAGGCGCACGTGCGTGCCACTCAGGGTGACGGGGCGCGGATCGAACTCGGGCCGGGGACGGCCGACCACGTAGGCCATCTTCACGTCGTCGGCCCAGGTCCCCTCGTCGGTCATCACGCCGTCCCGCTCGATGCCCTCGACCTCGAAGCCGGCGGCCTTGTACGACGCGATCGCACGGTCGTTGAAGGCAAGCACGCTCAGGCTGACGCGGTGCAGTCCGAGGTCGTCGACCAGATGCCTGACCAGCAGGCCCAGCGCCTCCCGGCCGAGGCCCTTGCCCCAGAGCGGCGGCTCACCGATCCCGATGCCGACCTCCGCGCTCCTGCCCTTCGGCTGCAGGTCGCGGTAGTTCGCCTGGCCGATCGGGCGTCCCTCGTGCTCGATGGCGAGCACGACGCCGCGGTGATCGGCGAACGCGTCGATCCACCGGCGCGCCGACTCGTCGTCGCCGAAGCGCCCGGGCCGCCGAGCCCATTGGAACCACGCGAAGTCGGGATCGTTCGCCCAGCGCACCAGGTGCGGCGCGTCGGCGTGCGTCATTGGTCGCAGGTTGACGCGCTGACCGCGGAGTGTCGGCACGGTGGCGGACGAAACAGTCATGCCATCGCGTCGCCCGCGGTGGGCTCATGTGCCGCGAAGTCCGCCGGCAGTGCCTTGCTGTGACGCTCCTTCTTGATCCGATCGACGAAGGTGTCCAGCGCGACGCCGCGTTCCTCCTCCCGCGAGCCGCGGCGACGCACCGATACGGCACGCGCGGCCGCCTCCTTGTCGCCAACGACCAGCATGTAGCTCGCCCTCCGCTGCTGCGCCTCCTTCACGCGGTTGCGCAGATCGCCGGCCTGCTCGTCAAGATGCACGCGGAAACCCTCGCCGCGGAGCGTCGCCGTGACCTCCCGCGCGTACTCCAGCGCGGTCTCGCGGACCGGGATCACCGCGACCTGCTCCCAGGCCAGCCACAGCGGGAAGTTCCCCGCGTAGTGCTCGATGAGGCCGCCGACGAAGCGCTCGAGGCTGCCAAAGAGCACGCGGTGGATCATCACGGCCCGTTCCCGCTGACCTTCGTTGCTCACATAGGTCACATCGAAACGCTCGGGTAGGTTGAGGTCGATCTGCACCGTCGCGCCCTGCCACTCGCGCCCGATCGCGTCGTGGACCTTGATGTCGATCTTCGGCGCGTAGAAGACGCCCCCGCCCTCGTCGATCTTGTACGGCACCTCGCGTATTCCCAGCGCGGTCTTCAGGGCCGCCTCCGCCTTGTCCCACAGCTCGTCGGAACCGAGCCGCTTTTCGGGACGCGTCGACAGATAGATCGACGGCTCCGTGTAGCCGAAGACGCCGAGGAACTCGAGCGCGAGATCGAAGACCTTGCCGATCTCCTCCTGCGCGTCCTCCCATGAACAGAAGATGTGCGAGTCGTCCTGAGTGAAGCCACGAACGCGCAGCATCCCGTGCAGCGTGCCGCCTCGCTCGTAGCGGTACACCGTGCCGAGCTCGCCGATCCGCATCGGCAGCTCGCGGTACGAGCGGATGCGCGACTGGAAGACCTTGATGTGGCCGGGGCAGTTCATCGGCTTGATCCAGAAGTTCTGCGTGCCCTCGTCGAGCGCGAGCGGCCCATACATGTTCTCGCCGTACTTCTCGAGATGGCCCGAGCGCTGATAGGTCCGCTCGTGCGCGATGTGCGGCGTGTACACCAGCGTGTATCCGCGCTCGTGGTGGATCTTCCGCCACCACGCCTCGAGCTCCTCGCGCACGATCGACAGATTCGGGAGCCACAGCACCAGGCCGGAGCCGAGCTCCTCGTCGATGCGGAACAGCTCGAGATCCTTGCCGAGCGCGCGGTGGTCGCGCCGCTCTATCTCCTGAAGACGCTTCAGGTACTCGTCGAGCAGCTTTTGATCCGGCCACACCGTGCCGTAGATGCGCTGGAGCTGGGGGTTGCGCTCATTGCCGCGCCAGTAGGCGCCCGCGATCGAGAGCAGCTTGAACGGCCCGATCTCGCCCGTCTTCCTGACGTGCGGCCCCTTACACAGGTCCACGAAGCCGTTGTGCTGGTACGTACTGACACGTCCGTCCCGGACCTCGTCGTCGCTGTCCTCGTCCGCACCCTTCTCGGCGAGCCTCTTGATCTGGTCGACCTTGTAGTCCTGCTTTCGCTCCCCGAAGAACGCGAGCGCCTCCGGCACGCTCATGTCCCCGTGCTGGAAGGGCGCGTCGTGCTTCACGACCTCCAGCATCTTCGTCTCGATCCTGCCGAGATCGTCGGGCGTCAGCGGGCGCGGAAGGTCGAAGTCGTAGTAGAAGCCGTCCTGGACCGGCGGACCGAAGCCGAATTTCGCGCCCGGAAAGAGCTCCAGCACCGCGCCGGCCATGACGTGCGCGGTCGAGTGCCGCAGCGCGTAGAGCGCTTCGTCACCGTGGTCGGCTTTCCGTTCCGTTTTCGCCACCTGGGTCCTCCTCGCGGGACGAAAAAAGCGCCTTCGTCCCTGTCATTCGGGACGAGAGGCGCTGCTCCCGCGGTTCCACCCGAGTTCCCCACACGCTCGCTTCGCTCGCTGACAGGGGCCACTTGCCCATGGGGCTCTCGTTCGGGCTGTACGGGGCCCTCCCACGTCGCTCGGCGGTGGTCTCCGCGCGCCCTGCCTGGCCCGGCTCACACCTCCCCGGGCTCGCTTACGGCAACCGCGCGCGGCACTGTCCGCGTCGTTGCGAGGGACGAATCATAGACCCACACCGTCCCGGTGGGCAGGCCCGGTGCTCCGAAGCTACGGCTGGAAGATGGCCAGCAGCGTGCCGAAGACGAGGGAGCCGATGAGGACGGCGACGATGAGGAGGGCGACGGTGCGAGACATCCGGTGCGGGGCCGCCATCGCCGGCGTACGGCTCAGGCGATCGAGCGGGCTAGGGTGTCCCAGACGCGCTCCTGCACCGCCGCCGGGGCCGACCAGCGCTCCTCCACGCGGCGTCCGATGACCGTCATCTGGTTCGAGTAGAGCTGCGCCGCGGACTGGAGCATCTCGAGCGCCTCTTCGCGCGCGGGATGCTCCCGCCAGTCGAGCACGGTGACGCGCGCTTTGGCGATGCGCTGGTGGATCTTGTCGAGGACGACGTACTCGGGCCCCTGCGGCCAGCGCTGCGCGGCGACGTCGATGCCGTGCACGAACGTGACGCCTACGAGGTCGGCCTTGCGGAAGTCGTTGCCGCGGAACTCGTTGATCTTCCGTGCCGGGTCGAGATGGTCGGCTCCGGCGCCCCACGGTCTGCCGTAGACGCGGACGTTCGCGATGCGGCCGGAGAACGTGCAGTCGATGAACTCGGCGCAGAACGACTCCCAGCCATCGATCCTGGCCTTGTCGAAGCGGCAGCGCTCGAAGCGCGCCTGCCCAGGGCGGACGGCGCGCAGGTCGGCTTCATCGAAACGGCAATCGCGGAAGACGCTGCGCCGCCGGGAAGAGAACAGCGGTTGGAAGCGGCGGTCCAGCGTCTGTCCGCGGAAGTCGCAGTGCTCGAAGGCGCAGCCCTCCGGAGCGACAGCGTCGAAAGAGGCGCGCCTGAAGTCGGCGTCACGGATCGTGACGCCGTCGAACATCAGGACGCCAGATACGGCGTCTATGGCCTTGCTACTTGTCGGCGTCGGCGGTCGCGTAGATCGGAACGATGTTCGACGACTGAAGCTCGTCCATCCGCGAACGACCCTCGAAGACGACGCCCTTCTCGATCACGAGCGACGGCGTGGTGATGTCGCCGTGCACCTTGGCCGGCCGACGGAGCTCGACGGCGGAGGTCGCCTTGATGTTGCCGACGACTTCGCCCTCGACGATGACCGTCCCGCAGCTGATCTCCGCCTGCACCTTGGCGCCGTCGCCGACCATGAGGACGTCGTTGGTGGAGATCTCGCCGGTGAACGTCCCGTCGATCCGGACCTTGCCCTCGAAGGCGAGCTTGCCTTCGAACTCGGAGCCCTTGCCGAGAAGCGCGTTCAGGTCGCCCGAGCTCGGTGTCGTGTGCTCCCGCGGTGCCGAGTAGTCACGCGTGTCTCGCTGCTGCATGGTGTCATTCCCTTCCGAAGCTTCCTCTTTGCGGCCCGATTCAGGTGTGCGGGCGGGTTCCGGCGCTTCGGCGGGACGCCACACCGGCGCCGTCGACGGACGCGCGGGACCGCGCGATCGCTTGAACATCAGTCGGGACACTACCCCTTCAACGCGCGGTTTCATAGAACGTCACCCCAGTACCAGTGGGGCAATCAAAGGCCCGACCAGGCGCGTCGGGCCCTATCGGAGCGGCGGCCCCGGGTCCCGTGGCGCGGTGGCGCAATTGGCGCAGCAGAAGACGCGTATGTCCGCGGCGACCGCGCTGGCGCGGTCGGCGATCGGAGCGCCGCAGTTCGCGCAGCCCAGCCCGATCGCGCCGCGAGCCCCTGTGGCGGCCCTGGCGCAGCTCCCGCAGCAGTAGAACTCGCCGTCGCGGCGGACCACGCTGGCCGGGGCGATCAGCGGCGCCGCGCAGCGCGCGCACGCCTCGTCGACGGCGAGCTCGTCCCGAAGGTCCAGGCGCTCCACGACCAGAGAGGCAGCACGGCCCGTGCCGCAAGTCGCTACCGATCAGACAAAGAGCGCTGCGACGAGCGCCTCGGAGGTGTCAATGCGCGCTCAGCACAACGGGAGGCCTCGGCTGCTGACCCAGCGCGAGGCGGCGGACCTCGCCGGCGAGCTCACCGAGGAGGACTTTGCCCTCCGGCTCGAAAGCGTCTGCATGAAGTGGGTGGCCGACGAGGCGGAGAGCCTGACCGAGGCCTCGCTCATGCTGCGGGAGTTCGCGGAGTGGCTCCTGGAGCTCGAGCTGGACGGCTGGCAGCTCGTGGACCCGGTCGACGGTGGTCACGGACTACTGGTGAACGAGGATCCCGAGAAGCGTCTCTCCAAGGGGGCCTGATCGCGCCGCAAGACATTCCTTGACCAACCTTTCAGACTGGCGCGATGGAAGACACCCAGAAGCAGACCATCCTGGTCGTCGAGGACAACGAGAACGCCCGCCGCCTGCTGGAGACGATCCTGCGCAGCGCCGGCTACGAGGTCGCCCTGGCGCCCGATGCCGAGGAGGGGCTCCGGATCCTGCAAGACGAGGCGCCGGTCGATCTCGTCCTCCTTGATCTCTTCCTCCCCGGCGCGGACGGCGTCCAGTTCCTCCGCCTGCGGGCCGAGATGGAGCCCGACCGCCAGCCGCCGGTCATCGTCGTCTCGGCGACCGAGGACCTGGACACGCTCCGTCCGCAGCTGCGCGCGCTCGGCGCGCTGATGGCGCTGCGGAAGCCGTTCGACGTCCAGGAGCTTCTCGACGGTGTGAGCCGCTACGCCACGAAGCGCACCGCGAAGGCCGCCGCGCCGGCCGCCTCCCCGTCCGCAGCGAAGACGGTACGGTCGAAGACGAAAGGCAAGTCAGCGACTAAATCGACCTGATCATCGCGGCTGACGCAGCCTTCCACTATTGGTCTTGGCGCAAGACGATCCGGCGGCTGCAACCGTCGCCATAGGCGCCAGATGGGTGCTAGGGCAAACGCGGCGCGTAGGGGGTTGGGCGGCCACCACCGTTCGGTTGCATTTGAACGTAGCCGCACCCCGCGGTGAGGCACAGCGCGATGAGCAGGGCGAGAAGACGACTCATGAGCCAAGTCTGGGGTTCGGTCTGTCGCTTCGGTAGCCATACGTTCGGCCCATGACCCCCGGACTAGTATTCCGCGCTTGAACACGCCGCCGACCCGTGCCGATACGGACGGATCGATGGTCGAGGTCATGACCACGATGAGAGCGATGCGGCGCCTTCGCCCGAGGCAGATGCCGGCGACCCGGGCTTCGCGAAGCTCGCTGGCTGGAACGTGCCGGCGGTCCTCCGCGAAGACTCTGCTCTCCTCGTCCATCAGCGAGCTTTGCTGTGCGACCTCTAATTGCAACCGTCGCTTCACGGACTCGGGCAGCCAAGGATAAAGAGCACCGGTGATGTCGGATGCGAGTGGTGACATGAGAGCGAGCCAGCGCGATCTTGTTCGCCGCGGCTACGACACGATCTCCCGCGCCTACCGTACCGACGAAGGCCTGTCGAACCTCGGGGCAGACGACCCGCAAGACCTGTACGAGGCATGGGTGAATGACTTGGCGCAGCTGCTCAGGCCCCGCGGGAGGGTCCTTGATCTTGGATGCGGTGCTGGGGTTCCCGCGACCAAGATGCTGACCGACAGGAACCTCGACGTGCTCGGCCTCGATATCTCCGCCGTGCAGATCGAACGAGCCCGCCGGCTCGTACCCGGTGCGACGTTCGAGCAGGCGGACATGGTCACGTGGGAACACGAGCCCGCTTCCTTCGACGCAGTCGTTTCTTTCTACGCCCTCATCCACGTACCCCTTCAGGATCAGCGCAACTTGTTGCCGAAGATCCGGCGGTGGTTGCGCCCGGCCGGCTACCTGCTCGCGATCGTCGGTTCAGAGCGCTGGACGGGCGTCCAGCGATATCTCGGGGCTGAGATGTTCTGGGACCACGCCGACCGAGCGACGTATCTCACCTGGTTCACGGAGGCGGGGCTTCGGCCCGTGTGGGATCGTTTCGTACCCGAGGGCAACGTCGGCCACACCCTGGTGTTGGCGCAAGCGAGCTGAGCGACGCAGA
>DATKCP010000126.1:0-5541 GCA_035513115.1 Candidatus Limnocylindria bacterium | reverse complement strand
CGGACGCGCAGCACGAAGGTGTCGCGTCCGCGACCGGCCATCTCACCGGGGATCGAGAGCGTCTCGCTCTTGTCCTCGAGCGCGTAGATCGGCTCGCCGGCGGCGATCTCCCCGACGATCGGCGCGGAGACGACGCGGCCGCCGAACGCGCCCGGGATGGCGAGCGCACGCGAGCGCGTGGCGTCCTTGGTCAGGCGGCCTTCCTTCTCGAGCTTGGTGAGGTGGTGATGGACCGCCGACGTCGAGGCGAGCCCGACGGCCTCGGCGATCTCCCGCACCGTCGGGGGGTAGCCCCGCTCGGCGATGCGCTCGCGGATGAAGGCCAGGATGCGCTCGGCCCGCTGCTGGTCCTGCTTCGTCACGCCCCCGACCATACCGAACGGATGTTCACCTGTCAAGGCCGCCCGCTTCGCCTCGGGCGCGTCGCCGGACGCTGTGGCTAGCAGGCGAGCGTGGGTATTCTCGCCACGTGTCGATCGATTCAGCGGTGGTCTTCGAGTACGCGACGCGCACGCTCTGGGCTCTTTTGGTCGTGCTCGTCACGCTGCTGCTGGCGCGGGTCATCCGGCGGACGACGATGCGGGCGCTGACGCGCGGCCGAGCCCAGGCGAACGTCACGATCCTGCTCGGCAATCTCGCGCAGGTCGCCGTGCTGACGATCGGTGCGCTCGTGGTGCTGGCCATCTACACCCGCGACGCCTTCGGCTGGATCCTCGGGTCGTTCAGCCTCCTCGGCATCGTTCTCGGACTGTCGCTGCAGGACATCCTCAAGAACTTCTTTGCCGGCATCTGGGTCCTGGTGGAGCGGCCGTTCCGCATCGGCGACACGATCGAGGTGGGCGGGTACAGCGGCGTCGTCGAGGAGATCACATTCCGCACGACGCTCCTGCGGACCGTGGACGCGCTGCAGGTGATCGTGCCGAACGGCACGTTCATGACCGGCTCCGTCGTGAACCTCACGCGCTTTCCGACGCGGCGCGCAAGCATCTGGTTCATCATTGATGACGCGAGCAAGCCGATCGGCTCCGACGACATCCGGAGCGCGCTCCGCGACGCGGTGGGCGTCGCCAAGGAGCCGCCGCCGAGCGTGGAGCTGCGGCGCGTCTCCGACGGCAAGGCTCGCTACCTGGTCACGTTCTGGACGGCCGAGCGTGACGCGGCGCTCTCCGCGGCCGTCGCGGCCCTGCGGGCACGATTCCCGCAGGGGGAGGTGCACGGTGACTAGAGGATTCCGTCCGCCCCGCGACCCGAAGGAGGCGATCGAGACGCTGCGCAAGATGCCGGCGTACGCACGTCTGGTCTGGGCGCTCGCGCGCGATCCACGCGTGCCGACCCAGCAGAAGCTGGTCCTCGCCGCGGTCGCCGGCTATCTCGTGTTCCCGATCGACATCATCCCGGACTTCCTCCCGGTCATCGGGCAGCTCGACGACCTAGGCGTGCTCATTTTCGGTCTCGACTTCTTCATCCGCAACGCCCCCAGGGAGGTCGTCGAGGAGCACATGGGTCGCATCGCGCGGAACGACGACGAGCTGAAACACGACCTCGAGCGCGCCCAGGGCGCCCTGTCGAACCGAGCGCACGAGCTTCGCGGTACATTGGACCGGATCCTGTCACGCGACCGCGAAGGAGATAAGGACTCATGAGCGACCGGGACTCGGGCAGCGTGTTCGACGTCCTCGAAGCGCTGCTCGCGATCATCGGAGCGCTGACCATCATGGGCGTCGTCGCCGTCGCCGCATCGGTCCTCGCGTGGGAGATGGAGCTCCGAAAGAGCGAGCAGGACGGCTCGTTGGCGGAGACCACTCAGCCCAGCAGCTAGCGCGAGCCGGTGCGCGTCATCCTGAGGCGCGAGGTGGCCGGACTCGGCCGCCCGGGTGACGTGAAGGACGTCGCCGACGGCTACGCGCAGAACTTCCTCCTGCCGCGCGGGTTCGCCATCGAGGCGACCGCCGGTGAGATGAAGGTCCTGGCCAGGGCGCGCGACGCGAAGCGCGCGAAACAGGACCGCGCGCACGCCGACGCCGAAGAGCTCGCGAAGCGTCTCTCAGAGACGACGCTCATGTTCCGTCTCAAGGCGGGAGGACAGGGCAAGACGTTCGGTTCGGTGACGAGCAAGGACGTCGCCGACGCGCTGCAGCGCGAGCACAAGGTCGAGATCGACAAGACGAAAGTGCACCTGCCCGAGCCGCTCAAGTCGCTGGGCGTGCACAAAGTGGAGATACGCCTGCTGACCGATGTCCGCGCGAACGTGACCGTCGCGATCGAGCCCGAGCGCTAGCCGCGTCGTCAGGGCTTGCGCAGCAGCGTCCACCAGAGCATCGCGGCGCCGATCACGAACATCACACCGAGGAGCAGGAAGGCTTGGTCCGTGGTCACGGCACCTAGTCTCCTCCAGCCTTCCGCATCCAGGGAGTGATGGTCACGCCCACGAGCAGCCCCTCGGGGCTCAGGAGCCGGGCGACGGTCTGGCCCCATGGCTCCGTCTTGGGTCCGGCCAGGATCCGATACCCCTTGGCGCGCAGATCCTCGGCCGCCGCGGCGACGTCTTCCACGTCGAACTCGACCCACGCCTGAGGCGCGGCGATGTTCGACGGCCACTCGCGCGAACCGAAGCACGACTGCGCCGCGTCGGCGAGCGGCCAGAGCCCGAAGTGTTTGACGCCGTCGACCTTCTCGGTCGATACATCGGCTCCCTCCTCCAGGGGCATCCCGATCGTCTCGCGATAGAAGCGCAGCGACGCATCCATGTCGCGGACGATCGGGCCGAAACCGGCGACGAACAGGACTTTCATCAGATGTCGGAACGAGTCTCGCCCAGATCGCGGAAACGCGTCAGCTCGGACTGGAAGTGCAGGTCGAAGTCGCCGGTGGGGCCGTTGCGGTGCTTGGCCAGCTTGAGGCGCACGACGCTCTCGTCGCGGTCCTTGCGGTCCTTCTGCCACAGGAAGAGGACCAGGTCGGCATCGGCTTCGATAGCGCCGCTGTTGTGGACGACGATCCCGTTCGCCACAAAGCTACCGGCGCTGGGAACGCGGAGGTCATAAACCTCCTCGATTCCGGCCGGCTCGATCGAGACGACCCGCTCCCAGATCACATCGCTGTCGGCGAACTGACGGAGTATCTCGTCGCCAGTCTTATCCGCGTACTGGAGCGCGGTGCTCCGGCGCATCATTTTGTGCTGATCCTTCCATCCGACCTGAAGTGAACGGAGATGCGCGCTCAACTCACGCGGAAGAGCGAGCACGCCCGGGTTGGTCTCAGTCACGGGCAGCATCGCGACCATCGCGTCCAGGAGTTGACCTTTTCTCCCCACCACTGCTACCGATGCAGCGAACTGACGGCGGTTGCTATATGCCTCCGCTAGGGTCAATCGATAGATCGGCATCGTGCTCTTTGTATTCCATACCCCTTGCCCTATCGCGGACACGAGCCCAAGTCGCAATAGCAGATTCTGTACATCTAGGAGCAACAGTCGACTTACGCTGTCGAACTGGACACTCCATCTGCCGCGCTTACCGAGCTTCACGCAGCCATCGGACGCCAGGTATCCCGCGAGGAAGCCCGCAGCCCCGATCCGCCCCGCGTCGAATACCCATTCCGCGACTCGCTTCGTGCTGTCCTCCTGCCCAAAGACGCCGATCTCTCGGAGCCATTCCCGCATCGGATTGCCGTAAGGCCGACCGTATCCGTTCGGGTACAGCCGCACGAAGTCCGCCTCGCGGTAGCGGGTGCCAATCCCCTTGAATCGCGGCTGCACGTCCGGCCATTCACGCTGCACGATCTGCAAGACGTCCCGAAACGTCTCGTCGTCACTTGAAATGAATCCGACCGCGCGATGTCGCTTATACGTACCGTCGCCGGCGATGTAGCCGAGGAGGCGACAACGATCCGCTCTCTCGGGCTTCTCGTCCCCATGCATCGGCAGGCGGCCTGCGGTGGCGATCACGTCGCCGACCTGCAGCTTCTCTAGGGGCCGCCATCCATCCCCCGCGAGGAAAGGATGATTCGCAGTCGCGCGAATCTCACGTCCCGTCTGGGTCCGCAGCCGATACACCGGCGTGGCGCCCGTGGACCAGACATCGGCGAGCTCATGCGTTCCAAGTTTCTGGTCAGGTGTCATCGCGATGATCCGCATACCGCGTTGGAGCGAGCGCACTTCGACCCAGCGCCCCGTGTCTGCGTCGACTACGCGCGTGTCTCCCGTCACGCACTCTCTCAAATCTGAAAGCATCGGCTCGGTGCCGCGCGTCTCGATCTGACGCGACAGCTGCGAGAGCGCGACGAGGGGAACCTCCAGCTCGCGCGCGATCGACTTCAGCGCACGTGTGATGATCGCCACTTCCTGCACCCGGCCCTCGTTGCCGGCGGCCCCTTCGATGAGCTGCAGGTAATCGACGACCACGAGGTCGAGGCCGCGGTCGGCCTGAAGCCGTCGCGACTTCGCGAGGATGTCGGTCACGGTCAGGCGGGTCGACTCCTCGATGAAGATCGGAGCGCGCTGCAGCTGGTTCGACGCTGAGTTGATCGATTCGAATTCGCGCTCGGACAGCCGGCCGCGGCGCATGCGATTGCCGTCGATCTCCGCGGTCATCGAGATGAGCCGCTGCACGACCTGAAGCTCCGTCATCTCGAGCGAGAACACCGCGCAGGTCTTGCGCGCGGCGACCGCCGCGTGCCAGACGACGTTCAGCGCGAGGCTCGTCTTTCCGAGGCCCGGACGGCCACCGATGATGATGAGGTCGGACGGCTGGAATCCTCCGGTCTTCGCGTCGAGGTGCTCGAAGCCCGTCGGCACGCCCTGACGCTGGTCGTCGCCGCGCGCGGTGATCTGGTCGGCGAAGCGCCGCAGCGCGATCTCGAGGGGAACGACGTCGCGGTGCAGGCTCGACTCGCTGACAGCGAACAGGAGCTCCTGCGCGTCGGCGACCGCGCTCTCGGCGTCCTCGCGCGTCAGCGCGAGATGCGCGATCTCGTTCGCGGCCTGGATGAGGCGTCGCAGCAGCGCCGTGCGCTCGACGATCGCGGCGTACGACTCCGCGTGCGCGACCGTTGGCACGTTCTGCATGAGGCCGACGAGGAACTGCGCCCCCCCGACTTCGTCGAGCTCGCTGCGTGCCGCGAGCTCGGCCTGCACCGTCTGGAAGCCCAGGGCCTCGCCGCGCTCTGCGACACGCTCGACCGCGCCGAGGATCAGCCGATGCTGCTCGCGCGACAGGGAGGCCGGCGCGATGCGTCCGCGGACGACGCCCTCGTACACGGCTGGGTCGATGAGGACCGCGCCGAGCAGCGAAGCCTCGGCCTCGGGATTCTCCGGTGGCGGCTTGGGTGTGTTGCGCTCGAGACCGAGGTCGGCGGTCATACCGGCATGTCGTCCGAGGCTTTGCTGAAGAACTTGGCCTGCTCGGCCGCGAAGAGCAGCGAGAAGATCCCGGTAGGACCGTTGCGGTTCTTCGCGATGCTGCCGTGGATCAGCTTTGGCGCGCCCGCGGCGGTGTCCTCTTTATCGCGCCAGAGCATCAGCACGACGTCTGAATCTTGCTC
>DATKCP010000125.1:0-6823 GCA_035513115.1 Candidatus Limnocylindria bacterium | reverse complement strand
CCGAGCGCAAGCGCCGACCGATAGCACACGCGAGGTGAAGGTGGGCCGCAACCGGCAGGTGGGCCTTCCCGCCGACTACGCGCGCGAACTGGGCATCAAGCCAGGCGCGAAACTCATCTCGACCCTGGTCTGGCTCCCCGGTGTGGGTCGCATGGTCGTGCTCATGCCAAAGCCCGTCAGCTCCGCGAAGGAGCTCGCGGCGCTACTCGCCGGCGATGCGCCCGAGGGTGCGGCGTCCTACGTCCGAAAACTGCGGCGCGAGTGGCGGAAGCGCGGCTGATTGTCGCTCGCCTCACTGCAGCGCTCTCTTGACGGCCTGACGGAGATCGCGCTCGACTCCGCCATCTTTATCGCCGCCGCCGACGCGAACGACCAGTGGCACCAGCACGCTGTATGGCTACTGGGGGCTGTTGAGGGAGGTCGGTTCCGGGGCACGATCTCCGTGATCAACGCAGCGGAGATCCTCGTGGGCGGGTTCGCGCGGAGCGTGGAGAACGGCATCGCGCGGCGAGTGCGTCTGCAGCGCTACCCGAACCTCGCGATCGTTCCACTATCGCTGGAGCTGGCCACCGGGGCCGCACAGGTCCGAGCCGCGACGAAGCTTCCGCTCCCTGACTCAGTGGTCCTTGCGACTGCTATCCACGCACAGTGCCAAGCGATCGTCCATGCTGACCGCGAGTGGGTCCGCCGGACTGCCGTGCTGCAGTCGGCGATCCGGATCATCTACCTGGGAGATGGCTCTTCGCGCGATTGAGGGTGCCGCTACTCCGTCGAGATGGTCTGATCGACGATGTCCGCACCCGGGCGCACGACGCGGAAGTGCATGGCGGGATCGTCCAGCAGCGACAGCGTCGCGGCGGCGGACTCGGTCTGCCCGCTCTCGTGCAGCAGCGTCGCGTAGCTGCCGACGAGCTCGCGCAGCGCGGCGAGGTCCTCGTCGGTCGACGCCGGCCGCATATTCACCTTCGCACCCTTCGCGAAGCGGTCGCGCAGTCCGCGCTCGTCGAGGCCGCGCGCCGGGTCGTGCCGCAGGAACACGGCCCCGCCGCTCATGCCCGAGCAGATCCAGCGGCCGGGGTCACCCAGGACCACAGCCCGACCGCCGGTCATGTACTCGAACGCGAAGCCGCGCAGATCGCCGCCGAACAGGACCTCGGCCCCCGAGAGCCTGATGCCGGCGCGCGCGTCGGCGCCGCCCTGCACGTAGAAGCGCCCGCGCTGCGCGCCGTAACCGAAGCACTTCCCCACCGAACCATCGACCCAGTCGCCACTCGCGTTGCGCGCCTTCAGCACCGCGAACGTGCCGCCGAGCGCGGTCTTCGCCGCGCCGTCCTGCGCGCCGCCCGCGATGCGAAGGGACACGCCGTCGGTCGAGTACGCGCCAAAGCCGTTGCCCGCGACGGACCCGTGGCCGAAGGACGAGGCGAGCTCGGTCACGATGGCGCCCGCGATCCGCTGCCGCGCGAGCTCACCGGCGGTCGCGGTCGCGACGAAGCGATGCTCGCTCCCAAGCCGCGGCAGATCTCCGTCGCCGGCCTCCGCCTCGACACTCGGCCCGCCCGGCGCGGCGAGCACGCGGAGCTCGCGGCCGCCGCGCCGGACCGGACCCGCGGGAGAGAGGAGGGCCGAGAGGTCGATGCGGTCCAGACCCCGGACCTGCGCGAGGAGATCGGTGCGGCCGACGAGCTCCTCCGTCGCCGAAACGCCCAGGAGCGCGCCGATGCGCGCGAGCTCGTCGCGCAGCGCGCCGAAGAAGCGCATCAGATTCGTCACCGCGCGCTCGAACTCCTGCGGCTCGAAGCGCTTGAGGCCGCGCTCGGTCGCCTCCACCGCGGAGTCGATCTGCGTGGCGATGCCGACGTGACACGTATCGAGCTGGCAGCCGCGGCAGATCGTGCAGCCGATCGCGACCATCGCGAGCGTCCCGAAGCCGACGCGGTCCGCCCCGAGGCACATCATCTTCGCGACGTCGAGCGCGCTCTTCATTCCGCCGTCGCACCAGATCTGCACGTGGTCGCGAAGGCCGGCCGCGACGAGCGCGCGGTGCGCCTCGGCGACACCGATCTCGGCCGGCAGTCCCGCGCGACGCAGCGCGTGCTGACGAGCGGCGCCGGTGCCGCCGTCGTAGCCCGAGAGGGTGACGATGTCGGCTCCCGACTTCGCGATGCCGCAGGCGATGATCCCCACGTCGGGCGTCACGGGGATCTTCACCGCGACCCGGGCGCGGGGATTGACCGTCTTCAGCTCGTGGACGACCTGCGCGAGGTCCTCGATCGAGTAGATGTCGTGGTTGTTGGACGGCGAGATGAGGTCGACGCCGGGCTGCGCGTTGCGCGCGAGCGCGACCTTCACCGAGACCTTGCGCGCCGGGAGATGTCCGCCCTCACCGGGCTTCGCGCCTTGCCCGATCTTGATCTCGAGGTAGTCGGACGAGTTCGCGAGGAGCGCGGAGACGCCGAAACGCCCCGACGCGATCTGCTGGCCGCGGTTGCGCGGGTACTTCCCGATGAGATCGGGAAGCTCGCCGCCCTCGCCGTTGACGCAGAGGAGATCCATGCGCGCCATCGCCTCGGCATACGCGCGGTACGCGGTCTCGCCCTGCGAGCCGAACGACATCGACGAGATGTAGAAGGGCGCGTCGTGATCGCCCGCACGGGTGCGTGCGAGAGACAGCGGTTCGCCCTCGAGCGGCACGCGGAAGTCGAGCAGATGCCGCAGCGAGACCGGATGCGTGCGCTCGAACTGCTCGAGCTTGTCGGCGTACGCGCGGTATGGCTGCTCGCCGTTCGCCACGGCGCCGGCCGCCTTCCACACGCGCGGGTAGATGCGGAACACCGGCTCGATGCGCGCGGGACGGCGCTCCCGGAGCATCGTGCCGCGGTCAAAGCCATCCGCCCCGATACGCTCCCATGAGAGACCGCGCTCGTCGCTCGCGCAGAACGTCGTGATGCCGAGCATCCGCGCGACCTCGGGCGAGACGCCGATCGCGGAGAGCTGCCGGCCGTAGCCACGGATCTCGTGAACGCCCAGCGTGGAGATCACCTTCTCCATGCCCTTGCGCAGCGCCTCTACGAGGTTCGGCAGCGCGTCGGGATCGCCGAGCGAGAGCGCGTACTCGAGCAGCAGGTACGGATTCACCGCGTCGGCGCCGAGCGCGAGGGCGACCATGAGGTCGTGGAGGTTGCGGAGGCTGCCCGCGGACACGACGAGCGCGCACTCTCGCCGGAGCGATCCGTTGCGGGAGGGCTGCGTGATGAGCGCGCGGTGCGCCGCGGCGACGACGAGGAGCGGATCGAGCCAGGCGCGGCCCTCCTCGACGGCGTGGCGGTCCTGCACGACCACGAGCGCCGCGCCGCCACGCACGCCGCGACACGCCTGCGCGCCGAGACGGGCGAGCGCGTCGCGCGGATGCTCCTCCCAGTCGCGGTCCGCTTCGAGGATCACGGGCACGCGATCGCCGTCGGCGGTGAACTGCGCGACGACGTCCTCGACGATCCACGTCCCGAGCCGGCGCGCGAGCGCGCGATGATCGTCGCCTCGCAGTCCCGTCTCCGGAGCGTGGCCGCCCAGGAGGATGGGCATCTGCAGCTCGATCCACCGGCCACGATCGCCGCGGCGGGTCGACGCGGCACGCGGTGACGGTCGCGGGCCGAGGAGCGCGCGCGTCGAGAAGTGCTCGATCTCGCGCTCGCGATCGATCGCGGGATTCGTCACGACCGCGACGGTCTCGTGCAGGTAGTCCGCGAGATTCGGACGCGCGGCCGACAGCGCCGCGAGCGGGCCGTCCCATCCAAGCGATCCAATGGGCTCGCCCCCGGTCTGCGCCGCGAATTGCGCCATCTTGAGGTCGTCCGGCTCGAAGCCGAGGGACGCGAACTGGTGCTCGCGCCGCTGTGACGGATCCTCGAGCTCGTCCGGCGGCACGGCGATCTGCCAGCGCGCCGTCGGCTCGCGCCGTCCACCGGGACGACGCACGCTCCCCGGCGCCTCCTCCGGCCCACCGCACGCGATCCGCGCGCGCAGCCCCGCGGCGGTGATGCCGCGGGTCGCGCGGTCCACGACGAACCGACGCCGCAGGGCGTCCTGGTCGAGGAACCGCCAACCCGAGTGCGTGCGACGGAGGCCCACGCGCTCGCCCGGTCCGAGGGGATACGGATCGCGGACGTAACGGGAGAGCGGGATGAAACCGCGCTCGCTCGCGAAGACGTGCTCGTCGGGCGTCTCGACATGCCAGAGCGGGCGCAGCCCGAGCGCGTCGACGCCGAAGAGGCACGTGTCGCCCACGCGCGCCAGGAACGCGGCCGGCCCCTGCGCGAACGGACCGAACGCGGCGCGCGCCTGCACGTACAGGTCCTGCAGCTCCACGGGCATGCGCTTGATCTCGTTCAGGATCGGCGGGAAGAGCAGCTCGATCGCCTCGACGGGCCCCAGGCGCAGGCCGAGCACCATGCCGCGCAAGATCGCGTCGACGTCCTGCGAGTCGCTGCCGGAGCGCGAGAGCGGGATGCGCAGCGCCCTCGCCTCCTCACGCAGCCGTCCGATGGTGTTGATCTCGCCGTTGTGCGCGAACGACGCGAACGGCTGGACGCGGTCGAAGCTCGTGCTCGTGTTCGTGGCGTAGCGGTTGTGCCCGAAGGCCATCGACGTCGCGAAGCGCGGGTCGCCGAGATCCGCGAAGTAGCGCGGCAGCTGATCGCCGGCGCCGCGCAGCTTGTACACCGCGGTGTGGCGCGAGAGGCTCACGACGGTCGCGGCGGTGAGTCGCTCGATCTCGACCGCGGCCTCGTACAGCGCGCGTGATCCGGGGCCGTCGGGCGACGGGGTCAGGAGCGCGAGCTGCCAGAAGCGCGGCTCCTCGGTGCGTCCGCGCGGACCGAGCACGCTGCTGTCCGTGTTGCCTTCGCGCTCCACGAGGATCTCCATGCCGTGACGCGCGAGGCTGCGGCGCACGGCCGCCTGGTCGGCGTCGCTGTCGCCGGGCGGGACGAACAGGTGACCCACGGCGAAGCGCCCGCTGCGCACGAGGGTGGCGTCGCCGCCGGACGCGCGAAGGACGCTCGCCCACAGCGCGCGCGGGATGTCGGTGAGGACACCGGCGCCGTCGCCCTCGCCATCGACGAGACCGGAGCGGTGAGCCAGCGCGGCCATGCCGTGGAGGACGCCGTCCAGCACGTCGCGCGTGGGCCGACCGTCCTTCCGGGCCATCGACACCAGCGCACAGGCATCGCGCTCGTCGTCCACCGCTACCTCCTTGCTAAACAGAAAAGCCCCCCGGTCCTGGGAGGCTTCGTCGGTCTCGACGTCTCGCTCAGCAGACGCGACTCAGCCTCCACCTCCTGCGGTGATTGCTGCTGCTGCGGACGCAACCTTTGTCACTGATGGAATTTGTATCCGAAGCGAAGGTTGCGGAACAGCGTCCCCAGGGTCACAAAATGGTGCTAGAGCGCCAGGCGGACCACGGCGAAGTCCTCGTGCCGCTCCGCGACGGCGAAGCCCGCCTTTACGTACATGGAGAGCGGGCCGACGTAGTTGATCTGCGCCCAGCTGGACGGATCGACCTCGCCGAGCCGGGGATAGGCCTCCGCGGCGCGCATGCCGCGCTTCCTGAGGTGCTCGACCGCCGAATCGAGCAGCGCCGTTGCAACGCCCTGCCGCCGCTGGTCCGGCGCGACGACGAAGCACACGATCGCACCGGTGTCCGAAGCCGTCGCGCCCGGAACGTTCAGGAGCTCCGTCTTGGGCGCCGCGTGGCACCAGCCGACGACGCGGCCGAGCCGGTACGCGACGAGACCGTTCGCCTTCGCCGACTGGATGAGCTGCGAACGAAAGGCGCGGTTCTGCTCCTTCGTGCGCGAGTCGTAGTCCTCGACGAGCCGTTCGGCGCAGTAGCACTTCGACCAGTTCGGATTGTCGGCGTAGGCGACCATGTCGAAGTAGTGCATGACCGCGTCGTGCTGGTCGGGACTGATCGAGCGCACCGTCACATCGGTCACGCGTCGGTCTCCACCGCGATGTCGTCGCCGAGCGCGATGAGGCCGGCGCGCTCGACGCGGGCCCACACGCCGAAGGCGAGCGGCTCGCTCGACGGCACGTCGTGCCGATACCGCGCGAGCACGTCGAGCGTCTGGAGGTCACGCATGCCGGTGTCGGGGTCCAGCGTCGTGACCCTGCAGCGACCGACGTTGCCGCCCGGAACGACGACCGCCTCCCCCACACGCACACGCCTGCCGATCCAGCCGTCCTCGTCGTGAGCGGCCGCGCCGTCTATCCCGATGAGCATGCGGAAGCGGCGCGGGTCGACCGGCCCTTCGACACCGGCCTCTTCGGCCAGACGCTCGAGCGACGCGCGTGAGAGCAGCGTCACGCTCGCACCCGCGTCGGCGCGGTCGTGGCCGTACCCCGGGCCATCGAGGCGCACCAGGCGGATCGGCAGTCCCAGCTGCTCGCTCAGCGCGGCCGTCCACGGACCCTCCACCAGATGCCCTGAGGCCCCGTGGCCGTGGATCTCCACCACGATGGGCGCACCGATGCTGACCCTGCCACCGACAAGGACGTCATTGGCCATGCGCAGCTGGAGTTGATGGGTCGCGGGATCGAAGTGCGCACCGATCGTCGTGAGGGGCCCGAGACGCTTTCCATTGAGGACGTGACCATCGTCGCCGACGACGCAGAAACGACGATCGTCCTCGACGCCGCTGGGACCGAGCTCGATGTAGTCGCGGCTCTCGATACCAAGGCCCTTCACCGGCGCCACGTGGAGCCACGCGACCTTCACCACCCCAGTCTTCCACACTGGGGTGATGCCAACGGTCTGGTCCGTCGG
>DATKCP010000124.1:0-2378 GCA_035513115.1 Candidatus Limnocylindria bacterium | reverse complement strand
CCTTCCGTCACCTCTCCGACCCGCGACGCCGACACGCCGTGGGCCGCGCGCGCGCGCTTCCAGGCATCCGCGTGCTCTGTGGGCACGCCGACGAGCAGGCCGCCGGACGTTTGCGGGTCCAGGAGCAGCGTGCCCAGCACTTCATCGACGCCGTCGAAGCGGACACGCCCGCCCTCGAGGAAGTGGGTGCGGTTCCGCTCCAGTCCACCGAAGCTCGCGCCGCTGGCGTGCTCGCGCGCGGCCGGCAGCAGCGGCACCAGACCGGCCTGGATGCGGACGCAGACACTTGACTGCTCCGCCATCTCGTGTGCGTGACCCGCAAGTGCGAAACCGGTGACGTCCGTCGCGGCGTGAACGCCGGCCTCGACCGCCGCGCGCGCGGCGCCGCGGTTGAGCGCGACCATCGAGGCGACGACGGACGCGAGATCCTCCGGCGCGAGCGCGCCGTTCT
This sequence comes from Candidatus Limnocylindria bacterium, assembly GCA_035513115.1. Taxonomy (GTDB): domain Bacteria; phylum Chloroflexota; class Limnocylindria; order P2-11E; family P2-11E; genus CF-39. Next base: position 1,927 of record DATKCP010000124.1, on the reverse strand, counting down.
TGTGCGCCGTGGTGAGGACACCTGTCCCGATCGGCTTCGTGAGCCACAGCGCGTCGCCGACCCGCAGCGCGCTCTTGCGCAGGATGCGCTGCGGGTGCACGCGCCCGGTCACCGCGAGACCGTACTTCGGCTCGCGGTCGATCACGGTGTGGCCGCCGGCGACAACGCCGCCCGCCTCGCGGACCTTGTCCACACCGCCGCGGAAAAGCGCCTCGAGCTGCTCGAGCGACAGATCTTCGGGCCAGGCCGCGATCTGCAGCGCGAACAGCACTTCCCCACCCATCGCGAAGACGTCCGACATCGCGTTCGCCGCGCCGATCGCGCCCGACGCGTACGCGTCGTCGACGATGGGCGGGAAGAAGTCGAGGGTCTCCACGATGGCGACGTCGGGCGCGACGAGGTAGACCGCCGCGTCGTCGCTCGGTGCGAGGCCGACGAGCAGCTCCGCGGGGCTCGGCTGTTGTTGCAGAGGGCGCAGGACCTGCGCCAGCGGGCCGGGGCCCAGCTTCGCGCCTCAGCCGGCGCAGGTCGCGAGCGTCGTGAGGCGGACCTCTTCGCGTGTGAACACGCGATCAGTCTAGGTAGGAGTGACTCAGGGCAGTGGGGCGGGAGTGCGGATCGTGGTGTACCAGACGCCGATCGCGAGAACGATGAGCAGGGCGGCGAGGGCGAGGTACTGGACGGACTGCCCGCGGCGAATGATCACGACGAGCAGCAGCACTGCGGCTCCCAGCACGAGCGCGAGGTCGAGCAGCAGGAAGATCCCCAGCGCGTTCAGATGACGTTGTGCTCCTTGATGAGGTCGCCGCGGCGGAACCGATCGTACGCGAGCGGGGCGACATCGAGCGACGTCCGGCCGTCGACGATGAGCTCGGCGATCGCTTCGCCCGCCGCCGGCGCGTGCATGATGCCGTGGCCCGAGAAGCCGGCCGCGCACAGGAAACCCGCAAGACCCGGGACTTCGCCGATGATCGGATGCTTGTCCGGCGTGTCCTCGTAGAAGCCGGCCCAGCCGGTCTTCACCTTCGCGCGCTCGAGGATCGGCAGCCGGAACATCGCGCGCTCGACGAGCGTCGGGAGGAAGTCCCAGTTCACGCTGGCGTCGAAGCCCGGACCGTCGGTCGGATCGGCCATCCCCATGAGCACGCCGCCCGACTCGCGGTGGAAGTAGAGCGTCGACGCGAACTCGACGGTGAGGGGGAAGTCGCGGTCCAGGCCTGGAACGGGATCGGTGACGAAGATCTGGCGCCGCAGCGGCCTGATCGGCAGATCGACCCCGGCCAGCCGGCCGACGTCCGCCGCCCAGGCGCCGGCGGCGTTCACGACGGTCGCGCAGGCGATGTCGCCGGCTGCGGTCTTCACCGCGCTGACGCGGTCGCCCTGGCGCGCGATCCCGATCGCCGGCTCCTGCTCCCGGAAGCGCACGCCCCTGTCCCTCGCCCGCGCGACGTAGCCGCTCAGGAGGCTGGCCGGATCGCAGTAGCCGTCGCGCGCGCAGAACGTCGCGAATCGGAGATCGTCGACGCGAAGCTCCGGGAACAGCCGATGGACGCCCGACGCGTCCAGTCGCTGCGCCGGGACACCCAGGCGCTTCCACATCGCGAGCGACCCCTCGAACGGCACGACATCGCGCTCCGCCGTGATCAGAAACAGATAGCCGACCTGGCGGAGGTGCGGATCGACACCCATCTCCTCCTCGAAGCGCTCGATGCGCGGCAACGAACGCAGCGAGAGCAGCACGTTGATCTCGGTGGAGAACTGGAGGCGCACGCCGCCGGCGTTGCGCGTCGTGGATCCGCCGCCGAGCTGGTCGCGCTCGAGCACGACCACGTCGCGCACGCCGCGCGCGGCGAGGTGGTACGCGATCGATGCTCCAACGATGCCGCCCCCGACGATGACGACGTCTGCGCGATCCACGCCGGGGCGA
>DATKCP010000123.1:0-9532 GCA_035513115.1 Candidatus Limnocylindria bacterium | reverse complement strand
GGTGAAGGACAAGGACACGGCGAAGGCGCGCCGTGCGCTGAAGAAGGCCGGCCTTCGCGCGACCGAGCGGAAGGCGATCGAGGTGCGCCTCGCGGACAAGCCCGGAGCGCTCGCGAAGGTAGCGGCGCGGCTCGCCAAGGCTAAGGTGAACATCGCGTCGGAGTACGTGCTCGCACCCGGACGCGGCAACGTCACCGTCGCGTTCGGCGTGAAGGACGCGCGTAAGGCGGAGAAGGCGCTCGGCAGGGGCTAGTACCGCCGTACCGGTCCCCCTCGCCATCGCGCACGAGCTGATCTGACGCGACCCTCCTGACGACACACGTCAGGAGGTCTCGTATGCGACTCTTGCGCGTCTTCTGGGCCGGGCATCAGGGCCTTGCCACGATCGAGTACGTCATCGGGTCCGCCGTCATCCTTGGGACGCTCGTCGTCGGCGTTTCGGCGTGGAACAACGGTCTGGTGACCCGGCTACAGGCGCTCGTCACTCAGCTGCAGACGGTCCGGTGAAGCGCTGGGGCGACGAGGACCAGGGCATGGCGACGCTGGAGACAACGCTCATGGTCGTGATCCTGGTGCCGCTGCTGTTCGCGATACTCCAGTTCGGGTGGCTGACGCAACGCTGGCTCGCGCAGGATGGCGTCGCGCTGCAGGCCGCGCGGTATGCGGGAGAGCTGGGAGGGGACCGACCCGAGCTGCGTTCCTATGTCGCGGAGCACCTGCGGCTTGTCGGGATCGAATCCTCGCGTGTCGTCATCGAGGTGGAGCCCGCCTACGTCACGTGGCGACAGCCCGTGCGTGTGTCGCTGCGCACGGAAGAGCGCATCGCCGTCCCCTTCGTCTTCTCCACCAGTGTCACCGTGCGGTCCACGGCCGTGGCCCGCGGTGAGGTCGGCCGTTGATGCGCGACGAAGGCGGCACCGCGGCGGTGACCACACTGGTCATGCTGCCGCTTCTCCTGATCGTTCTTATCGGCACGCTCGAGCTTGGCGCGTTGCGCGTCGTCGCGCACCGGGCGGCGGCGGCCGCGGACCTCGCGACCATTGTCGCTGTCGGCGACCAGGATCAGAACGAGCTGGCCCGTACGGGCACGCTGCGCCTCGCCGCCGACGCGGCTGAGACCGCCCGCGAGTACTTCGCGCTCAACCTGTCCGCGACCGCGCACGTCCTGGCGCTGAGCGTGGACGAGATCGCCGCGTCGGCGGATGTCGCGAGCTTCCCGACCGCGCCCAGCTTCGATCCGCGAACGGGCGGCCGCTATGAGCGGCCGACGGTGCGCCTCATCGCGTCAGTGCCGGTAAGAACGCCCGGCTTCGGCGTCCTGTTCCTGCCAGCGGTCACGACGCTGACGATCCGCTCGGCGAGCTCGCCCCGATGAGATGGCGCCTGGCGATGCTGGTCACGGCCACCACCCTTCTGTGCGGCACGCACGCGAACGCGCGCGATCCCTTCGGCGACGAAGCGCGATCGCTCCCGGATGCCCCCCGTCCGGACCCAGCCCCCTTCGTGGTTCCCGCAGGTCTGTACTACGTCACGGACACCTACGTCGCTGATGTCGTCGCGACCGACGGCGCCACCACCACCTATTCCACAACGACCGTTCACGAGTCGACTGGCACGTACGCGCGGGTGATCGATACGGTGCAAACCGGTGCGGCGAGTGCGTTCGACGGCTCTTCCTTCAACGGGCGCGGCTCGCTGACGGACGGTCGCGCGCTGGCGGGGACGTACTACGAGAACTTCGTGCTCACCGGTGGTGGCTACGTCCCGGTGAGCATCGTGTTCTTCCAAGACGATTCGGAGATGCGGCGGGCACCGACGGCAGTGCCGTCACCGCGATCGACGCCCGCTCCCACGTCATCTGAAGCGGCGGTCCGGCCGGTCGGGTCGTGGACCACCGCCACGCCGGCGCCGTCGTTGAAGCCGACGACCTCGCCGGTCCCACCGAGGACGACTTCGCCGGTCCCATCGAGTCGGCCGGTCGTGCGTACGGGCGTCGCCCTTGCGCCGGACGGTCCGACACTTCCCGCGGCCGAGGTCCTCCGCGGACGGCTCGTCCACTTCTGGCCGCGCGCGTTCGCGAACGAGATCGCGGTACCGATCCGGTCGTGGCGTCTCATCTCGGCGCAGCCGGATCGCATCTCCGCCGCCGCCGGAAGCAGCGAGTCCCTGATGGCGCAGTGGATCCGGATGCCCGCCCCTGGCGCGCGCTGGTCGCTGCGCTTCGAGATCTTCACCGAATTGGCACCGACAGAACGGCTCGAGGCCCAGATCTCGATCGCGGTGCGATCGCCCGCGCTCGTCGATTGATCGCCCGCAGGTCGCTTCTCGTGCTGGCGCTCGTTGCCGGCGCCGTCGCCGGAGCTCTCTACTTCATCGGCGCACAGCGTGTCGATCTGGTCGTCGCTGCGCGCGATGTCGCGGTGATCCGTCCGTTGACAGCGGAGGATCTCGAGCTGCGGTCGGTCCCGCCCGACGCGCTGCCCCCAGGAGCCATCTCCAGTGTTGACGACGTGATCGGACGCGCTCCGGTCGCGCCGCTGTGGCAGGGGCAGCCTCTCGTCAGCCGAGCGTTGGCGGCGGACGCGGCTGTTTTCCAGACCGGGCTCACCCTGGGCGCCGGGCAGCGCGCGATCGCCATCCCGGTCGTGGCGGTGAGCGCCGTCGGCGGGACGATCGCACCAGGTGCCCGCGTTGACGTGCTTGCGGTGCCGGTCATCGGTCGCGCGCCGGCTGGTCGGGTCGTCGAGCTGCTCGCCGCGGAGGCCCTCGTGCTCGACGTGAGAGGGGAGTCCGGTGCTCCCTACGTGCAGCGACCGCACGATGCTCCGGCTGTCGACCGCATCGGCAGCGTGATCATCGCGATCGCGGCCGCGGACGCGATCCGATTCGCCGACCGTATCGCGACCAGCACGTTCGTGCTCGCGTTCAGCTCGGCACGCTGAAGTGGAGACGGCGCTTCGACTCGAAGCGGTCGAGCGGTCGGCGTTCGACGCTCGCATCGCGCGGCTCGGTGGCGGGAGACTCACGCGTTCCGCGGCGGCCCTCTATCTGGAGAGCGAGCGCGCGGTCGATGACGTGACGCATCAGCTCGCTCTGGCTGGCATCCGCGTCTCGCGCTGCGCCGGGGTTCCCGATCGCGCACCGAGCCTGCGGCCCGCGATCGCGTTCGACCTCACGCCACTCGACGACTCGTATCAGGCGGTGGATGTCGTGGAGCTTCGACGCATTCCACTCTGCGAAGCGAGCGACGCACTGATGCACCGACGACTGCCGTGGCAGCGCAGCTCGCGCGCGGCGCGTGATGAGTGTCTACGGCTCCTCCGCGAGGAGGACGCCGTCATGGGCTGGCGGAGGATGGTGTGGTGCTCGGTCGCCGCGATGCGCGTGGTCCGCACGCGCGTCCGGCTGCGCCCGGTCGTGTTCGACCGGGCAGCGCTCGAGCAGAGCCCCTCGCGATGGACATACGCGAGCGCCGGAGCGGTGGAGCGCTGGGCTTTCGCATGAGCCGCATCCGCGCCTGGCTCGACGCCAGCCCGATCGCCGATCTCGCGGTCACCCTCATGCGCGAGGCGACGGGTCGGCCCGACCCGATCGAACCGCTGCGACCGACGCGTCCAGCCGCCCTGGCCGGCGCGCGTCGCGTTGCCTTCTGGTCGCTGGTCGGCGGAGTCGGAAGCAGCACGATCGCGGGGCTCGTCGCGCATCGATCGGCAGCCGGTGGACGCCCGGCACTTCTCGTTGACCTCGACCGCTGGGCGCCGTCCCTCGCGCTTCGCGCTCGGGTCGAGGCCGCGACGATCGCCGACGCGCTCGTGCAGCCCGGCCGCGAGCGCGCGCTCGTGTCGCGGTGGTCCGCGGTGCCGTTCCTGCCTGGCTCGCCCGCCCTGCGCGGCCGTCTGGACGTCGATCGTGCCGTCGAGGTCATTGATGAGATCGGCGGTGGCGCGCCCGTCGTTCTCGACCTCGGCACGGGAGCCGACAGCCTGGATGCCGGGCTGCTCTCGCGCATCGACCGCTTGTGCGTCGTCGCCGGCGCGCGGGCATCGCAGCTTCAAGCCCTGTTCTGCGCGCTCCCGCTGATCCGTGACACTCCGTGCCCGGCGGGGCTGGTGGTCGTCGGCGCGGCGGCGGAGGACGCGGCTCTCATCGCGCAGCGCGCCACACTTCCGCTTCTTGGCGCGATCCCGACCGACCCGTACCTGGCGGAAGACCAGTTCGCCGCGCGGGCACCGACGCTTCGAGCGATCGACGCGCTGATCCGCGGGATCTCCTGATCGACGCGTCCCTCCTGGCGCGCGTGCGTGCCGGCGTCGCCGCCGGTCTCGATCCGAGCGCGATGCTGGCCCTGTACGCGGATCCGGGTCGACGGCTCGCGCTCCGTGAGCGGGTCCGCGCAGCTGTACCCGTCGATACATCCGAGGAGCAGGTCGAGGCGCTCTGCGCGGAGCTGTTCGGGTTCGGTCGCCTGCAGCCGTTCCTGGACGATCCGGACGTCACCGATGTGCTCGTGAACGGACCGGCACAGGTGTTCGTGGAGCGCCGGGGACGGCTCGAGCCCGTGGATCTTCGGTTCAGTGACGCGGCCGCGGTCGGCGAGCTGGCGCACCGGATCGCGGCCGGCGTTGGCCGCGAGCTCACGATCGAGCGGCCGTTCGTGGACGCGAGGATGCGTGACGGAAGTCGAGCGAACGCGGTGATCGCGCCGGTCGGCGGTCCGACCCTGTCGATCCGCAAGTTCAGGCGTGTGTCGTTGGCGCTCCGTGGGCCCGCGCCGTCGTGGGTGGCGACCGGCGGGCTCGCGGATCAGGCTGCCGACCTTCTCGCGCGCGTCGTCGTGGCGCGAGGCAACGTGCTGGTCGCGGGCTCGACCGGGACGGGCAAGAGCACGTTCCTGCGGTCGCTGGCGGGCGAGATACCCGCGGATGAGCGCCTCGTCGTGATCGAGGACACCAATGAGCTGGTCCTCCCGCATCCGCACGTCGTCCATCTGGAGTGCGTCCCGGGTCGGGACGGCGGCATCGGAGTAGCCGACCTGGTCGTGAACGCCCTCCGCATGCGCCCGGATCGGATCATCGTGGGCGAGGTTCGTTCGCCGCGTGAGGCTTCGGCGCTCCTCGAGGCGATCTCGACCGGGCACGAGGGCTCGCTGACCACGCTGCATGCCGGATCCGCGCTGGGCGCCCTCGATCGCCTCGAGCTGCTGCTGGCCCGCGCGGGTGACGTCGCACCGGAGGCGATCTCACGATTCGTGACGCGCGCCGTCGATGTCGTCGTGCATGTTGCCCGAGCGAAGGACGGCACGCGTCTCGTTCGCGAGATCGCCGCGGTCGAGGACACGGGGCCGGTCGTCGTGTGGCGACCAGGTGAAACATCGATCCGACAGCTCCCCAGCCGGTTGAGCGCACGCCTCTCATGAGTCCCGTACTCGCAGGCGCGATGGCCGCAGCGCTCGCGGTGACGTGTCTCGTGCTTGTCCCGTTCGGCTCGCCGGCCGTGTCCGTGAAACATCCCGAGCACCAGGTGTTGCGGGAAGCGGGCTGGACGAGGTCGATGCTGGCATGGGAAGGCCTCCGCGCCGTCAGCTCGTCGATCGCTGTTGTGTTCGCCACTCACCTGGGGTTTCTGCCCCTGGCCCTCATCGGCCCGGCCATCCCAACCTTCGTGGTGCGGACCGTTGCCGCCCGAAGACGCGACGAGCGCGCCCGCGAGACGATCGCACTGATGCAGATGACCCTCGCCGGACTCAGATCGGGAGCGACCCTCACCGAGGCGCTCCGCCTCGCCGTTGGGTCGGGTTCCGAGCCCGAGCTCGGGCCATTCGCGCGGGCGGTGAGGGCATTCGATCTCGGCGCGCCGCTCGACGTGGCCCTCCGCGAGTCTCGCGCTCGGGCACGCGACCGCCGGGTCATCCTCGGCCTCGATGCCTTGGCGCTCTGTGTGGCCGAGCAGCTCCCCGGCTCGCGGTGCGCGATGCTCGTCAGCAGTGCGCTCGATCGTCTCGTCTTCGAGCAGCGGCTGGCGGATGACGTGCGCGCCCGCACCTCGGGGCTTCGCACCCAGATCGCGCTGCTCGCCGCGCTCGTTCCCGGTCTCGCGCTCTACCTGGCCCTCACCGTGCCCGGAGTCATGGAAACATTCACGACGCCTCTGGGACGCTTCGTTCTACTGCCGCTCGCGGCGTTACTCGAGGCGGCCGGCATCGTCGCGAGCAGGCGCGTGGTGAGCGACTTCGCGTGAGCGTCGCGGGTGCCGCCGCCGCGGCGGTCTGTGTTGCCCTGCTCCTCCTCGCGGCCGCGCCGCGTTCTCGTGTTGCCGCTCGTCTCCACGCCTTCGGTCCGTCCGGCAAGAACGCCCTTCAGGGACTCGGCGGTCTCCGGCTGATCGCCCCCGCGACGCTGAAGGCAAGCGGGCTCGCCGTGACCGGCGAGCAGCTCGTGGCGGCGAAGATCACCCTTGCCCTCGTTGGCGCGCTGCTCGCGGCGATCATCGCGCTGTTCGTTCCGATCGGCGCTCTCGTGATGTTCGCCGCGGCGTATATCGGTTTCATACTCCCTTCGATCGTCGTCGAGCGGAGGGCGGCACGACGAAGGCGTGACGCCGAGATCGCTATCGCCTCGTTCGTCGAGTGGACGCACGCGCTCGTCTTGTCCGGACGTTCGGTGGACGCTGCCGTCATCGCTGTTGCGCGTCGAGGGACGGGCGCGCCGCTCGTTGACGAGGTTCTAACGCGAGTCGCGGACCTCTACACGCTCGGCGCGCCCCTTCATGTTTCTCTGAGCCGTGAAGCGAGAGAGGCCGCCCTCGCGTCTCTGACGCGTCTCGCGGAACGGCTGGAGCGCGCGCGCGAGCTTGGGCAGGGCTCGGTCACTGTCCTGGAGAACACCCGTGAGGAGCTGCGGAGCGCGGCGCGCGAGCGCCTGCTCGCGTCCGCCTCCGGGGTCGAAGGGAAAATGACGCTGATCCTGACGCTCTGTTACCTCCCGGCGCTGGCTCTCCTGGTGGTCGTCCCGCTGTTCGTTACGCTCCTGGCCGGGCTGTTCGGCTGACACGAGCGTGCGTACACTGTCTACGAGTAAGAAGCGCGCGGGTTAGCGCTGTGGGAAGTGACGAATGCCGTTCAACCTAGGGGGCCCGGAGCTCGTCTTCGTTCTGGTGATCGTGCTCATCGTGTTCGGAGCGGGGAAGCTCCCGGATGTTCTCGGTCAGCTGGGCAAGGGCGTGCGGACGTTCCGCGACGAGGCGAACACCGCCGACAAGCCGGCGGCCAGCACCGCGACCACGACCGAAAAGCCGAAGACGAACTAGGCAGTCGCCTTCGCGCCCAGGGCGGTCATGCGGCGGTGACGCGCGATGTCGCAGTGCGCGCGCGCCTGCCACTCCTCCGGATCGTCATCGCGGCAGTCATACGTGCGGCAATGTTCCGGGCGTGACCCGTAGACCGTGCACCGCAGGTGCTCGGTGTCGAAGGCCTGGCACTCAAGCATCGGCTGGCGTCCGTCCCTCTGCCTGTGCCAGCCGACGATCTTCACGTCGGTCCCCGCTTCGAGGTAGATCGGCCGCGCGTCCTTGAGGGAATACCAGCCGTCCGCGTCCTCCATGAATTGCCGCCTGCAACATGGAGCTTCACAGCTCTCGCAATCGGGATAGCGCTCGCGCGGCATCGGCCTCTCCCCTGTGCCAGACTGTCGCTCCCGTCATGGTAGGCACGTTGATCGAGGCGACCGTCAAGACCTTTCTCGACGACCGTTTCGCTCTCGAGCCGGTCGCCGCGACGGTCATGGGCAACCATTCCCACGACCATCGCCTGGGCGACTTCAGCGCGGCCGGCTTCGCCGCGCGCAACGCGCTCACCGAGGACTGGCTGCGGCGGTTCACCAGCATGGGAGAGGACAGCCTCGACCCGTACCAGAAGGTCGACCGCGACCTCGTGCTCGCCGAGCTGCGCGGCGAGCACGCGCTGCAGTCCTTCGAGCGCTGGCGCCGGCAGCCGTCCCTGTACTCGGACGCCATCACCCGCGGCGCGTACTACACGCTCCTGCGGGGCTACAGCACGGTCGAGGACCGTCTCGCGATGCTCGCCGAGCGCCTGGCGGAAGCACCGGCGGCGCTCGAGGCGGCGCGCGAGAACCTCGATCCCGCGCGCGTGCCGCCGGAGTGGATCGCCATCGCCGAGCGCACCGCGCCGGCCGGCGCCGCGTTCCTGCGCGACGAGCTGCCCAAGCAGCTCCCGAACACGTCGCACGGACGCGCGATCGGTCTGGCGCTCCTGCCCGCCACCAGAGTCGCGGCCGACGCGCTCGACCGCTACGTCGCGTGGCTGCGCGCCGATCTCCTGCCGCGGGCGAAGGGCACGTTCGCGATCGGCCGCGAGACGTTCGAGGCGCTGCTCCGTGAGAAGGAGCTCATCGACCACGACGCCTCCAGCCTGCGCGCCTTCGGCGAGGAGCTCTTCCGCGAGACGGAGTCGAAGATCGCCGAGGCGGCGCGCGCCCTGGGCGACGACGACTGGCGCGACTCGGTCGCCCGCCTGCGGCGCGACCATCCCGAGGCCGACCAGCTCGTGGAGACGTACCGCGCGGAGATGGAGCGCTCGCGCGCCGCGGTGGTGCTTTCGTCGATCGCCTCGATCCCGTACGGCGAGGACCTCACGGTCGAGGCGATGCCGGACTTCCAGCGCACGACCTATCCGTACGCGGCGTACGTCGCCGCGGCGCCGTTCGAGGCCAACCGCCGCGGACGGTTCTGGGTGACGCTCCCGATGGCCGACGACGACGAGCGCATCCGCCGCGAGCGCCTGGAGGGCCACCCGCGCGCCGGCATCCCGGTCATCGCCTGCCACGAGGGCTATCCGGGACACCACCTGCAGCTCACGTACGCCGCGGACAACGCGTCGCTCGCCCGCAAGGCGCTGCGGAGCAACCTCATGGTCGAAGGCTGGGGCCTGTACGTCGAGGAGCTCATGAGCGAGATCGGCTTTCTCGATTCGCCGGAGACGCGCCTGCTGCGCCTCAAGGATCTGCTCTGGCGCGCCGCGCGCGTGGTCGTCGACGTCGGTCTCTCGACCGGCGAGATGAGCTTCGACGAGGGCGTCGCGTACATGGTCGAGCGGCCGAGGCTCGAGCCGCCGAACGCGATCGCCGAGGTGCGCCGCTACACGCTCACCCCGACGCAGCCGTCGTCGTACGCGCTCGGGCGCGAGGCGATCCTGGGGCTGCGCGAGAAGGCGCGCGCCAAGGGGTGGGGGATGCGCTTCTTCCACGACAAGCTGCTTGGCGCGGGATCCCTGCCGCCGAAGCTCCTCGCGCGGGACGTGGACCTCTAGGAACGATGTCCGCTCGCCCGATGCGCTTCGCGACGCAGGCCGGCGGCGCGCCGGGCGGCCAGGAGTGGATCGACCGCGCGAAGCGCCTCGAGGCTCTCGGGTACGACACGCTGGCGATGCCCGACCACATGATCGGCGGCGCGTGGGCCGCGATGCCCGCGCTGGCGGTCGCGGCGGCGGTCACGCGGAAGCTGCGGGTCGGCACGCTCG
>DATKCP010000122.1:0-2692 GCA_035513115.1 Candidatus Limnocylindria bacterium | reverse complement strand
GCGGCGGGCGCGATCGCCGCGTTCGACCGCGGCACGATCGCGCGCACCGCGGTCACGATCTTCTCTGCCGCTTCGTGCAGCGCGGGATGAGCGCCGAGCATGCTGGCGCCGTATGAGAGCTCGAGCGCCGCGCGGCCAACTTCGCCGAGCGGGAGCATGAACTCGATGTAGCGCGCGTATTCGTCGGCCGCGCCGTCGATGTCGCCGCCGTGCGCGAGTGTGGCGGCGATGCGGCGGTGCGCGGCGAGATCCGTCGGGTCGATCGCCACCGCCGACCACAGGAGGGCCATCGCGGCGACGCGGTTTCCCGCCTGGATCATCATCGCGGCGCCGTCCTTCAGTGCTTCGAGGTCGCTGCGGTTCGGGCCGATCTGCGGCGTGGTCGGCGCGCGCTCGGTCACCGGCTCGCCGGCCTCGCGAAGCGCGACGAGGCGCGGATCGGTCGGGCCGTGCGGCGCGACGAGGCGCGGAGCGGTCGGGCCGTGCAGCGCGACGAGGCGGGGATCATCGCTCATCGGCGGAAGTGTTGTCCCGCTAAACATGCGCAGCGACCCCCGGTCAGGGGAAGACCGACCCCCCTGCCGCGTGGTTAGGGGCCCAGCGCTGCGCGCGTCTCGCGCTCGATCTCCGCAACGAGCCGGCGTGGCCCGGATGCGATCGCCTCGAGCGCGCGCGCGATCACGATCCGACGCGCGGGCGGAAGGTCCGGCGGCAGCTCCTCCTCGTCGAGAACGGTCGTCTCCCCCGAAGGAAGGAGGAGGACGTCGACCACGAGGTCGGTGTATCCGACCACCTCCTCTCGGATGGTCGTGTCTGTCGCGATGTTGCAGTAGTAGGCGATCGTGCGAAGGCCATCGAGCCAGTGGTAGACGTTGTACGGACGGTCGGTCCAGTAGTGCGCGATCGTGATCTGCCCTGGGCGCAGCACGATGCCGGTGTCACCGATGGTCCAGTCGCGGTCGATGAGGTAGCGCAGGACCGCGCGACGGCCGACGTCGAGCGAGAGCGGCTCGCAGCGATACTCGCTCACCGTTCCGTCGAGGCGGGTCTTGCGCTCGATGATCGTCGCGCTCGTTTGACGCGCCATGTGCCGTCGGTAGCATGAGCCACGCGTGAGAGAGCTGTACCAGGTGGTGGAAGTCGGGCCGTCCTGGTATCAGGACAACATCCCTTGCCAGGAAGCCTGTCCCGTGAAGACCAACTGCCGCGGCTATCTGAACCTCGCGGCGGCCGGCGAGTTCGAGAAGGCGTGGGAGCTCGCTCTCGATCCGAACCCGATGGCATCGATCTGCGGCTCGGTCTGCGCCGCGCCGTGTGAGACCGCCTGCCGGCGCAAGGAGATCGACAAGCCGCTCTCGATCCGTTACGTGAAGAAGTTCCTGTCCGACTGGACGCACACGAACGTTCGCGTGGATGGCCGCTCGTACACCCAGCCGCCGCCGCCGGTGATCGGACCACCGCGCGGGCGGGTGGCCGTCGTTGGCGCGGGATGCGCCGGCCTCGCGGCGGCCAGCGACCTCGCGAAGCTCGGCTTCGGCGTCACCGTCGTAGATGCCCTGGATCAGGCTGGCGGCACCGCGCTGGCGGGCGTGCCGCCTTTCCGTCTCCCGCGCGAGGTCATCGACCGTGATGTCAACGGGATCGTCAACGAGAACGTGGAGCTGCGGCTCTCCACGTACGTCGGTCGCGACGTGAGCCTGCGGCAGCTGCACGACGAGTACGACGCCGTGCTCGTGGCCGCGGGCTGCTTCGAGCCGAACTACCCGGCGGAGATCAAGAATCTCGACGCGGACGGCGTGATGGCGGGCATCGTGTTCCTCGAGCGCGCGTATCGCGGCCGACCGGTCGAGGTCGGGAAGAGCGTCGTGGTCCTCGGCGGCGGCTACACGGCGATGGACTGCGCCTCGACCTCCTGGCGTCTGGGCGCGGATCACGTGTCCATCGTCTACCGCCGCGGCCGCGACGAGATGGTCGTCGACGAGGAGGAGCTGACAGAGACGGAGCGCGAGGGCATCCACTTCGTGTACCTCGCGTCGCCGGTCGAGATCCTCACGACCGAGTGGGGCCACGTGCGCGGCGTGCGCTTCATCCGCAACAAGCTCGGCGAGCCGGACCGAAGCGGGCGCCGCAGCCCCGAGCCGATCGCGGGGTCCGAGTTCGACGTGCCGTGCGAGACCGTCCTGCTCGCGTTGAGCCAGAACCCCGATATCACGTGGCTCGCCGACATCCCGGAGTTCCGTGTGAAGCGTTACCGCGATCTGAAGATCGACCCCGAGACGTACCAATCATCGGTCCCGAAGATCTTCATGGCCGGCGACTATCGCGAGGGGCCGTCCACGATCATCGCGGCGGTCGCCGATGGGCGCTCCGCGGCGCAGCAGGTCGCGCGTTTCCTCGATCCGATCGCCTCCGCTGTGAATGTTCCCGAGTACCACGAGATCGTGACGCTGCGGCGATCGAGCACGCCGGACAACATCGGACAGATCGCCGGCGAGGGCGAGCTCGCGCGCATCTACCACAACATGTCCGTGGACTACGACCGGATCCCGCGGCAGGAGATGCCCAAGCTGCGCACGAAGGACCGCCGCGGTCTCTTCCTCGAGGTGAACCAGGGCTACGAGGAGGCGCAGGCCATCGCGGAGTCGGACCGCTGCCTCAAGTGCAACTTCAACATCGAGATCGTCGGCGAGCT
>DATKCP010000121.1:0-8293 GCA_035513115.1 Candidatus Limnocylindria bacterium | reverse complement strand
CGCGCGCCCGAGGGGGCCCAGCCGATGCTCTATGCGGCGACGCGGACGACGTTCTCTCCGAATATTGCGCACGGTGGCGTGAAGGTGAACGTGATCCCCGACAGCGCGGAGGTCGATATCGATATCCGCACGCTCCCGGGCGATGACGGTGAGGGCGTTCGCAAGATGCTGCGCGACGCGATCGGCGATCTCTGGAAGGACGTCGAGGTCATGTACGAGGGGAGTAATCCCGCGAGCTCCTCCGCGATCGACACGCCACTGTGGGACGCGCTCACGCGGGTGACGCAGCGGCTCATCCCCGACTCGAAGACGGTGCCGTTCCTCATCGTCGGCGCTACCGACGCGCGCTTCTTCCGCCGCAAAGGCGTCGTGTCGTACGGCTACGGGCTGATGAGCGACAAGATCCCGTTCGGGCAGTTCGCAAAAATGTTCCATGGCAACGACGAGCGAGTGGACCAGGAGACACTCCGGCTGATGAGCGAGCTCTGGGAGCAGACCGCGCGGGAGTTCGTCGGCTAGCTAGGCGGCGAGGGCGTTCCTCAGCTTCTCGGCGGTCCGTGCCGCTTCACCTTCCGAATACCGACGCCGCACCCACATGCCCTTGCCGGGCGAGAAGAGACCATCGCCCTTCCGGCGCGGCACCACGTGCACGTGGACGTGCGGCACGCTCTGGCTGATACGCGTGTTCACCGCGACGAACGAGCCGTCAGCGCCAAGCGCGGTGCGGAACGCGATCGAGAGCCGGCGTGCGAGCACGAACAACGGCGCGAGGTCGCCCTCGGGTAGATCGTCGAGCGTGTCGTAGTGACGCGCGGGCACGACGAGCGTGTGTCCGGGAAAGACCGGCGCGTGATCGAGGAATGCGACGACGTCCTCATCGCGGTAGATCGCGTGGTGGTCCGCGCCGTTCACGACGGCGCAGAACGCGCAGTCCGCCACGCTACCGGCCGTACAGCTCGAGCACCTCGCGACGGAACGGAACGCCGGCCTTGCCGCGAAGGCGGTCGAACTCGTCGAGGTCCCACTCGCCCACGAACGTGACCGCCACCCCGGCCTCTCCGGCGCGCCCGGTCCGGCCGACGCGGTGCGTGAACGTCTCGGCGTCCTCGGGAAGGTCGTAGTTGATGACATGCGAGATGTCCTCGATGTGGAGGCCGCGCGCCGCGAGGTTCGTGGCGATCAGGACCTTGATCTCGCCGCTGCGGAACTGGTCGAGCGTCCGCTCGCGCTCACGCTGCGAGAGGTCGCCGTGGATCGCCGCGACCTTCTGTCCGCGCCTACGAAGATCGTCGAAGAGCTTGTCGACGCCGCGCTTGGTGTGCCGGAACACGAGCACCTGGTCCGTCTCCCACCGACGCAGGAGCTCGGCGAGCGCCTTCGGCTTGTCCTGGTCGAGCACCTCGACGTAGACCTGCTCGATCGCCTCGAGATTCATCTGGCCCGGGTCGATGGCGATCTGCGCCGCATCCTTCGTGAATCGATGAGCGAGGTCACGGATCTCGCCCGAGAGAGTCGCGGAGAAGAGCGCCGTCTGGCGCTTGGTCGGGCACAGGCGCAACAGCTTGCGCACGTCGGGCGCGAACCCCATGTCGAGCAGCCGGTCGGCCTCATCCAGGACGACGACGCGGATACCCTCGAGCGAGAGCGTTCCCCGGTCGATGTGATCCAGCAGCCGGCCGGGCGTCCCGATGACGATGGGCACGCCGCGTTTGAGCGCGCGCTCCTGCGGGCCGTACGGAACGCCGCCGTAGATCGCGACCTCGTGCGTGTGGCGGAACTTGCCGAGCGCCCCGAACTCTCGCGTCACCTGGACGGCGAGCTCTCGCGTCGGGACGACGACGAGCGCCTGCGGTCGTTTCTCGGCGGGATCGATGCGCTCGATGATCGGGATCGCGAAGGCCGCGGTCTTGCCGGTGCCGGTCTGCGCCTGCGCGAAGAGGTCGCGGCCCGCGCGCAACACCGGAATGGCCTCCTGCTGCACCGCCGTCGGCGCCATGAAACCCAGCTCATCGATCGCGCGCGCGATGTCGGGATGGATCTCCAGCGTGCCGAAGCGGCCCGTCGCGAGGTCCGTCACACCTCGTGGCGTCGCTGGCGCTGGTCCACCATCGTCCTCATCCGCTTCAAGTATTGCGCGGACATCGCGGCTATGCTCGACGTGTGCCCGGATCGTTCCGTGTGGCTCGTGTCCTCGGTATCGACATCCGCATACACATCTCGTGGCTCCTGATCTTCTTCCTGGTCCTGCTCTCACTCTCCGACCAGGTGTTTCCGGCGCAGTATCCCCAGTGGTCGCAGCAGAAGACCTTCACCGTCTCGGCCATCGCGGCCCTCCTGTTCTTCGCCTCGGTCCTGCTGCACGAGCTGGCGCACGCCATCGTCGCGCTCCGTTTCAAGATGTCGGTCTCGTCGATCACGCTCTTCCTGCTCGGCGGTGTCGCAAACCTCACCAAGGAGCCGCCCAGCGCGAAGGCGGAGTTCTTCATGGCGTCGGCCGGGCCGCTCACGAGCCTCGCCATCGGCGGTGTGGGTCTGGCCGTGCAGCGCCTCGTTGCCGACAATCTCGCCCGGCTGCCGTCCCTGCAGCCGGTGGAAGCCGTCGCCGGCTATCTCGGCTTCATCAACATCGTCGTCGCCATCTTCAACCTTGTTCCTGGCTTTCCGCTCGACGGCGGACGTGTCCTGCGCTCGATCATCTGGGGGCTCCGGCGCGATCGCGTCGAAGCGACGCGCATCGCCGCGCGTGGCGGTCAGCTGGTCGCCGGTCTCCTGGTGGTCTATGCGGGATCGCGTGTGATCGACGGCCAGGCGATGTCCGGCCTCTGGCTCGGCCTCATCGCCTACTTCATCTACGGCGCTGCCTCACAGGCGCTTCAGCAGGAGCGCGTCAGCGCCGCCGTCGGCGGCGTGCGCGTCGGCCAGCTCATGACGACGGATTTCCGCTCCACGCCCGCGGGGACCTCGATCGGGCAGCTCATCCGCGACGTCGTGCTGCCACACAACCTCCAGGCGATCCCGGTGGTCGCGCACGGCCGGCTCGTCGGCCTCGTCACGATCGCGGACCTGCGCAAGGTCGAGCAGGATCAGTGGGCGATGACAACTGTGGATGCGGTCATGACGCCGGTCGCCGCGCTGGCGACGGTCTCGCCGGACGAGCAGCTCGTCGCAGCGCTCGACCGTTTCGGCAGCGGCGATCTGCCCCTCTTGCCCGTCGTCGAGCACGGGTCGTTGGTCGGCGTCCTCCACCGCGAGTCCGTCGTCGGCTACGTGCGCATGCGCGAGATGCTGGGCGTCGACGCCCGCAAGTAGCGGACGTGTCCGGCTAGAGCGCCAGCGCGAGCGCGATCTGTGCGGCGACGCGCGCGTTCGCGCGCAGCAGCGAAACATTGGCCGCGAGGGTACGCCCGCCGGTCGCCTCGCTCAGCTGCCCGAGCAGGAACGGCGTGAGCGCGGCGCCGCGGATCCGCCGCGTCTCGGCGCTCTCGAGCGCGCGCGCGACCTCGGCCTCGGCATCCTGCGGATCCAGCGCGTCGCCGGCATCGATCGGGACCGCGATCACGATCCCGGCGCCGCGGGCGATCTGCTCTCGCACGACGCGCGCGGCCGTGAGGGCATCATCGACGCGGTACGCCAGCGGCAGCCCGCTCGAGCGCACGTAGAACGCGGGGAATTCGTCCGTGCCGTAGCCCACAACGGGGACGCCGAGCGTCTCGAGCCGCTCGAGGGTGAGCGCCAGGTCGAGCACGAGCTTCGCGCCCGCGCACACGACGCACACCGGATGGCGCGCGATCGCACCCAGATCCGCGGACTCGTCCAAGGAGCGCTCGGCGCCGCGGTGGACGCCGCCGATCCCGCCCGTGGCCATCACCGCGATGCCCGCGCGCGCCGCGATCTCCACCGTCGCCGCGACCGTCGTAGCGCCCAGGCCGCGGCGCGCCATTACCGGCGCGAGGTCCCGGAGCGAGACCTTGAGCGCGGCCGGGTCCTCCGCGATACGCGCGAGCAGCGCATCGTCGGCACCGACGACGGCCTGACCGTCCGCGATCGCGATCGTGGCCGGTGTGGACCCGAGGCCGCGCACCTCTGCCTCCACCGCTCGAGCCGCCGCGAGGTTCTGCGGTCGTGGCAGGCCGTGGGCGATGACGGTGGACTCCAGCGCGACGACGGCTCCGCGCGCGGCGAGCGCCGCGGCGACCTCGGGGTGGACCGCGAGCTTCACCTACACGCGGCCGCGCGCGTGCCCGGACTCCCCGCTCTCGCCAGCGAGGAGCTCGATCGCGTGGGGGAGGATCGGCATGAGCACCTCGAGCGACTCGCGCACGGCACGCGGAGACCCGGGCAGATTCACGACGAGCGTCACGCCGACGGCGCCCGCGACGCCGCGCGAGAGCATGCCGTGCGCGGTCTTCTCGAGCGATCGCGCGCGCAGCGCCTCGGCGATACCGGGCACCTCACGATCGATCACTCGCCGCGTCGCCTCCGGCGTCACGTCGTTCGGCGACAGCCCCGTACCGCCGCTGGTGAGGACGACGTTGGCGCCGGCGCGCACCGCGCTCAGGATCGCGGTCGCGACACCGCCGACGTCATCGGGCACGACGGTGGCGTGGATCACGTCGTGGCCCGCGGCGGCGAGGGCCTCACGCATCGCCGGTCCGCTCTCGTCGACCCGTTCGCCCAAGGCGCCTTTGGTGCTGACCGTGATGATCGCGGCGCGCACGGAGCTCATGGCGCGCGATACTCCCCGCTGCGCCCGCCGCTCTTCGCGACCAGCCGAACGTCGGTGATCCGAGCACCGCGCTCGACCGCTTTCAGCATGTCGTACAGGGTGAGGGCCGCGACGGCGACCGCTGTCAACGCCTCCATCTCGACGCCCGTTTGCGCGGTCGTGGCGACGGTCGCCTCGATCGCGATCCCCCTCGCTTCGACGACGAGCTCGACGCTCGCGTGCGTGATAGGCAGCGGATGCGCGAGCGGGATCAGCTCCGACGTCCGCTTCGCGGCCATGATCCCGGCGAGGCGCGCGCTCGCGAGCACGTCGCCCTTGGGTGTACGTCCGTCGCGCACGAGCGCGAGCGTCGCACTGGACAGCAGGACCATGCCCCGAGCGGTCGCGCGTCGTTCGGTGACGGGCTTCGCGCCGACGTCGACCATCCGCGCCGCGCCGCGCTCGTCGAGGTGCGTCAGCGTCTTCCCGGCCCTCGTCGGTCCCGTGGCCGCGCGCTTGCGCGCCGGCACCTAGTGGTCCTCCGGTCGATCGGTCAGCAGAACGCTCACGGTGTCACCCGGATCCGCCGCCGAGTCTGGTTGAGGGAGGTCGATGAGGCAGTTCGCGAGCGACATCGAGCGCAGGATCCCCGAGCCCTGCGGGCCGGTCGACCGGACGGTCCCGGCCGCCGCGTCATGGATCCCGCGCGCGAACGTGCGCAGACCGACCGGCTTGTCGATCCGGTCCAGCAAACGCGCCTGGACCCGCGGGCGGTGCAGCTTCGTGCGCCCCGCCATCTTCAGGAGGGCGGGCCGGACGAACACCTCGAACGTGAGGAGCGCGGAGACCGGGTTGCCCGGAAGGCCGAAGATCGGGACGGTCCCGCGCTTGGTGCGCAGCTCGCCGAACGCGAGCGGGCGTCCGGGACGGATCGCGATCGACCAGAAGTCCATCTGCCCCATCGCGTTCACGACGGGCTTGACATGGTCGTGGTCGCCGACCGAAACGCCACCGCTGGTCACGACGAGGTCGCCGAACGCCGCGTTGCCGAGCGCGTGCCGGAGGTCGTCGGCGCTGTCGCGCGCGATGCCGAGCTCGAACGCCGCGCACCCGGACGCCCGAACGGCGGCGGCGATCGAGTAGCGGTTCGCGTCGCGGATCTGGCCCGGTCCCGGCTCTTCGCCGATGTCAACGAGCTCGTCGCCGGTGGAGAGCACCGCGACGTTGGGCCGGCGGACGACGTTCACCTTGGCCCGGCCGATCGAGGCGAGCACGCCGATGTCGGCGTGGCGCAGCAGCGTGCCGCGCGCGAGAACGACCTCGCCGCGCCGCAGATCCTCGCCGGCCTGGCGGACCGCGACACCCGCCGGCGTGGCCGCGTTGATCGTCACCGCATCGGCGGCGTTGTCGGTGTCCTCGACGCGCACGACCGTGTCGGCGCCGTCGGGCATCGGCGCTCCGGTCATGATGCGCATCGCCTCGCCTCGCCCGACCGCGCGTTCGGGGATCGAGCCCGCGGCGATCGTGCCCACGACGCGAAGCCTCACGCCACCCTGCTGCACGTCGGCCCCGCGCACCGCGTATCCGTCCATCGCGGAGTTGCGGAGCGGTGGCACGTCGCGATCCGCGATCGCGTCCTCGCCGAGGACCGCGCCGAGCGCGTCGAGAAGCGCGACCTCGGTCGGCTCGAGCGGCGCGATCCGCGAGAGGATGCGGTCCAGCGCCTCGTCGACGGTGAGCGTCGAGGCCGCGGCGCGCGCTGCGCTGGGGCTGGTGGGCATCGCGAGCAGTCTAGAAGCGGACGGTCGGCGGTCCGAACGCGTGTTCCGGTGGTCCGCGGGGTGGCGCGAAAGCACGCGCTTCTCGTGCTATACTTATGTATCCATGCCGAAAGAGCGAGCAGTACCTAAGGATGATGCACTCCGCATCGGCGCCGCGGCCGAGCTTCTGGGCATCTCGGTCGACACCCTGCGGCGCTGGGCGACAACGGGCGCGGTGAAGGTACGGCGATCGGCCGGGGGTCAGCGGCTCGTCTCGCTCGAAGAGGTGCGGCGCCTGCGGGCCGAGCGCCAACGAGACAGTCACGAGCGGCCCATCGTCGCCCAGTCGGCGCGCAACCGCTTCGCGGGCATCGTCACGCGTGTCGAGAAGGACCGCGTCGCCGCCGTCGTCGAGGTGCAGGCGGGCCCGCACCGGCTGGTCAGCCTCATGACCGCCGAAGCGGCGCAGGAGCTCGGGCTGCGGCCGGGCGTCGCGGTCGTGTGCGCGGTGAAGTCGACGAACGTGGTCGTGGAGATCGCCGAACGGTCGCGCTCGTCCGGCGGTCGCTCGTAGAGCGTTCGGTGCTCAGGTCCTTGATCCTCATCGCGGCCACCTTGGTCCTCGCCGGGTGTGGCCGGACCGCGCCGGGCACGGTCGCGTCGCCCTCTCCGGCGAGCGCGCTCGTCGTCTTCGCCGCCTCCGACCTCCAGTTCGCTCTTGCGGAGGTGTCGAACGCGTTCGCTGCCGCCGGGCATCCCCCGCCCACGGTCAGCTTCGGGTCGACCGGCACGCTGAGCCGGCAGATCGAGAACGGAGCGCCAGCGGACGTGTTCTTCGCCGCGGACGAGGCCTACCTCGTGGACCTCGAGCGGAAGGGGCACGTCCTCGCCGGGACCCGGCAGCTCTACGCGATCGGGAGGATCGTGCTCGTCGAACGCGCCGGACTGCCGCCGGTCATGACCCTCGCGGATCTCGCTCGCGCCGACGTTCGGAGGGTGGCCATCGCGAACCCGGACCATGCGCCCTACGGGCGCGCGGCGCGTGACGCGATGATGCGCGTCGGCCTGTGGCCGACCCTTCAGCCACAGCTCGTGCTCGGCGAGAACGTCTCACAGACCTTTCAGTTCGTACGGACGGGAAACGCGGACGCCGCGGTCGTCGCGCTCTCGCTGGCCATCGGAACGCCGGGGACCCGCTACTCGGTCATCGACGCCGCGCTCCACGGCCCGATCGCGCAGTCCGCGGCCGTGCTCGCCCGCACGCGCCAGCCCGCGACGGCGAGCGACTTTCTGGCGTTCGTGAATGGTCCCGTCGGACGGCCGATCATGAAGAAGTACGGGTTCACCCTTCCCGGCGAGGGCTGACGTGGATCTGGCACCGCTCGCCCTCTCGCTGCGGGTCGCAGCGGTGTCCACCGCGCTCGCGATCGCGGTGGGTGTGCCGCTCGCCTGGCTCCTCGCGCGAAAAAGCTTTCCCGGCCGCGATGTCATTTCCGTGCTGATCGTCCTTCCGATGGTCTTGCCACCAACCGTGCTGGGCTATGGATTGCTGGTCCTGTTGGGCCGGCAAGGTCCTGTGGATCCCGCCATTCAGGCGCTGTTCGGCGAGGGCCTGGTGTTCACGCCCGCCGCGGCGGTCGTTGCGGCCTTCGTCGCGGCGACGCCTTTCCTCGTGCGCGCGGCGCAGGGCGGTTTCGAACAGCTCGACATCACATACGAGGAGGCCGCGCGCACGCTCGGCCGGCGCGAGTTCGCGATCTTCCTGACCGTCACGGCTCCGCTGGCGTGGCGAGGGATCGCCGCGGGCATCGCGCTCTGCTTCGCGCGT
>DATKCP010000120.1:0-10923 GCA_035513115.1 Candidatus Limnocylindria bacterium | reverse complement strand
GTGATGAGGTTGCCGAAGCCGCTCTCCTCGCGGACGTTGCTGAGTGGCTCGGTCGTGCGACCGACGACGCGCGAGGTGTACTTTTCGGCGTCGGCGCGGCGCTCGTCGACGAGCTTCGCGATCTCCGGATCCGGCGTGACGCTCGGGTTCGCCGCGATGGCGGTCAGCACGCCACCCCGGACAGCGTCCTTCTTCTCGCGCGTCGCCCGGTCGACGACGATCTCCAACCGTCCGAGATACTGGGTGTAGGCGCCGGCGTTGACGATCGTCGTCGAGCCCTCGATGCGGGCCGTCTGCAAGGGCTGGTGGTCGTGCGCGGCGACGATGACGTCGATCCCGGGGACGTCTCGAGCCAGCTGGATCGCGTCTGCGGAGCCGATATGGGCCGCCACCACGATGATGTCCGCCTCGGGGGCGCCGCGGTCCCGTCTCCTCAGCGCCGCGACGTGCGGGCGGACCGACTCCGCGGCGGGCAGGAAGCGCAGCCCGGCGATGCTCGTCGCCTTCACGATCGTGGCCGAGCTCGGGTTGGTGAGACCGATGATCCCCACCCGCGCGATCCCGAGGTCCTTCACCGCGAACGGCTTCAGGTAGGTGGGCGGTGATCCGGTCCTGGTCTCGACGACGTTCGCCGCGAGGAACGGGAACGACGCGTCCATCGCCCGCTGCGCCAGCACGTCCTGCCCCCAGTCGAACTCGTGGTTCCCGATCGCGAGCGCGTCGTAGCGCATGAGATCCATCGCCTTCGTGAGCGCCTCGCCCTTGTTCGTATTCGAGATGAACGTGCCCTGCCAGGCGTCTCCGGCGTCCAGGAGGAGCGTCCGCCGGGGAGCGCGCGCGCGGAAGAGGGCGACCTGCCCCGCGAGCTGCGCCATGCCGCCCGAGCGGAACGCCGAGCTCGCATCCGCGCCCCGCACGATGTCGGCGTCGAGCCGGCCGTGGATGTCATTCGTGTGAAGCAGCTGGATCCGGTCGTCCGCGAGAGCGCTGGACGTCGGGGCCGGTGTGATGGTCGACGAGCACGCGGCAGCGACCGTCAGCACGAAGGCGAGGAGGAACCGGGGCACGGCAGCGATGCTACCGTCCGACGATGCTCCGTTTCGTCCTGGCGGTGGCGCTCCTCTCCTGCGCTGCGCCGACGGGCCCATCGGACCCGGGGCCGACGCGATCGGTCGCCGCCGCGACCGGCTCGCAAGCGCCGACCTTCACACCAACGCCGGATCCATCCGGCCTCTCGCGATGTCCGGCATCCCAGCTGCAGGCGGTCGCCACCGGCGCGATGGGCGCGGACTTCTTCATCGGCGCCGTCTTCCTCGCGAACCGCGGCACGGCGCCGTGCACGCTGCGCGGCAACCCCGAGCTCGTGCTCCTCGCGAACGACGGTTCGCCGCTGGACCTCAGGATGGCCAGCGTCTCGGCGACTCCCAGGCTGGTCGTCCTCTCGGTCGGGGAGATCCAGCCGGGCGCGACCGGAGTGGTCGGTTTCGGCGCGACCGCGCCGCTGCAGTGGTCCAACTACTGCGAGGACGTGCTGGCGGTACGGTTCCGCCTCACGCTGCCCGAGGCGGGCGGTACGGTCGACGGCACGTTCGTGGACCTCGCGGGCCGGCCGGCGAGCGTGCTCCCCGCGCCGCGCTGCGACGACGCGGCGGGCTCATCGACATTCGTCGTGTATCCGATCCAGGAGCCCGTGCGCTAGGCGGGCCGATCAGGCGCTGGCGGCCTGCTCGTGGGCGCGGTACTGAAGCTCGTAGAGGCGGTGATACACGCCGCGCTGCGCCAGCAGATCGCGGTGCGTGCCCATCTCGACCACGCGGCCCTTGTGCAGCACGATGATCCGGTCGACGTTCTGGATCGTCGAAAGACGGTGCGCGATGATGATCGACGTCCGGCCCTGCATCAGCTTCTTGAGCGCGTCCTGGATCAGGTGCTCGGTCTCCGTGTCCACCGACGATGTCGCCTCGTCCAAGACGAGCATGATCTCGGGGTTGAACGCGATCGCGCGGGCGAACGCGAGGAGCTGCTTCTGGCCGACGGAGAGCGTCGAACCACGCTCGGTCACCACCGTCGCGTAGCCGTCGGGCAGGCGGTCGATGAACTTGTCCGCGTTCACGAACCGCGCCGCGGCCCGCACCTGTTCGTCGCTAATCGACGGCTCGTTCAGCCGCACGTTCGACGTGATCGTGCCCGCGAAGATGAACGGGTCCTGCAGGACGACGCCCACGTGGCGGCGCACGTCCGCCTGGCGCATGTCGCGCAGGTCCACGCCGTCCAGCAGGATGCGGCCCCGCTGAACGTCGTAGAAACGCGAGATGAGGCTGATGATCGAGGTCTTCCCCGCCCCGGTGGCGCCGACGATCGCGACGCTCTCACCCGCGCTGATCGTGAGGTCGACGTCCCGGAGGACCCAGTCCCCCTCGTTGTACGCGAACGAGACGTTGTCGAAGCGTATCTCGCCGCGGACGTGCGAAAGCTCGACCGGGCCCGGCGGATCGACGATGGTCGGCTTGGTGTCGAGCATGCTGAAGACGCGCTCGGAGGAGGCCATCGCCGCCTGCATGATGTTGTACTTCTCCGACAGGTCGAGGATCGGCTGAAAGAACAGGTTCAGCAGCTGCCAGAACGCCACAAGCGTTCCGAGGCTCAGCTCGTTCTGCTGGATCCAGTACGCCCCGACGACGAACAGCGCGGCGGAGGTCGCGGCGCGCGTGAAGTTGACCGTCGGCTGGAACACGCTCATCGCCCGCACCTGGCCCTGGTTGGCGGCGAGCAGCGACCGGTTCAGCACGTCGAACTGATCGAAGGTCTGCTTCTCGCGGGTGAACAGCTGGACGATCGACATCCCCGAGAGCGTCTCGTTCAGATAGACGTTGACGCGCGCGAGGCGGATCCGGATCGAGCGGAAGGACTCGCGCATCATGCCGCGGAAGTACGCGGTGATGGCGGTGAGGATCGGCAGCGACACGAAGGTGATGAGCGCGAGGCGCCAGTCCAGTAGCAGCATCGCGATCGAGATGAGGATGAGCATGGCGACATCGCCGAAGATGGACACGACGCCGCGGGTGACCATTTCGGTGAGTGCGTCGATGTCGTTCGTGATCCGCGTCATCAGCCGTCCGACAGGGTTGCGATCGAAGTACGACAGCGACAGGAACTGCAGGTGGCGGAACAGCTCGAGGCGCAGGTCGTACATCGCCCGCTGGCCCACCCACGTCGTCAGCAGGGTCTGCCCGTAGCGCAGCGCGGCGCCGGACGCGAGGATCAGGAGGTACAAGGCTCCGAGAACGGCCAGCCGTCCGAACGCCTCGTCGCGGCCGAGCTCGCCGATCACGGCCGGGATCACGGCCTGGTCGACGATGTACTTCGCGATGATCGGCGGAGCGATCTGCGCCAGCGACATGGCGAGGAGCAGGACGAGCGCGACGATCACCCAGATCCTGTACGGAGCCAGATAGCCGACGAGGCGCCGCGTCAGGCGAGCGTCGTAGGCCTTCCCGAGGATCTCGTCCTCGTGGACGAATCCGCCGCCCCCCGCGCCACCGCCGCCGTGTCCGTGCGCCACTACTCCTGCCCCAGCTCTTCCATGCGGGGTCGCGGCCGCTGGTAGCTGCCGCTGTCGTCGGCGGTCGCGCGGACGCGCTTCTCGTGCTCCTGCTGCTCTTCGTCGACCTCCAGCTCCTCCTCCAGGAGCTGTCGGCGGTACATGCTGGCGTACAGTCCGCCCTGCTCCAGGAGACTCTGGTGCGTGCCGCGCTCGGCGACGCGGCCCTCGCCCAGGACCAGGATCTCGTCGGCGTCCTTTACCGTCGAGATCCGGTGGGCCACGACGATGCTCGTGCGCTCGCGCATCACACCGCGCAGCCGCTTCAGGATCTCGGCC
This sequence comes from Candidatus Limnocylindria bacterium, assembly GCA_035513115.1. Taxonomy (GTDB): domain Bacteria; phylum Chloroflexota; class Limnocylindria; order P2-11E; family P2-11E; genus CF-39. The sequence continues at coordinate 7,043 of DATKCP010000120.1, read as the reverse complement.
TCGGTGTACGTGTCCACAGCGGAGAGGGCGTCGTCGAGGATGAGGATCCGGGGATCCTTCGCGACGGCGCGCGCGATCGCGGTCCGCTGCTTCTGCCCGCCGGACAGCGTCACGCCGCGCTCGCCGATCATGGTGTCGTAGCGCGCCGGGAAGTCGGCCACGTCCTTGCCGAGCTGCGACACCTCGCCCGCCCACTCGAGCTCCGCCGTCGTGAGCGGACGGTCGGTGCCGAAGCCGACGTTCTCCCGGAGCGGGACCGAGAACAGGAACGTCTCCTGCGGGACGTAGCCGATCGCCCGCCGCAGCAAGGCGAGCGGGTAGCGCTTCACGTCGACCCCGTCGATGAGGATCTCACCCTGCTGCGCGTCGAAGAGCCGCGGCAGGAGGTTGACGAGCGTGCTCTTGCCGGATCCGGTCGGCCCGACGATCGCGAGCGAGCCGCCCGCCGGCACCGAGAAAGAGACGTCGCGCAGCACGATCATCTGTCCGTAGGCGAAAGAGACGCCGCGCATCTCGACCGCACCCTTGATCGGCGTCTCGACCGGATCGACATGATCCGCGACCGACGCGCGGGCGTCGTAGACGGCCTGCAGCCGGCCCAGTGAGGCCCAGCCCTGTTGGACCAGATTGACGACCTCGCCCAGCGCGATCATCGGAAACGAGATGAGCTGCAGGTAGGCCAGGAACTGCACCAGCTGTCCGATCGTGAGACGCCTGTCGATCGCATCCTGCCCGCCGACATACAGGATCGCCAGCACCGCGCCGCCCAGGATGAAGTTCATCAGCGGCCAGATCAGGCCGTTGACCTTCGCGAGCGCGACCGCCTTGTCGAGGTACTCGCGATTCACCGCCGCGAACGACCGGATCTCCGGCTCCTCCTGCGAGAACGCCTTCACGACGCGGATCCCCGAGAAGTTCTCCTGCGCCTTGGCCGACAGATCGCCGAACTGCGCCTGCAGCTGCTCGAAGCGCTTGTTCACGCGCCGGCCGATGGTCCAGAAGGTGTAGGAGGAGAACGGCGTCAGGATGAGGGCCACGAGCGCGAGCTTCGTGTCCACGCTGAACATCCACGCGAACGTGAGCAGCAGCGTCAGCAGCGTGTTGGCCAGCATCAGGATGCCGAAGCCGACCATCTGCCGGACCGCCTGGAGATCGTTCGTCAGTCGCGCCATCAGGTCGCCGATGCGCTGGTGCTGGAAGTACCCGAGATGCATGGTCTGGAGGTGCGCGAGCAGGTCGTTGCGCATGCGGTACTCGATGCGCCGCGAGGAGTCGAGGATCCGCCATCGGCCGAGCCCCCGCAGCGTGCTCTCGATGGCCGCCAGTACGACCATCAGCCCGGCGAGGCGCAGCACCGCCTCCAGCTCTGCCCCCTGCGTCAGCGCGTCGACGATGCGGCCGATGATCAGCGGACCGAGGACCGCGAAGAATGCGGCGAGGCCGACGATGACGACGCCGAAGGCCAGACGGAGCCGGTGCTCTCCGAGGTAGTGCAGGAAGGTGGCGCGCGGAGAGGTCACTGGAGAGCCGATCGTAGCCGGACCGGACGGCCCGCCAGCCATACGCCGAACACGACCAGCGCGGCGAAGACGAAGACCGGCGCGACACCCCACAGGTCCGCGATCGGACCGACGAAGATGAGTGGCAGGAAGCTGAAGGTCGAGACCAGGACGTTGAGCACGCCGAAGACACGGCCGCGGATGTCGTCGCGCAGCTGCTCCTGCAGCAGCGTCATCGCCGGGACCGTGATGAACGCGTACGCCACGCCGAAGAAGAACGCCGTGACGCCGACCAGGCCGACGAAGAACGGCAGCACCTCGCCCAGCACGCCGCCCAGGCGCGAGGCGAAGACCTCGGCGAACGGACGCGCCGCGGCCAGGACGAGCAGGGCGACGCCGACGACCATCAGGCCGCTGCCGATGGCGCGCGCGCGGCCCATCCGGCTGCCGATGAGGTTCAGCAGTCCCAGTCCGAACACCACCCCGACGCCCGCCGGCGCGACCAGCACCACGACGTTCCGCTCCGCCAGCTTCAGTACCTCGCGCACGAAGCCGGGCGCGAGCGCGCCGGCCACCGCTATGAGCGTGTACGTCAGCGCGATGTACACCAGGGCCCACGTGACGAGTGGTGTCGCCCGGAGGTAGTGGAATGCCTCCGAGATCCCCTGGCGGGTCTCCGTGAACGCGCGCTCGGCCAACTCGGCACTGATGAGGTGCGCCGCCTTCTGCGGTGGTGGGGAGGCCGGCAGCGTGGCGCACAGCAGCGACGCGACGGCGAACATCACGATGATGACGCTCCACAGGAGCTCGAATCCGTACAGGCTGACGGCGATGGGCGCGAGGATGATGAATCCGAGAAGGAACGACCCGTTGAACGTGAAGGTGAAGAGCGAGTTCGCCACCAGAAGATCGCTTTTGCGCACGATGCCCGGGATCGTCGCCGACTCCGCGGGCACGAAGAACACCGACACCGCGGCCACGAGGAAGTTCACGAGGTAGGCCGCGGGCACACTCGTTCCGAAGAACAGCAGCGGCAGCACGGCCACGCCCCGCAGCGCGTTCGTGACGACGAGGACGAACCGCCGATCCGTGCGGTCCACGATCACGCCCGCTCCGATCCCGAACAGGACCGCGGGAATGATCGCAAGGAGTATCAGGAACGACGATGATGTGTTGGAGCGCGTGAGCTCGGCGACGAGGATGATGAGCGCGGACGTGACGGCGTTCGCGGCGGTCTGCGAGAGGATCTGCGCCCCCCAGACAGCGAGGAACGCGCGATTGCGGAAGAGGCCGTGTGCCGCGGCCTCCTGGACCTCGGCCAACGGTCGGGCTTAGTCCGCCGGAGCCTGCGCGCCGCGTGAGACGAACCGCTTTATGTCGCGCTCGAGCGACGAACGCGGCACGAGCACGCGGTGCTCGCAAGTAGTGCAGCGCAGGCCGATGTCCGCGCCGAGACGAACGATGCGCCAGGTGTTCCCGCCACACGGATGAGGCTTCCGCAGCGTGACGACGTCGTCGAGGTAGAGCGGAAGCGGGCCTTTCATCTTCGCGGGCGCGGTGCGTGTCTCGGTCATTCGCGCGAGTCTAGCCGCGAAGGTTATCGAAGCGGTGTCGCAAGCGCCGGCACATCGAGCGCCGAGTCCTTGCCCACGTCGAAGCGTGTGCCCCTATAGATCAGCTCGAACTGCCCGATGATGCCCCCGATCCGAGTCATCGCGACATACATCACGTCGGTGGCGCCGACCGCGCGGATCTGCAACGGACCGCTTACGGCGACCGAGTCCACGGTGAGCGCGCGACCGGGCGTCGCGCCGAACCAGCTGCGCGGTCCGACGCGAACGGCGTTGATGGCGACCGCCTCGGCTCCGGCGTTGCGGAGCTCGTTCACGAGGTCCGAGAGCGCCCGCTCGTCGAACGGGCCGTCGATGCGCACCGTGATCCCTGGTCCACTGACCGCGCTCATGCCGGCGAACACGCGCAGCTGGCTGAGCTGGCGCTCGGCTTCGGCGAGCGATCCCCTCCCGCCCGCGATCGCATCGCGAGCCGTCTCGGTGCGACGGCGGAGGTCGAGGCTCTCCTCGCGGATCGAGTTATTGCGCTCTGAGAGACTCGCGATCAGCGTCGTGAGCGAGGCCGGTGTCTCGAGCTGGAGGCTGCGCGAGTACACCTCCTGGGCCTGGATCTGGGTGACCGCGAGCACGCCAAGGAACATGGCGATGACCGTGACCGCGATGACGCCCGCATTCGATCTCATCGCGGCGTCGCATAGCGAACGTTCAGGGCGCCCCGGTACGGCGGGACCCGCAGGGCGTTCGCGCGGTTGACGCGGAAGCCCAGACCGTAGACGTCGCGGCGTTGCTTGATGTCTCGAAGCTGCGCTGGATCGTCGTAGACGGCGAGCAGCTCGTTCTGCGGTCCGATGACGACGACGGCGAACGGCGGCGACATGAGCGTTCCGTTCACCATGATCGTCGAGCCGACGCAGTAGATGCTGGATGAGCCGACGATGCGCTCGTCGTTGATCGCGATGGCTGCGGCGCCGCCGCGCCAGGCCTGATTCACGATGTCGATCAGGTCGGTGTTGTGGCAGATCGACTTCTCGATGTCCTTCACCGCGGTCGCGCCCCGCGCGTCGTCCAGGGTGATCACGACGCCGTCGCCGGTGCGCTCGTTGAGTCCCGCGACGGTCTTGAGCTCGTCGATGCGCGCCTGCAGATCCTTGGCGGCATCACTCTGGGTCGAGGCGCTGCTCTGGATCTGATCGAGCTCCGCACGCAGCTCGACGAGCTGCAGCTTCAGCGTGTCCTGCTCCTTCTGCAGCGTCTTCGCCGCGTCCAGCAGCGGCGTGTTGTATCGGGCGGTCAGATCGTTGCGCTCCGACTGTGTTCGCCACTGAGCGCTCACGAGGAGGCCGAACAGCACGGCCGGCAGCAGCAGCACCAGCGAGTGCCTGAGGCGCGTGCGCTCGGCGGGGCGCGTGGCCGTCACATGAAAAGTGTCACACACCTATCAGCGGTCCCCGGGCGGCGCCGGTCCCCCACCAGAGTGATGCGCCCCGGCCCCGCCACCGCCAGATTCACCACGGGGTGTTGGGTTGAATGTGATCGCTTTGCGCACCGAGCGTCCGGCCGCAAGTTCGGCTGAGTGCTCCATGTGCAACGCGCCCCACCCCACGAGCGAGGAGCCCACGAGCCCCGTCAAACAGCGCACCGATCTGCTCCCATGGGCGGTCGTCGTGACCGCCGCGGTGGTCATCGCCGCGATGGGCGCGGGTGCGGAGCGCTGGTTCGGTGTCGGCGCGGTGAGCGGACTCCTCGCCGGGATCGCGTGCGCATGGGTCAGCTTCCAGGCCGCCCGCCGCAACCGCGGCGTCGCCCACGTCCGGGAGCTGGCCGCGCTGTCGGAGGACGCCGACTCCCGCGTCCAGAGCGTGATCAAGCAGTTCGAATGGGCGGTCAACGACGTCGTGAGGATCAAGCGCGACGCCGAGCGCGCACAGGGCGCCGCCGACGCGCTGATGGAGCGCTCGCGCGAACGCGAGCGCTATGTCAAGAAGCTCGAGCGCCAGATCTTCGAGCTCCGCGAGCAGGTCGCGCACTATCCGCAGCCGGTCACGACCGCACCCGAGAAGGGGTTCGACGGTCCTGACGCGAGTCACGTGCCGTTCCGGTGGGCGCTTCACATCGACGGGAGCAAAGCGACGCTCGAGCTCGAGACCGGGGTAACGGTGGATCGACCCTCGCGGGTACGCGTCGTCGACCGTGACGGTCAGGTCACGGCGGTGAGCGGCGTTCCGGTGCTGCTCGCGGACGGCGGCTACGGGTTCACCATGGAAGAGCCGCCCCTCGACCTCGTGACCGATCTCGATGCGCGCCGCGAGCCGAACTACCTCGTCGAGGCTCTCGTGCAGTACGAGTGGAAGCCGACGCGCCTGGAGGACTCCGGCCGGCGGACCCGCATCGTCGCCGACAACCAGGGCCGCTTCTACCGGGTCGCGGACGCCGCCGATGCGGCCCAGGTCTTCGCGTCGCAGCTCCCGCGCGCGAACCTCAACTAACCAGACCTTCCACCCCCTCCCAAGCGCGTTGTGCCAGCGATGGCCGACGCGCGCCCGGAGGGCTTTTCGGAGGGGCTGGCCGGAATCGAACCGGCGACGCCCGCCTTAGGACGGCGGCGCTCTATCCACTGAGCTACAGCCCCAGATGCGGCTGCGCCGCATCTGGGGCTGCTGCGTCTTGGCCAGGCGAGCGAAGCGAGCGCGGCAAGTGATGCAGACACAGCCCCAGATGCGGACTACCGCGTGATGACCAAAGCGTAACGAGTAGCGGGAGCTTCCATGACACACTGAGGTCAACCCGCGAACGAGGTACGCCATCAATCCATCCTTCGTCTGGATCACGGCCCGAGATGGGAGCGTTCACGCGACGCGCCCGCCGATCATCGCCGACGGACAGGTGATGTTGTGTGGGCACACGTACGACCGCCGCGACCTCCGGATCAGGATCCAGGCCGCGGTCGGCCAGGCTCCAGCGGGCGCGTGTGGATCCTGCGGCGAGCTCGTCGCCGCGGCCCTGGGCGAGGCCGAGGTGCCGGTCCGCGCGGATCGCGAGCGAAAGCCCCCCTTGTGGCCGTGACGCCGCTCGCCGACGAAGAGGCTACCCGCGTGCTCAACGGCTTCCAGCGCGACGCGCGCGCGATGCTCGAGCACCTGCTGCCCGCACTCCGCCAGCGTGGCTTCTATCCCGAAGCGTTGGTGGACGGCTGGGGCGACTCGCGTGATGGCCGCGGCTTCGCGTCGACCGTGGTACTCACCTCGCCGAAGTGGCTGAAGCCGACGGACCGGACGAAGCAGCTCGCTCGCGTGCGGCTCGAGCTGACCGAGTTCGATGAATGGACTGTCATCGTTTCCGTTGTCGCGCAGCCCGACCAGCGTTCAGCGTGGGCGCCCGGTACGGAAGCGGAGTGGTGGACGGACCTGCGCGAGCGCATTCGCGCGCAGATCATCGCGTACCACGACACGAAGGTCGTGTCGCCCGCGGAGTAGCGGTGTCGACTCCGCGCCTGCTCGCGTTCGAATCCATCCGACCGGTAGACTCGTGATCATCACGGGGTGTAGCGCAGCTTGGTAGCGCGTTTGGTTCGGGACCAAAAGGCCGCCGGTTCGAATCCGGCCACCCCGACAGGGTGTCGGACGTCGGTTGCCGAGTCCTCAGCGATCTGTTCGATCGCCGCGGCATAGCGCGAGGTGGCTCCTGATTGGTCGCTCGACGTTGGCATTCCACCCGACGCCGCTCTCCAGCGACTTGCGGCTGCGATCAACCAGCGGCCAAAGCGGGCCTTCGGACTCCTGAAAACGGAGAACGAGTTCGTCGGAGCGATCGCGAGACGCGACTTCGAGGTCTGGGAGCGTCGCCAGCGAGCGGTCCACGCCGTGGGAACCGCCCGGGCGAAGACCGGTGGCACGCGCGTCGAGGTGCGGTTCGTGATCCCGCCGCTCAACCGCGCTTTGCTGCTCGTCTTCTCCGCGCTGTACGTCGTCGTCGT
>DATKCP010000119.1:0-21341 GCA_035513115.1 Candidatus Limnocylindria bacterium | reverse complement strand
TCGCGCTCGCGATGCTCGCCGCAGCGGCCGCCGATCGCCCGCTCGACTTCGCCGAGCTGCCGGACGCGCTGCGCGAGGCGGTGGAGAGCGAGCCCGACGCGGCGCGCATCGCGCGCAAGATCGGATCGGCACGAGCGCTCGTCGTGCTCGGTAGGGGCTACGGGTATCCCGCCGCCCTCGAGGCGGCTCTGAAGATCAAGGAGCTGGCGCGCGTCTGGGCGGAGCCGTACTCCAGCGCCGACTTTGCCCACGGTCCACGTGCCCTGCTTGAGCGTGGCACGCCGGTGCTGTTCCTCGCCGCACGCGGCGCCACCGAGCGGGAGACGCGTTCGCTCGCGGCCGCCATGCGCCGCCGGGGGGCGCGCACCTACGCCATCACGGACGATGAGGTGCTGGCGGGGAAGGTCGATGACGCGGTGCTGCTGCGGCGCCGGGTGGGCGAGCTGCTCAGCCCGATCGTGCTCGTCGTCGCTGCCCAGCACGTCGCGGCGCACGTCGCGCGGCGGCACGGCCGCGACCCGGAGAAGCCCGCCGGGCTTTCGAAGGTGACGCGGACTCTCTAGCCCCGCGGGAGGCGCCGGCCCGCTTCGGCTTCGGCTCCTTCACCGGCACGGCGCGCTTTGGCGTCGCATCCTCGCGCGCGAACTCGACGCTCAGCGTGTAGCCGTAGGCGAGCGCGACGCGCTGCAGCGAACGGAGCGACGGGAGGTAGCGCGGGTCCTCCATCCGGCGAAGCTGGGTCTGCGAGGTGCCGAGCTTGCGCGCGGCCGCGCGCTCCGAGAGGCCCGCCTCCCGGCGCAGCCGCACGACGCCCTCCGCCACCGCCGCGGCGAGCGGGTCGGGCCGGCGCTGCTCCTCGGGCGGCGTCGCTGCGACCGGTGTTGGTGTCGGTTCGTTCGGCACGGGGACAAGAGAGTAACCCCGCGGCTAGGCGTGGGCGAAAACGTCCAGAAGATCGCGTGAATCGGGGTCGTACGCGAACAGGATCGCGCCGTCGCAGCCCGCGCTCGACGCGGCGCGGACTTGATCGCGCAGGAGCCGCGGTTCCCCCTGGTAGGCCATGAGGCCTCCCCACATCTCGGTCCGCGGCGCGGCCGCGCGCGCGAGAGACAGGAGCCGTTCGACCTCGGCGGTGTCGCGCCGGTAGGCCATGGGGCACAGGAGATCGACGAGACCCTCCGCGGCCCACTCGGGCCAGCGCTGCAGCACGCGATCCCGAGCCACGTTCGGGTCTGGGAACACCGCCGCGGAGATCACGATGCCCGGCCGCGCTCTGCGCAGCCGCGTCGCGCCCTCGCGCACGAGCGTGGTGACGTGCTCGTGGTCAAGCGGGCTCGTCGCGTATGTCACCTGCGGATACCGCACGTAGTCGTAGTGGAAGCCTTCGACGTGGTAGCGCGATACGACGTCGGTGAAGACGTCGAGCGTATGTTCCCGCGCCGTTTCGTTGGCTGGATCGCTGTAGATGCCTTCCCGATCGGAGCCGCCGGCGGGGTCGAGGTACTTCACGCCGCCTGGGCGAAGCAGCCACTGGGGGTGCCGATTGACCAGGTGCCCGGGTGAGCCTGGCAGAGCGGCGTCCTTATCCGACCAGACGAAGAACACGTTGCCCCAGGCGTGGATGCGCACGCCGACCGCGGCGCCGAAACGGACGAGATGGTCGAGCGGGTCGAGGTCGGTGCCGGCGAGCGCGAGCGCCTGCGGCTCGAGCGTCGACCGGTAGTACGCATCCCCGCGCCCGCGGACCTGCACGACCAGGTCGAAGATGCCGCGCGAGGACGCGTCCGCGAGCAGCTCGTCCATCGCGTGCGCGTTCGTGATGCGGTCGCGCACGACCCACAGCGCCTTCCTCATACGTCGGCGAACGTCGCGAGCGTGATGCCAAGGTCCTTCACCGCTGCGCGCACTCGCGGGTCGGTGAGCGTCGCGAGCTCGGTCGGACGCTCTCGCGCGTAGCCCGACCGCGCGGCCAGGGCCTGGTCGGTCTCGCCGGGGTGGCACATGAGCTCGGTGACCCCGCTCCGTGTCGCGAGCCGCGCGAGGAGCGCAAGCAGTGGCTCCACGCCGACGCTCCGCTCGTGCTGGAACTCACGCGCGAAGTGATCGGGCGTGCGCACGCCACGCGCGCGCAGGCGATCACGCTGCTCGTCCGAGTGGATCCGGGCGGCGGCGCCGGTCTCGCGCGCGAGCTCGCCGATGGCCCACTCGAGCGCGGGATGGTCGTGGACCCAGTGATGCGTGTCGACGTGCGTCGGGTCATGCCCGAGGAGGCCACGAGCCTTGTCGTATTGGGCGCGGCACTCGAGGAGAGCCTCGTCGCGTTCGATGTCCCGAGACATGAGCTCTTTCGGCCGAAAGAACTTTCCATCCGCGTCCACCAAGCTCCGGCAGCGTGCGACGTCGGCCAACGGCCGATCGAAAGTCAGCACGATGTGCACGCCGACGTCGAGCGACGGCGTGGCGCGCGCGAGCTTCGCGGCGCCGTCGGTGTGCGGCGCGTTCGTCATGAGCGTCGTGGCGGTGACGATCCCGTCGCGGTGTGCCCGAAGGATCCCGGCGGAGATGCGCTCGCTGTATCCGAAGTCGTCCGCGTTGACGATGAGCTTCATCGCTCGAGCGCCCTGCGCACGCTCCACCCCGCCCTTTCGAGCCGCGCCCGCGCCTCGCTCTCCTCGATCCCGGTCTCTTCCTGAACGATGCGGATCGCTCGCGCCCTCAGCTTCGCGTTGGTCGGACGCAGGTCGATCATGAGATCGCCGCGGGTCCGCCCCGAGCGGATCATCGCCGCCGTCGAGAGCATGTTGAGCACCAGCTTCGTCGCCGTGCCGGCCTTGAGCCGGCTCGAGCCCGCGAGCACCTCCGGCCCGACGTCGACGACGATCGGGATCCGAGCCGCGCGCGCGAGCGGCGACACCGGATCGCAGGTGATGGCTATCGTCGCAGACGCGCCACCCGCTCCGGCCTTCAGGCCCCCGAGCACGTACGGAGCGTGGCCACTCGCGGAGATGCCGACGACCACGTCGTTCGGCCGCAGGACCCGCGCGACATCGCGGCCCCCGGCCGATCCGTCGTCCTCGGCGCCTTCGATCGACGACCGCAGCGCGGCATCGCCGCCGGCGACGATCCCGTGGAAGAGGTCCGGCTCGACGCCGAAGGTCGGCGGCGCCTCGCTGGCATCGAGAACGCCGAGACGGCCGCTCGTACCGGCGCCGACGTAGATGACGTGGCCGCCCGCCGCGATCGCGTCGACGATCGCGTCGACCGCCTTCTCGATCGCGGGGAGCGCCTCCCGGACCGCGGACGGAACGGTCGCATCCTCCTCGTTCATCAGCTCGAGGATCTGGCGTGTCGTGAACGACTCCAGGCCGCGTGCCCTCTCGTTGCGCGCCTCGGTACCTCGCTCCTCGCTCACCTTGCGTTCCACGCCAGCGCGGCCGCGAGCCGCGCCGCGCCCATGGCCGGCTCCTCGCGCACCGGCTCCACGGTGGCCTGGGGAAGCAGGCCGAGGAGGTCGAGCTGCACCAGGCGCTGAAGGAGTGTCAGATTCTCGAACGCGCCGCCCGCGAGATAGACCGGTCCCGCGGCGAGGCCGAGCGTCAGCGCGACGACGGTCGCGGCCCGCGCGAGCGCGTTCGCTCCGCGCTGCAGGATCACGTTCGCGATCGCGTCGCCCTCCGCGGACGCGGTCCCCAGCACCCGGGTCGCCGCGGCGATGGCCGGAGCGGGATGAGGCCGGCCGTACACGAGCGGTAGGACGTCGCTGAACTCGCCGACGCCGAGCTGCTGGAGCAGCAGCGCGGTCATGCGCGTGGGCGCTCCGCGGCCGTCGACCGAGTGCGAGATCGCGCGCAGCGCTTCGAGGCCGCACCACACCGCCGAGCCTTCGTCGCCGATCAGGTAGCCCCAACCGCCGGCGCGGTCCTCCTCGCCCTCCGCGTTCCGGCCGTAGGCGATCGAGCCGGTGCCGGCGATCAGCACCACGCCGCAGCCGGTCGGATTCCCGGCATAGAGCGCGGCGATCGCGTCGTGCGTCACGAGCAGCTTCGCGCCCGGCGGCGCGTGTCGGGCCAGGATCTCGTGCCCGCGCGTACGCTCGATCTCGCGGTCGCCGCCCGCGCACGAGAGCACGACCGCTTCGGCGGAGCGCCCGCCCAGCGCCTCCGCGAGCGCCGCGGCGATCGCGCCCTGCGGGTCCGGCGAGGTGAGCAGGTTGCCGCCGCCCCCCGCGCCCCGGCCGACGACCGTCCCCGCCTGGTCGACCGCGAAGGCGCGCGTCTTGGACGCGCCCGCGTCGATGCCGACGACGATGCCGTTCAAGGGAGGTGCACCGCCCCGCCGCGCACCGCCGGCCGCGCCCCGGTCGCGCCCCGCAGGACGTTCGGCAGATCGCGCATGCGGTATGCGCCCATGATCGCGAAGGCGATGGCCTCGCGCGCGTGCGAGGGGACGCCGAGCTCGTCGGTCTTCACCACGCGCAGCGGCGCGACGGCACGCGCGAGCGACTCCATCAGCGTCGCGTTGCGCGCGCCGCCGCCCGCGACCGCGAGCATGCTCCACCTGACGCCTGCGGGAGTCTCCCGCGCGAGCGCATCCGCGATGCTTCGCGTCGTCACCGCGAGCGCGGTCGCGAGCGCGTCGTCGAGCGATCCGCCGTCGGCCGTCACGCGCTCCAGGAGCTGGGTGGCGAACGGCTTGCCGAAATCCTCGCGGCCGGTGCTCTTCGGTGGGCGGCGCGCGAGGTACGGATGCGCCAGCGCCACCGCGAGTGCGCCCTCGTTCACGCGGCCCGCGCGCGCGCGGCGGCCGTCGCGATCGAACGCCTCGCCCGACGGCGCGACGAGCGCGTCGCTCGGCATGTTCGCCGGTCCGGTGTCGAACGCGATCACGTCGCCGGCGGACGCCGTCGGGATCAGCGTGAGGTTCGCGATGCCACCGAGGTTGAGCAACGCGATCGGCGCATGCGCGGCGAAGAGCACGTGGTCGCCGAAGGGGACGAGCGGCGCGCCTTCACCGCCGGCGGCCATGTCCGCGCTCCGGAAGTCATCGACCGTGGGCACACCGGTCGCGCGGGCCACGCGCGACGCGTCGCCGAGCTGCAAGGTCACGTGCTCGGCGGGGAGGTGCGCGACGGTCTGCCCGTGGAGGGCGATGACGTCCGGTCGGCGGGGCAGCGTCGCGACGAAGCCGGTGGCCGCAGCGGCGTAGGCGTCTCCGAGCGACGCATGCAGGCGCGCGATGTCCGAGAGCGCGAGGGGCACGTCCGCTCCGGCCCGCAGCACCGCGTCGCGGAGCGCCGACGGAAAGGGGTGCTCGGCGGTCGCGACGACGCGCACGCTCGGGCGCGGTCCCGGCTCGATCTCGATCGCGGCCAGGTCCACACCGTCTCCGGACGTGCCGGACATCATCCCGACGGCGATCACGCGTCGATTCTCACGCGAACGGAGCCGCCACCGCTTCATGGACCGCGATGCGGAAGCGGTAGGTCTCCTCGTCGTTGCCGCGGCCGAAGTACACCCGGTTGGTGAGCAGCACGACCGTGAGGTCGAGCTGCGGATCGATCCAGACCGACGTGCCGGTGAAGCCGGTGTGCCCGTAGGCGTCGACGCCGAAGTGGCGACCGGTCATCGGTCCGTCCGGCGCGCGGAGGGCGAGGCCGATGCCGCGCCGAACGTTGCCCTGCCTGGTCTGCTCGGTCCGCGCCAGCGCGGCGAGCTCGTTGCCGATGACGGCGCCATCGCGGAAGGCGCGTGCGAGCGCCGCCACGTCGGCCGCCGTGCCGAAGAGCCCCGCATGCCCCGAGATACCGCCGACAGCCGCCGAGTTCTCATCGTGGACCTCGCCGCGCAGCCGCCGCTTGCGCCACTCGGTGTCGTCCTCCGTCGCGACGCACCGCTCGGCGGCGCGTGGGCCGAAGTCCGCGGTCACCGCCTCGACCGGACCGAGCACCGTTTCACGCACCAGGTCCGCGAACGGGCGGCCGCCGATCGTCGCGAGACCCTGCGTGAGCATGATGTAGCCGAGATCGCTGTACGTGAACGTACCGAGATCCTGCGCGAGGGGCTCCTGCGCCGCGCGCCACACGGCCTCGTCGAGCGAGCCGGCCTCCTTCCACAGCGGCAACCACCAAAGGAGTCCGGCCGTGTGCGTCAGGACCTGAGCGAGCGTGACCTCGTCCTTGCGGCCGCCGCGGAAATCCGGCACGAGCTGACGGAACGGGGTGTCGAGCGCGAGCACGCGCTCGCGCACGAACGACAGCGCGAGCGCCGTGGTCGCGAGCTTCGTCAGCGACGCGAGATCGAACAGCGAGTCGGCCGTGCATGGCGCGTCGGGGCCGGCGCGCTCATCCGGGCACAGCGTTCCGGCGGCGAAGACGTCGATCTCCCCGCGGCGCTCGACGAGCACCACGCACGCGGTGCAGAGCGAACCGACGGCCGCCTCGACTGCGGGTCGAGCGGGTCCTGTGAGATCGCTCAAGCGAAGTCGCGCAGCCCCGTGCCGAGCGGGTAGCGATCGCTCACCGTCACCGGCAGCGATCCGACCGGTCTGCGCGCCCCGGTGAGAATGTCGATCGCCGCGCGCAGCGACGGCATCCGGCCGTCGTAGGCGCAGACGCTGGCCGCGACGTTCGGCGCGAAGCGCACGTCGTAAGGCCCGCGGAGCGATACGAGCACCGTCGGTTTCGCGGCTGCGAGCCGCGAGACGAGCCTCAACTGGTCCTCGTTGATGCCGACATCCGCCACGCCGACGACGGCGACATCCGCGTTCTTCGCCTCGTTCAGCGCGGTGGCGATGGCCGTCTCGCCGATGTTCGTCCCGAACGTGCGGCTCACGACGTCGGCGCGCGTTCGCCTCAGCTCGGTCGCGAGGTCGCTGTCGCCGGGGAGCGGCGTGAGGTCGGCCGTCGTCGTGGCGATCGCGTACACACGGCCACGCAGCGGCAACGCGCGTCCCTCGTTGTGCAGGACCGTGATGCTCGACCGCGCGATGTCCAGCGCGGCCGCGGCGTTCGCGGCCAGATCGGGTCTGCGCGGCGTGGTCGGATCGAGGATGCCAAAGCGCAGCTTCATGTCGAGCAGCCGTGTGATCGTGACGTCGAGGTGTGGCAACGAACCGTTCAGGATCGCGACGGTGATCAGACGATGGCCCTCGCGCTGGGCGGCCTCGTCGAAGCGGAACAGCACGAAGTCCGCGCCAGCCTCGAGCGCGCGCTGGCCCGCGACGGCCTCCCCGATGGCGGCGAGCGCGCCCATTTCCAGGTCGTCGGTGACCGCGAGACCGGCGAAGCCAAGCTCCCGGCGGAGCAGGTCGGTCACGGCACGGCGCGACAGCGACGCGGGCAGCGACGGCGTCGGATCCACGGCCGGCACGACGAGGTGCGCGAGCATGATCGCCGGTACGCCGGCCGCGATGGCCGCGCGGAAGGGCGGGAGCTCGACGCGGTCGAGACGCGCGCGATCGACGTCGATGATCGGCAGGGCCACGTGGGAGTCGACGGTGGCCGCGCCGTGCCCGGGAAAGTGCTTCGCACAGCACATCAGGCCCGCGGCGGTATACGCGCGAACGGCAGCGCCGACGAGCGTGGAGACGCGCTGCGGATCCGACCCGTACGAGCGGTTCCCGATGATCGGATTCAGCGGCTCGTTGTTCACGTCTGCCACCGGCGCGAAATTCCAGTTCACGCCGTTCGCCCGCAGCTCCTCCGCAGTGATCGTCGCGGCCCGCTGGACCGCCGCGACCGGCTCCGGCGTCGCCGCGAGCGCCATCTGGCTCGGCAACACCGTCATGCCGCTCGCGACGCGCACCACGGAGCCGCCCTCCTGGTCGAGCGCGAGGAACAGCGGCGGGATCTTCGCCTCGGTGGCGATGCGCTGCAGATCGGCGCAGATGCGCGCCAGCCCGGCGGCGTCGGGGGCGTTCTCCGCGCGCAGCACGAGCCCGCCGAGCCCGCGCGAGCGGATCATTTCCTCCACCGCGCTCGTGACGGACGAGCCGTGGAACGCGATCGCCATGGTCTGTCCCGCTCGCTGGTCGACGCTGAGCGATGAGAGGAGACTCCTGGTGCGCGACGGCTCTGGCTCGGGCGAGGCGCACGCCGCGACCGTCGCGGCGGCGGCACCGAGGAAGCGCCGCCGGTTCACAGCCGGACCGGCGATCGTCCCGTCGGCCGCCGCTCGCCGGCGAGCACGGCCGCGAGCGCCTCGAGCGACGGCGGGACGTCGCTGTAGGTGAGGAGGGCCGGAGTGCCCGGCAACAGCGAGGCGTCATAGGGGCTGCGGATGGCGCAAAGCAGGCCGCCCCGTGCCAGCAGCTCGCGGGCGCGAGCGGCCTGGTCCGGCTGGAACGCCGCGTTCGAGGTGCACACGACGAGGGTGCCCTCGCCATCGGGCACGCGGCCCTCGCGGCCGAACGCGAGGCGCTCGCCGAACCGCGCTCGTAGCGCGCGCTCCAGCGCGCCGAGCGGATCGGCCGTCTCCTCGACGAACGACTGACGCGCCGATCCGAACGTCACGACACGCACGCGCGCGTCGAGAGGCGGCAGCGGCGCCCCGTGGTGCGTGATCGCCCGATCGGCGATCTCGGCGGCGAGCTGGCGCGCCGGCGTGTCGTCGATGTCGTCCTCGGGCACCTCGATCGCGAAGCGCTTCCGGAAGGCCGTAGTGCGCCCCAGGGCCTCCGTCACGCGCGTCGCATCGACGCCCGCGTCGATCCAGCCCGCCGCCGCGAGCTGCCGATCGAGACCGGTCGTGACCATCGCCGCGTCGGCTCCGGCGGCGATGGCTCGCGTCACGATCTGATCGGGCGCGTCCACTTCGGTGATGCCCTTCATGTCGAGCGAGTCGGTGACGGCGAGGCCGGTGAAGCCAAGCTGGCCGCGAAGAAGATCGGAGAGGATCGCGCGCGAGACGGTGGCGCCGTTCTTTGGGTCCAGCGCCGGATAGCGCACGTGCGCCGTCATCACGCCGCTCGCTCCCGCCGCGAAGGCCGCGCGAAAGGGAACGAGCTCGCGGCTCTCCAGTGTCGCCCGATCGACGTTGGCCTCGGGTCGCACCAGATGCGAGTCCTGCGAGGTGTGGCCGTGGCCGGGGAAGTGCTTCGGCGTCGTCGCGACGCCGACGGCCTCACTGCCGCGAACCCAGGCGGCCGCGAATTCGGCGACGCCCCGCGCGTCGTCGCCGAACGCGCGCGTGCCGATGACCGGATTGCGCCGGTCGGAGTTGACGTCGCAGACGGGCGCGTGGTTCACGGCGATGCCATCCGCGCGGAGGCCCTCGCCGACCGCGCGCGCCGCGCGCTCCGCGTATGCGGGGTCCCCCGTCGCGCCGATCGCCATCGCGCTCGGGAACGTCGCGCGATAGCCGATGCGGATGACGGTCCCGCCCTCCTGGTCGATGCCGACCGGCACCGGCGGCAATCCGCCGCGGCGAGCCGCGTCCTGGATCTCGCGCAGCATCGCGCGGACCTGCGCCTTGGATCGGATGTTGCCGCGGAACGCGAAGATCAGGACGCCCCCGAGTTTTCCGTCGCGGATCGCGTCGAGGAGCGGACCCGGCGCCTGTGGCCCGTCGAAGCCGGCCCACACCAGAGCGCCGGTGCCGAGCTTCACGCGCGCCGGCGTCGGTAGCGCGCGATGGTGAGCTGGCCGAACGGCCGACCGCGCTGGGACCAGTACGTGACCCTCTCGAGGACGATCCGCCGGATCTGCTCCGGCGTCGGGATGATCGGCGCGATGCGTCGGCGGCTTCGCGGGCCGGCGATGTGACCGCCGAGCGCGTCGATGACGTCCTTCACCCGTTCGTCGATCTCGTGGATGTCGAGCGGACGGTTGCCGAGGAAGAGCGCGATGCGCAGCTCGAGCGGATCGCTGTCGCGATAACCGACGCCGCGGCTCGTTTGCGCTTCGAGCACCGCCGAGTGCACGCGGCGCCGCCACTCGTTGCTCGGTGCCGTGTAGCCCGGAAGGATCGCGCTGATCGTGAAACGTCTCTTCGCCACTGGGATGCACAGCCTAACGAGGCCGGTACGATGCCGCGATGCGAACGCCGACACCGCCGTTCATCCCTGTCACCGCGAAGCGGCTGCGGATCGTTGACGTGAACTTCTGGCGCAAGAGTCGCTAGCGGCTGACGTTCACCTGCAGCACGTGGTACCCGGTGGCGCCGTTCGGGAACGGCTGGCGCGGCACCGGCGTCTCGGTCTCGCCGCGGCCGTCCGTCGCGCGCGCCTGCAGAGTGTGCGTCCCGGCGCTCGGCGGTGTCCACCGCACCGACCAGCGGCGCCACGTGAGCGGACCGATGGCGGCCTCCAGCTTCGCGGTCTGCCAGGTCCTCGCGCCGTCGAACGAGACCTCGACCTTGGTGATCCCGCGCGAGCCGGCGAACGCGATCCCCGCGATGGTGACCTCGCCACCGTCCCACCTGAGCGTCCGCGCCGGGACGTCAATGCGCGTGCCGGTGTTCACGATCGCGCCGTCGGACCAGCCCTGCTCCTGCCAGTAGCCCAGCTTGTCGAAGGTCGCGACCTCGATGGAGCGCAGCCACTTCACGTTCTTCATGCCGTAGATGTTCGGCACGAGCGTGCGCACCGGATACCCGTGGTCCTGCGGCAGCGTCTTGCCGTTCATCAGGTAGACCAGTAGCGTCTCCGGCTCCATCGCCTTCGCGATCGGGAAGGAGTCGACGTAGCCGTCGACCGAGGTCAGCACGACGTCGTAGGCGTTGGCGGCCGGCCGCGCGCGCTGCAGGAGATCGCGCATGCGCGCGCCGGTCCAGACGGCGGTACCGATCAGCTCGCCGCCGGTCGCGTTGCTGATGCATTCAAGGGTGTGGGCCTGCTCGATCGCGTCCAGGTCGAGCAGCTCTTCATACGTGAGCGAGAACGGCGCTTCGACGGCACCGGTGACATCCAGCGTCCATGTCGCGATGTCGACGCGCGGCTTCACCAGCGTCGTGTCGACGGTGTAGTGATCCTCGTTGGCCGTGATGCGCGGAGTGATCCCGGCGAGCGCATCGATGTCCGGATCGGCCGGCGCGAGCGTGACGGCCTGCACGAGACGACGCGCGGCCGAGGGGAGGTTGCCGAGGCGCGTGCCGGCGATGGGCAGCGCGCGTGACAGCGACAGCCCGCCGAGCGCCGCGACCGCGGCCAGCGCGGCGCCACCCAGGAGGATCCGCCGGCGCGACGGCATCGGCTCCGCCTCGCGCGCGAGCGCGGCGGGCGCGAGGTACGCCAGAGCCAGCGCGTTCGCCACCAGGCCGACGGCGGCATCGACCACGCTGGTGCCCAGATCGATCTTCTCGCCGGCGAAGAGCTGGCCCAGCACGACCGCGACGATCCACGGCGCCGCGACTGTCGCGATCACCGACGCATCGCCGCGCCGCGAGGAGATCGCGAACATGCCGGCGACGCCGCCCGCCAGGAGGAACAGCGCGAGCACGCCGACGACGAGGAGCGCCTTTGCCCAGAAGTGGAGCAGCTCGATGAGCGGGACCCTGATCCAGCCCGGGAGCACGTCGATGATCGCCTGACCGAGCGCCAGTGGCGTGAACGGCAGGCCGACGAGCGAGACGAGGAACGCGACGTCGAGCGCGAGGAACATCGCGAGCACGCCGATCAGCAGTCCGGTGCGCTCGCGGGGCGTCAGACGTCCCATATATGGCACGATACGACCCGTTGCCAGACCTTCTTCCTCCGATGACCGCGGAGGACCTGTACGCCTTCCATTTCCTCAGCGACGCCCAGCTCTCGCCTGATGGAGAGCGCGTGGCCTTCGCCGTCCGCACCGTCGCGCCCGAGCGCGACGGCTATCGCTCCGCGATCTGGCTGGTTCCCTTTGACGGCTCATCCGAAGCGAGTCGCCTCACCACCGGACCCGGGCAGGACACGCTGCCGCGCTGGTCGCCCGATGGACGCGCTCTCGCCTTCGTGTCCGACCGCGCCGCTGCTGAGAAGACCGACGGCAAGAAGCGCAAACCGAAGAACGTGTTCGTGCTGTCGCTGGACGGCGGCGAGGCGCGACAGCTCACGTCACTCGACGACGACTGCGGCGACATCGCGTGGTCGCCCGATGGACTCCGGATCGCGTTCACGGTCAAGGACAGCCACCGGGGGGCTTCACCCCCCGAGGACCCCCCGCGTGAGGGTGATGACGAAGGGCCGCGCGTCTACGAGCGCATGCGGTACAAGACCGACGAAGGCTTCCTCTCCGACCAGCGCCGCAAGCACGTGTGGATCGTCGATGTCGCGGGATCCGAGCCGCGGCGTCTGACCGACGGCGACTGGGACGACGCGCAGCCCGCGTGGTCGCCCGACGGCCGCGAGATCGCGTTCGTCTCCAATCGCAGCCCGGAACGCGAGCGGAACACCGTCGCCGACATCCACGTCGCATCCGTCACCGACGGCAGGGTCCGCCGCGTGACGGACGAAGTCGGCCAGTACGGCAATCCGTCGTGGTCGCACGACGGTGCGACCATCGCGTGCTACGGGGTCGGGAAGGCGATCGGGTCGTCCGCGAAGAACGTGCACCTCTGGGTCTGGGCCGCGGCCGGCGGCGGCAAGGGCACCGACCTGCTCGCGGGATGGGACCGCACCGTCGGCTCGGTGGTGATGAGCGACATGCGCGCGCACGTGCAGACGCTGCCTCCGCGGTGGAGCGCGGACCGCACGCGCGTCATCTTCGTCGGTTCGGACCAGGGCACCGCCAACGTGTACAGCGTGCCGGTCGCCGGCGGCGACGTGCGCGCGGAGACACTCGGCGCGCATCAGGTCGTGAGTCTCTCCCTCGCGAGCGACGCGCGTCGCTTCGCCTGCGTCTTCTCGCACGCGACGTGCCCGGGCGACGTCGCGGCCGGCGAGCTGGGCAACGGCCTTCGCTGCCTCACCGATCTCAATGGCGAGCTCCTTCGCGCGCGCCACATCACGCCATCCGAGCGCATCGAGTTCAAGGGCGCGGACGGCTGGATGGTCGAGGGGTGGCTGATGAGGCCGCGCGGCTTCGACGCCGCGAAGAAATGGCCGCTCGTGCTCGAAGTGCACGGTGGCCCGCACTCCACCTACGGCAACGGCTTCTTCCACGAGTTCCAGGTCCTCACCGGGCGGGGCTACGGCGTCCTCTACACGAATCCGCGCGGCAGCCACGCGTACGGCGAGAAGTTCTCGACCGCCTGCGTCGGCGACTGGGGTGGCAAGGACTACGAGGACCTCATGGCCGGCGTCGATCACGCGCTCGCGACGGGGTGGGTCGACGAGGAACGGTTGTACCTCACTGGCGGAAGCTACGGCGGTTTCATGACGAACTGGATCGTCGGCCACACGACACGCTTCCGCGCCGCGGCGACGCAGCGGAGCATCAGCAACAACATCTCGGCCTTCGGGACCAGCGACATCGGCTGGCACTTCTGGGAGCACGAGATGGGCGAGGCGACCCCGTGGCACAACGCGGCCAGGCTCATCGAGCGCTCACCTCTGACCTATGTGCCGAAGGTCAAGACGCCGCTCCTGATCCTTCACGCCGAGCGCGACCTGCGCTGTCCGATCGAGCAGGCCGAACAGTTCTTCATCGCGCTCCGCCTGCACGGGGTGGAGACGACGTTCGTCCGCTTCCCCGAGGACAACCATGACCTGACGCGAGGCGGAAAGCCGCGCAACCGAGTCGAGCACGCGCGCCGCATCGCCGACTGGTTCGACGCGCACCCTTGAGTGCCGCGGCGGCGGGCGTCCAGAGACGCCCGCCTCCGCTCTCATCAGTGTCTCCCTGCCAGACTCGCCGCGAGCGCGACGAAGGTGCCGAGTCCCATCACGACGATCGTCGACGAGATCGCGCGTCCCACGACGGTCGTCGCCTCGGGTGAGGCGTGCCCGGCGGTGACCAGCGTCGCGATCGCCCACCCGTAGCCGGCCACGACGTTCGGGAACGCGCTCGGCTCGACCCAGTGCATCAGCAGTCCCCCGGCGAGGATGACCGCGAACAGCACGCCGACGATCGCGAGCGCCGCGGTGCGCGTCAGCGGGCGCCCGAGGCGGTCGTACGCGACGCCGACCACGGCGAACACGCGGAGCAGACGCGCGGCGTGCAGCACTCGCAGCGCCTGCGCCTCCGGCGGCGCGAGCAGAGGCGGCGACACGACGATCAGCGCGAGGTCCCACCAGTGCGAGGCGACGTGCGCGCCACGATTGGGGGCTCGCCAGAGATCGACCGCGTAGTCGAGAGCGAACAGGAGCCAGATGACCGCGTTCGCGACGGTCGCCGCGCCGACGAGGGCCGTATCGGTGCTCGTCTCCTCGAGCAGCAGCACCGGCACGAGAAGCAGCGCGAGGAAGAAGATGACCCAGTCGCCGAGCATCGCGTGACGCAGCCTAAGATTCGCGCCGTGCGCGTGCGACGTGCGCTGGTGGACGATGCCGACGCGATCGAGCGTGTCCGTACCGACACCTGGCGCGACGCGTACCGCGGCCTCATGCCGGACTCCCTCCTCGCCGGTCTCGGCTACGACGCGACGCGGCGCCGCGCGCAGATGGCCGCGCTGCCGCCACACCAGTTCGTGCTCGTCGCCGAGGACGGCGGCGCCGTGCTCGGGTTCTGCATCGGCGGACGCTCGCGGACGCCCGACGGCCCGTTCGGCGGCGAGGTCTACGCGATCTATGTCCTCCCGGAGCATCAGGGCCGCGGCGCGGGGCGCGCGATGCTGGAAGCCGCCGCGAGTGAGCTCCTCGAGCGCGGTCTGGGCTCGATGATCATCTGGGTCCTGCGCGAGAACGCGCCCTCACGCCGGTTCTACGAGCGGATGGGCGGGGTCCACGTTCGTGACGAGGAACGCGAGCTCGAGGGCGTGCGCATCACCGAGTCGGGCTACGGCTGGGACGACATCTCCAGGTCTTTCGGCGGCTCGTCCGGCAGCGTCCAGCGGATGTAGGGCTTCGCCCACTTCACGTGCAGCTCGTTCGCCTTGTCGGTGGCGGCGGCGAAGGCCCGATCGAACGCGCGCCCGTCCCGCGCATCGCAAGCGGCGAGCGCCGGGCCGATGTGCTGCTCCTCGAAGGCCGCGAGATCGCCCGAGTATTTGGGTCGCACGACGGCGAGCTTGCGCTGCAGTCCGCGCACCCGGCGCACGAAATACGCGGCGAGCTGCCAGTTGCCACCGCGAGCGGCGTACGCGCACTTCCACCAGCACTGGCCGACCGAGGCCATGAGCTCACCGGTCCCCGGAAGCAGCTCTTCGATCTCCCGAAGGGTGAGCTCGCCGTGCCGCGTTCCGCTCTTTGCGTCCTCTGACATCACCGCGATAGTACGGAGATGCGCCGCCGCCGCCGGGGCAGCTTCCTCCGGGCGATCCGCAACTTCACCGACAGCCAGATCCCGCTGCCGCGTCGACTCGGCGTGGCGTCCCGTAACGCGTGGCTCCGTGTCGTGCGGCGACGGGCGTGCTGCGGGCACGACGGCGAGCCCGGGTGCTGACTGCCGGCGCCGACGGAGGGTCCTCCGCCCCGCTAGCATGAGCGCTCCGTGAAGGAGCTCCTCGAAGGTCGTCGTCTGGGCTTCGCGCCGCGCGCGTCGCTCGCTTTCGTCGCGATCGGGCTCGGCCTTGCCGCGACGATCGTCGACCTCATGGCCTGGTTCGGCTGGGGAGGGCGGGACACCAATCCATTCGTCATCGCCGCGCAGTGGCTCGTCGTGACCACCTTCGTCGTCGTCGGCATCGCCGCGATCACCGCTGTCGTGGAGTACGGTGACGTCGATCGCGAGGATCGCGGGCTCGCGCGCATGGACGAAGCCGCCGCCATCGGCGCGCTCCTGCTCTACGGGATCTCCGCGGCTCTGCGCAGCTTCGAGCTCAGTCAGGCCGCGGTCTCACCCGCACCGTTCCTCCTCGCGATCGCCGGCCTCGTGCTCCTCATCGCCGATGCCGGCCTCGCCGCGAACCTCTACAGCGCGCGGGAGTGGGAGGAGCTCGAAGACGAGCCGATCCGCGAGCGTCACCCGCGGAGGCGGGCGGCCGGCCGCTAGCGAAGCGGTGATCCATCTCGCGGGACTCACGAAGCGTTACAAGAAGGCCGACCGCAACGCCGTCGACGGGATCTCGTTCGACGTTCGCGCCGGGGAGTTCTTCGCCCTGCTCGGCCCGAACGGCGCGGGCAAGACGACGACGATCTCGATCCTGACGACGACGCTCTCGCCGACGGGCGGCACCGCCACGATCGACGGTCACGACATCGTGCGCGAGGCCAGCGCGGTTCGGCGGATCGTCGGCATCATCTTCCAGCGTCCGAGCCTCGACATGAACCTGACCGCGGAGGAGAACGTCCGCTTCCACGCGATCCTCTACAGGCTCTACCCGTACGCGCCGAGCTACGGTCTCATGCCCAGGGCGTATCGCGAGCAGGTCGAAGGCCTGGCCGCGTTGCTCGGCATCGCCGACGAGATCGGGAAGCCGATGCGCACGTTCTCCGGGGGGATGCGGCGCAAGCTCGAGATCGTGCGCAGCCTCATGCATCGACCCAAGGTGCTGTTCCTCGACGAGCCGACCGCCGGCCTGGATGTTCCCAGTCGCCGGACGCTGTGGGACTACCTGCGAACGATCCGGCGCGAGAGCGGGACCACGGTCTTCCTGACCACGCACTATCTCGAGGAGGCCGAGGAGGCAGACACGATCTGCATCATCGACGATGGCAAGGTCGTCTCGTTCGGCACGCCGGCGCGCATCAAGTCCGACCTCGTACAGGAGTACGTGCTGATCGACAGTGACGACCGCGCGCGCCTGCGCGAGGAGCTCTCCCGGCTCGAGCTCCGCAGCGACGGCGACGGTCCGTTCCGCGTGCACGTCGACTCGCGCCGCACACACGCCGCGCTGAAGGCGATCGACACGCCGCTCACGCTCGTGCGGACGCACATGCCAAGCCTCGAGGACGCCTATCTCGAGATCGTGGGGAAAGTCAGTGACTGAGGTCTCCGCGATCCTGACGCTCGCGCACCGCGACTTCGTCAAGCTGCTGCGCGACCGCGCCCGCATCGTCGCGGACTTCGCGTTCCCGCTCATCTTCATCGGCATCCTCGGCACCAGCCTCCAGTCGGGTTTCGGCGAGACATCAGGCATCAACCTGATGCACTTCGTGTTCACCGGTGTGCTGGCGCAGACGATCTGGCAGTCGACGGCGCTGGGCGTCATCTCGCTCCTCATGGACCGCGAGCAGGACTTCAGCCAGGAGATCTTCGTTTCGCCCATCTCGCGCTACTCGATCATCTTCGGCAAGATCCTCGGCGAGTCCCTCGTCGCCTTCCCGCAGTTCGTCGCGATCCTCGCGTTCGGTCTGCTTCTCGGCGTGCCGATGACCGTCCAGACACTCGTCGCGCTTCTCCCGGTCGCGCTGATCATCGCCGTCTACGGCGGCGCGTTCGGCGTACTCATCCTGTCTCGTCTCGACAACCAGCGGCAGGCGAACCAGATCTTCCCGTTCGTCATGCTGCCGCAGTTCTTCCTGGCCGGGATCTTCAATCCGATCGGGAACCTGCCGTGGTTCCTCGACATCCTCTCGAAGGTCTCGCCGATGCGCTACGCGGTCGACCTGATCCGCGACGTGTACTACGGGAGCGGCTCGGGCGTGCCGATCTTCGATCTGCCGACGAACCTCGCGATCATCGGGGCCACCTTCGTGGCATTCATGGCCATCGGCACCGCCGGCTTCGTCCGCGCGGAGCGGAACCGCTAGCCCCACTTCGTACACTTCTCCGATGCCGCTGCGGAAGATCAGGACGGTCGCCAGGATCGTCGACGCCGCGATGCGCGACGGCGCACGCGCTCGCTCTCACTCGACCGACCCCGCCTTCCGTAAGAACGTCCAGAAGGATCGCCGCGGCGAGCTCTCGAAGTACAAGACGGTGCAGCACGCGCTCGCGGACCGCGATCGGATCGAGAAGGGCAGAGCGGCGAAGCCCAGGGCGAAGGCTAAGAAGAAGAGCTAGACGGCGGCTCCGGTCAGGAAGAACAGCACCCGCGCGCTGATCTCTCCCGCGAGCGCCGACCCCAGGCCCACGTACAGCAAGCCCGTCGAGGACTGCGTGTTCATCCGTGCGGTCCACCAGGCGGCCAGCGCGACGGCGAGCGTCATGAACAGACCCACGCCGATGCGAATGCCGATCGCGACGACGAGACCGGTCTGGCTCGTTCCCGCCAGATCGCCGCGCATCACCGTCGCGAGCACCACGACGAGCTGCAGCACCACGGCCGCGACGACGATGAGCGATGCGTTCCGCAGCGGACCGGTCGAGAGCTTGGGCGTCACGAGGTACCAGTGCCCGAGAAGCATCGCGCCGCTGAGTCCGCCCAGGGCGAGCGCCCCAAGCGGCGGCGCCAGCAGCGCGAAGACGTCGTACGGCGCCTGCGCCGGTCGCGCCACGGTGGCGACGCCGAGCGCGAGGACGCCGGCGGCCATCGCGAGGATCGCGCCGACGTTCCGCAGGAAGGGCGCGGGAAAGAACGCGAAGGCGAGCTGCGCGGTCATGAGGATGGCGACGAGCCCGAGGGCCTGGCCGAACGACGACAGCGGGCCCGCGTCGAGGCCGACGCGCACGGCCGCGTCGCCGCCGGGCAGCGCGGGCACGAGGCCGACCGCGGCCGCGGCGGCGACCGCGTTGACCCCCGCAACGAGCTTCACGAACCCCCCGGGCGCCTCGCCCCGGCGCTCGAGGAACCAGCTCACGAAGGTGCCCCCGACGGCGAGCTCCACCAGGACCACGGCGAGGACGAGCGGGAGGGTGAGGATCGTCTCCATCAGGCGAGCAGGTCGCCGGGATCGGGCACCGTCGCGCTGCGGTCGATCGCGAGGTGGAAGAACTCCCTGCCGCCCCGCCGCTCGAGCATCTGGTAGAAGCGACCCTTGTCCTTGAACTGCGTCCTGTGGCACTCGAAGGCGCGCGCCTTACGGTCCTGAAAATCGCGAATGTCGATCATGTGTGTCGGCGTCATCGCGATGAACGGCAGATCCGGCAACAGGGGCGATGCGTTGAAGAAGAGACGGCGTGCCGCGTGGGGCTCGCCGCGGGCCGCGTACTCACTGGCCAGCGCGGCGCGATGGAAGCCGCGCACCGCGTAGAAGGACGTCGCGCGATGGTCGTCGTGCTCGCTGCCCGCGCCCTCGGGCCCGAAGGTGCAGACCACGTCGGGCCGGATCTCGCGGATGAACTGCACCACATCGGCGGTCACCCGCTCGGCGGGGGAGCCCGCCAGGCCCCCGTCGGGCCACTCCAGGAGACGAGCCTGCTCGAATCCGATGACCTTCACGGCCTCGCGCCACTCCCGGCTGCGCTCCGCGGCGAGCTCGGCCGCGCTCCACGACCCGCGCTCCTTCCCGAACCACAGGCCGACATCGCCGCGAGTGAGCGTGAGGAGCGCCGTCGTGTGCCCGGCGGCCGCGAGCTTCATCGCCGTGCCGGCGATGCCGAACGATTCGTCGTCGGGATGCGCGTACACGAAGAGGACGGTGCCGATGGCGTCACGGTAGCGTGAAAGACGAAGTGACGCGCTCAGGCCACGACCGGCGCATGGCGGAGATGTTCGACCGCGTCGCACCGCGCTACGACGCGCTCAATCGCGTCCTTTCGGGCGGACGCGACGTCGGATGGCGCCGGCGCGCGACGGCGCTCGCTCGACTGGGCCCGCGCGAGATCGCGCTCGACCTCGGTGTCGGCACCGGTGATCTCGCGTTCGGTCTGCTCGATGCGTCCGACCCCTCCGCTCGCGTCTTCGGCGCCGACGTCTCCTGGATGATGCTGAGCGCGGCGCGCCGGCGCGCCGAGGCCCGCGACGAGCGGCGTTTCGTGCCGCTCCTTGCGACCGCCGACCGCCTCCCGTTCGGGGACGCTTCGCTCGACCGCGTGGTGGCCGGCTTCGCCGTCCGCAACTTCGGCGACCTCGCGCTCGGCCTTCGCGAGGTGCGCCGGGTGCTGCGCGGCGGCGGGCGGGCGGTGATCCTCGAGCTGTCCACGCCGCCGAGTCCACTCCTCGGCGCGCTGTTCCACGTGTATTTCCAACGGCTCTCGCCGCTCATCGCATCCCTGCTGGGCGGAGATGCCGCGGCGTACCGGTACCTGCCACGCTCGGTGGCCGCGTTCCCGGGCGCGGAGGGACTCGCCGATCGGATGCGCGAGGCGGGTTTCGTGCGCGTACGCTACGAGAAGCTCAGCCTCGGCATCGCCGCGATCCATGTCGGGGAGGCGTGATGGACTTCGACATCCCTGACGAGCTGGCGCTCCTCGCGCGAACGGTGCGCGACTTCGTGGAGACGCGTCTCCAGCCGATCGAGAAGCAGGTCGAGGAGCGCGACGAGATCCCCGACGAGATCGTGCGCGAGATGGCGGCGCTCGGGTTCTTTGGCCTGCCCTTCCCCGAGCAGTACGGCGGCGCCGGCGCGGGCGATCTCGGCTACTGCCTTGCGCTCGAGCAGTTCGGGCGGACCTCGGCGGCGTTCTCGAACCTCATCGGTGCGCATACGTCGATCGGGAGCATGTCGATCTATCTCGGTGGCACCGACGAACAGAAGCGTCGCTATCTGCCCGACCTGACCGCCGGCCGCAGGCTCGCCGCGTTCTCGATCACCGAGCCGTCGAGCGGATCCGACGCGGCGTCGATCCAGACCACCGCGAGGAAGGACGGCGGCAATTGGCTGCTGAACGGCACGAAGATCTGGGTCACCAACGGGCCGATCGCCGACGTCGTCGTGGTCTACGCGGCCAACGACCGCGCGAAAGGCGCGCGTGGCGGCATCACCGCGTTCATCGTGGAGCGCGGCTTCAAGGGCTTCCGCGTCGGCAAGATCGACGAGAAGATGGGACTGCGCGGATCGCACACCGGCGAGCTCATCTTCGAGGACTGCGAGGTGCCCGAGGAGAACGTGCTCGGCGGTGAGGTCGGCGCCGGTTTCCGCACGGCGCTCGCCGCGCTGGACATCGGACGCGTGTCGCTGTCGGCCGGCGCGGTCGGCACCAGTCAGTACCTGCTGGAGCTCGCCGTCGCGCATGCCCAACGCCGCAGGCAGTTCGGCCAGCCGATCGCGGCGAATCAGGCGATCCAGTGGATGCTGGCGGACAGCGCGGTCGAGATCCACGCGGCGCGGCTCATGGTCTACGACGCGGCCGCGAAGCTCGACCGCGGGGTCCGCGTCTCACGCGAGGCGGCGATGGTCAAGGTGTACGCGTCGGAGCTCGCGAACCGCGTGGCCGACCGGGTGCTGCAGATCCACGGGGGTATGGGCTACATGAAGGACTCCCCGGTGGAGCGCGCGTATCGTGACGCACGCATCCTCCGCATCTACGAGGGGACGAGCGAGGTACAGCGCATGATCATCGCCGAGGA
>DATKCP010000118.1:0-3334 GCA_035513115.1 Candidatus Limnocylindria bacterium | reverse complement strand
CGCGCGACCGAGCGCGAGCAGCGGACGGACGATGCCGTCACGCTCGGGGCGCATGCCCGCGAGGCCCGCGAGCCCGGTGCCGCGGGTGAGATGGAGCAGCACCGTCTCGGCCTGATCGTCGCGGGTGTGCCCGGTCGCGATCGCCGTCGCGCCGTGCTCGCGCGCCACCCGGCGGAGGAACTCGTACCGCGCGCTGCGCGCGTCGTCCTCGTTCTTCGGCGCCGCGTCCGCGCGACCGACACGGAGCGGCGCGCCGATATGGTTCGCGAGCTCCGCGACGAACGCGGCGTCCGCCGCCGCCGCGCGGGGGCGAGCGCGGTGATCGAAGTGCGCGACGTGGAGTACGAGCGCGAGCTCTTCACGCAGCGCCGATAGGACGAGACATAGGGCGGTCGAGTCCGTGCCGCCGGAGACGGCGAGGACGAGCGGCCCGGGACGCAGGATTGCGTGGGCGCACGCGTATGAACGGGCGGTGCTCAAGATGGTCGACGCCGCTGTGTCTGACACCGGTGGCTGGGGGCGGATTCGAACCGCCGACCGGTCGGTTATGAGTCGACTGCTCTAGGCCAACTGAGCTACCCAGCCGCGAGCGCCCGCGATGCTCATTCTACGAGCGAAGCAGAGTTCGCTCCGCAGCCAGCCGCGCTCGGAACTCTTCGTCGGTGAGCTGGCCCTTCTTCCGATTGCATGGCCGGCAGGCCGGGAGGATGTTCGCGATCCAGTTCGTCCCTGCGCGCTTCAGCGGAATGCGGTGCTCCACGTCAAGGGGCGCGACGACGAGGCAGTAAGCGCACCTCCCGCCGTGACTCTCAACGAGGGCACGCCACTCGGCGCTCGTGAAGTGCCCTTCCGCCTCGCGAGCGCGGGCCCGATACGCGTTGCTCTTGGCTCGAAGCACCTCGGGATGAGCCTTGTGGTAGGCGGTCATCACCGTCTTGTGCTTCTCGCGGTGCCGCGTGTAGTACAGGCGCTTCGCCGCACGACGCTGTTCGGGATGCGCCTTGCCCCAACGACGAACCGCATCGCGCGCCTTCTGAGCGTTGCGCTTCAGCCATTCGCGCGCGTAGGCGCGCTGTCGCTCCGGATCCTTGTACGCCACGCCACTCATGTAGCAAACAGCCAACGCCGGTGCAATGGGAACCGTACGAGTACTGTGCTGCCGTATGTGACCCGCGCGCGATCTGTGCCGAGCGTGGTCACGTACGGTCGTGGCATGAGCGCGATGAGGCTCGCGCAAGGAGAAGCGGTGAGCTCGCGAGCGATCGCGAGATCGGCGGCTGGTTGCCGTTGCGGCGGCTCCCGAGATTCCGGCGAGGCCGTGGTCGCAGTCGCGGTCGCGCAAGGACCACCGGGAACAGGTCAAGGCGTCGTGACGGCAGGGGTGCTCGCTCTATTGATCGTTGTGATGGGTCTCGCCCTGCTCTATGCGCTTCGATCCTCCTGAGCCTCCTGTCGGTGCGCCTGCTCGGCGCGTTCTTTCCTTACTTGTCCTGGGGAATGCGCCCAGGCTGAGCCGCGGCGGCCTCTGCCGCTAGGCGGGCGCGGAACTCCTCTTCGGTCAGCAAGTGCTTGCGCGCGTTGCACCCGCGGCAAGCTGGCAGGATGTTCTCGATCCAGTTGCTGCCGCCGCGATCCAGCGGCAGGCAGTGGTCCTGCTCCAAGGGACCGATCGCGCCGCAGTAGGCACACGCATGTTCGTACTTCGCGACGAGCTCCCGCCACTCATTTGCGGTGAAGAAGCCCTCGGCACCTTTCCGAAGGGCGCGATGCTTCTCACGCTTCGCTCGCACCACGTCCGGGTGGGTGCGGTGATACGCGGCGATCTGGGCCTTGAGCCGCTCGCTGTGCCGTGCATAGCGAGCCCGGCCTTCCGCCCGATGCTTCTCGGGGTGAGCGGCCCGCCAGCGCTGCATGCCCGCCCGGGCTCTCTCGGAGTTGCGTCGCATCCACTCGCGTCCGTACGCGCGGCGCTTCTCAGGATCCGAGTAGGGCACGGCACACTACGAGCATCAGGCATTGGCTAGCAAAGTGCGGACGTCGGTGCAATGGGACTCGGAAATGAGATGTGGGCGCGTCACCGGGTCCGCTGTTGCGGGAGAAGGATTCGAACCTTCGGCCTTCGGGTTATGAGCCCGACGAGCTACCGCTGCTCCATCCCGCGATATGCATTCTAGCGCGTCAGCGCGTTCCAAAGAAGAGCTGGATCCAGCGCGCGATGCGGCTCGCTCGCCCGCCGTCCGCGTGCGTCGCGCCCGCTGACGGTGCCGCGCGCTCCACGGCGATGAGACCCTCGCCCTTCTGGACGAAATCGTAGTCCTGCGCCTTCTGGATCAGGTAGTCCGTCGTCGTCTTTTTCGCGACCGACGCCTCGAGCTCCTCGCGGCGCGCCTGCTCGGCGGCGATCTCGTCGTTCAACATGACCTTTGCGCGCTCGAGGGCATTCGCCTGCACGGTTATCCCCGTGAACGCGGCAGCACAGACCAGGCCCAGAGCGAGAACGCCTGCCGCGACCACGGGTCGCATGCTCCGTGCACGAGGCGCGCGCGCGGCGCGCGAGCGGGTCTGCTTCCTCACATGCGCATCATGCGTCAGCAGCGGCAACAAATGGAAGCGTCGGCACCTCGAGACCTGCGGCTCGCGCGGCGCCCCGCCCGATCAGACCGAGGATGTGCACCGCCGCCAGTGGATCGACGACCTCCCGCATCAACGCCGCCACGACCACGGTGCGCGATGGCCCGAACACGATCGCGGCGTCGTTGCGCGTGGCGGCGAGGGTTCCGGTCTTGTTCGCGACGCGACCATCTCTCCCCAGGTAGCGCCGCAGCAGCGTGTCGTCCTGGCAGCGCTCGAGCAGCGCGACGACCGCGTCGGAGGTCGCGCGGTCCACGAGCTCCCCGCACACCAGCCGCTCGAGCAGCGAGACGATCTCGGACGGAGACGCGACGTTCTCCAACCCGCGGCGCTGCGCATCCCAGTCGAACATCCCGCGCGCGAGCTTGGTGCGAGCGCAGCCCCACTCGGCCATACGCGCATCGACGCGGCCCACGCCCAGCCGGTCGATGAGACGATTCGTCGCGGTGTTGTCAGAGAGGGCGATGGCCAGCGTCGCCAGGTCGCGCAGGCTGACATCACGGACGTCGCGCATGTCACCGAGGATGCCGGTGCCGCCGACGGTTTCGCCGACCCGGACGCGCTCTTCCAGGGAGATGAGGCCCTCGGCGGCATCCGCGTACAGCGCCATCACCAGCGGGATCTTGATGACCGATGCCGCCGGAAAGAGCTCGTCGGGACGCTGCGAGAACAGCACGGCGCCGCCGACCTCACGCACGACGAC